>JAMPEL010000087.1 GCA_023665185.1 Roseburia sp.
CCATGCCCCGAAAAACAAAAATGGATTTTGAAGCCGAAAAAAGACAATTTTAAGATGATTTTTTCATAACTCACTGATTATCAATACATCCTATTTTGACTCTAACCATGCGTTTTACGTCAAAAACCGCATGGTTTTTGCTAAAAACACATTTGGTTGATTATCAACGATTTATCAACAAAACATCCAAAAATCAGGCATCGAGTCAAAGTCGATAGCCGCCCCAAACGTTAAAATTCGCCTTCTGTCCAAAGTGACATAATGTCAAAACATTCCTTGCCTGCATACTGTTTTGTCCTGCAATATGTGCGGCAGAATAGCTCGGATTTGAGACTTCCGTTTATAAAGCACATACAAACGATGTAATGGATGCATGGAAACGCTGCAATATATTCGATAAGGGCTATACTCACAGTGTATCGCGTATCACTCGAAATGCCGGATGAATTAAAAGAAGTATGCAACGAAATACTGGAACGGAGACGCTTGGAGGGTATACTGCCAAAAACAACAGACTGCTTGCTTTATTCCAAGACTCATTCCGAATAGAAGTGTATTCTTCAACACTAATTGCATATACTTATATATAACATCAAATCAAAAAAATGCAGTAAAATAATGTTTTATAGATATTTAATATATATTTCTTCTTGCATTCCCATTATATATATATATTTGCATATATAGTTATTCACAAACTATTTGCATTTGGAAAATGCCAATGAATAGAAACCAAGACAAATACCAATATGAATAAAGTTTGCATCGTATTACTCACATGTATGTCCTTTCTTTGTGCACACGGACAAAAAGAAGAAATTATTGCCCATACAATATTAGCGGCAGATTATGACTACGTATGCCATACAAGCACCGCAAACGATGAGGCAACAGATGTATGCTATTCGCTTACGCTACAGGTGGCACCTACATTAGCATGTACTATGGGATATAAGAAGCACAACGGTGAGAACGACAAAGAAGAACAACTTCAGTATGTTCCCACCACGTGGCAAAATTATCCTCAAGGTATGATGACATCCATAGAGACTATACCGCCTTACCGGTATCTGACCTCTGAAAAGATGGAAGACACAAAATGGACAATTCTTTCCGAACGGGACAGTATTTGCGGTTATGCCTGCCAAAAAGCGGAAGGTGTGTACGGAGGACGAAAATGGACAGTCTGGTTTGCTGAGAGCTTGCCGACAAAATTCGGAGTATGGAGACTAAACGGACTTCCGGGACTGATACTGCGTGCAGTGTCAGAAGACAGAGTCCATCTTTTTGAGTGCAAGAAAGTGGATGCAATAAAAGAGCCTATAACATACAGCATTCCCAATGACGCAATCAAATGTGCAAGGGCGAAGTTTGTCAAATTGCGAAACAAAACTTTCGGCAACCCCAATTATCTGTCCAATCCTACATACTATATAAAGCCGGCAGAGCTTTCAAATGTGGCGGTAGTGAACGGCAGTGTGATATTGGGCAATATACCTATTAATATGAAACCTGTCAAGTTCCAGCCACTGGACTACTAAAACATTGTCAGAAATGAAACTAAGAACATTGTGGTTTACAGGAGTCCTTACTCTGTCAATTGCCACAACAAGTGCCCAGACTGACACAATAGCAGTGAACGGACAGGTTTGTTGTGCGGCCAAACCGATGGAGGCTTGTATTGTAACCATGCTGCATCCTGCCGACTCTTCCATCATTGCCTATGCGATGACTGACGGACAGGGGCATTACACGATGAATACCTCAACACATCTGAAGGAGTTGCTGGTACGGGTGACAGGATTCAATGTAAAGCGTCTGACAAAACGTGTGACAGCCCGTTCACAGACCCTAAACTTCGATGTGGAAGAAGAGAACATAGTGCTGCGCGAAGTGCAAGTCAAGGCACAGAAACTATGGGGGAACCGCGACACGCTTAACTACCTCGTGTCGGCTTATACAAAGGAGCACGACCGCACCATCGGTGATGTGTTGCGGCAACTGCCCGGCATCACCATCGAAGACAATGGAACCATCAAGTATCAAGGAACTCCAATCAACCATTTTTACATCGAAAACCTCGACATGCTGCAAGGGCGATACAATCTGGCCACCGAAGGCATCAAAGCTGAAGACGTGACAATGGTGCAGGTGTTGGAGAATCATGAGCATGTCAAGGCCTTGCAAGACCAAACGCTGCCCGAGTCAGCAGCCATCAACCTGAAATTGAAGAAAGAAGCCAAAGGTGTATGGACAAAAAGTGCCGATATAGGCGCGGGAGTATATGGTGACGGCATATTATGGAATGCCACATTGCAAACAATGTATTTCGGAAAGGGCGGACAGCATCTGCTCCGTTACAGCGGCAACGACAACGGAAGCGGTCTTGAAAGCTCTATAAGCCACTACGGACCGGCAATCGGAGAAGGAACGAGTTTGTTTGGAATTATCGGACACGGGGCTTCGCCTGTGGGCAATAGCTTCTTCGGTTTTCATCATGGAGCGAATCTCAACAATCTGACGAAGCTGTCGGACGATGCCACACTTCACTATAACCTCAACTACTATCATCACTTTTCGCGAGGCTCTTCCATATCACAGACCACTTACATTTTGCCCGATGGGTCTCACCTGCTGCTTACGGAAGACATTGCAGACCGCACCCACACTGACGGGGCTGACTTGCAACTCACATACGAGAAAAATACCAAGCAGCAATTTCTAAACAACACCTTGTCGCTCTCTGGAAAGTGGAATGAAGGACGGGGCACTGTATTTTCGGAAGGACAATTCCGTCAGAGTTTACATTACCGTTCGCTGGCTCTTGCAAACCAAACCAGATGGGTACACCGCACTGACAAAGGCGGTGGTTTTGAGTGGATCTCAACCAACAGTTTTGGCAACACTCCGCAGAAACTTTCTGTCGGAGACGACATGACGGCGCAACAGGAGGCAAACCTCTACACACTCTCCACCTCCAACCGTTTCGAGAGCCTGCACAACCTTCGCACTCATCGCTGGAGTTTATCTGTGTCGGGCCATGCAAATGCCAACTACACCATTTTAGAATCAACGCTCAATCATCCCGATAATCCCATCGCACCCTCAGGCGACATGCGCCATCTTCACATACAAGTGGGAGCGGGTCCGACATTATGCTATGCCTGCAACTCATTCAATGCCTCCCTGCATATTCCTGCGGCACTGACCTATACACAGCTAATGAATGACCACGGTTCTTCGATAACTCCAGAGCAAACGACCGACGACCACACCCGCCGCCTTCACTTCCGTCTACAGCCCTCCTTCTCCTTGCAGTGGAAGGCCGGCAACCGCATCTCTTTCAATGCCGCAGCAAACTATACCGCAACTGAAACTCCGTGGCAACAACTGTTCACCGCTACGCTGATGTCGAACTACCGGAGTATCTCACGCTATCGTGCCACACTTGCTGACACATACAAGGCAGGAGCCAATCTCAAGGTCTCATACAAGAATCTGTTCAGCGGACTCTTCGCTCATATCAATGGAACATGGAACCGCTCATGGAGCGACATAGCCTTCGGTGCCACACTCGATGAGCAAGCACACAGTGTGATTGAGGCTGCTGAAACACCCAATCACAACCAATCGTTCTCGCTCACAGCATACGGACGCAAGGATATAGACTGGCACACAACACAATTGGAATTCACAGCCACAGTCCGCAAGGGCGAAAGCGAGCTACTGAGGCAGTCGGCACTCTCCACTTATCACACCACCGGCTATGACTTGTGCGGCACACTGGCTTTTGACATCGTACAAGGCCACCGACTGGAGTACAGATTTTCTTGGAATCTCTATAACTCGTCATCATCAGGCTACCGCTACAATTACAGCGAATGGTCGCAACATGCAAAATTGAACTTGCGCCTCCTTCCCTCCCGCCTGTTCCTGCGACTTACTGCCAACCATACGCACAATGGCAGTCTGGTGTCCTCACGAAAAGACTATGTATTCTTTGGTTCCGGTTTGCAGTTCAAACTATCCAAAAAGGTTGAGTTCAATCTTGATGCTGACAATCTTACTAACTTGCACCGCTACACAACCCGCTCCGTAAGCGACATGGAGCAACACTATACCGTATATGAGCTACGCCCTTGGAGCATAATGTTGATGATGCACATCACCCTATAGCATTATAGTGCAGGTTTGTCTTGAGGTAGAGGCCGGTTTACAAGTTCTCAACTGAGTTTACAGAGACTGTGGCGCAGGAATCATTCATTCTGCAATTTCTATCTTCAAGATGCAGATTATGAATATACTGCCACTTTTATCACACCATCCAACTTATTCTCAAAAATTCTGTAAGCTTCTTCAATATGAGTCAGGGGATAACGGTGAGTGATGAGCGGAGTGGTATCAATCAGTCCTTTCTCTATCAACCGCAAAATCTCATCGCAATCGCAACCGTCCACTCCTCCGGTCTTGAACGTAAGGTTCTTGCCATACATATCAGGCAAAGGAAGTGTCTGCGCCTCTTCATAAAGGGCAACAATAGTAACCAGCGCATTAGGACGGGCACTCTGCCATGCAAGGCGGAATGTGTCTCTGCCTCCTGCCACCTCTATCACTTTGTCCGCACCGCCATATCTGCTATTCCGCAAAACCGTTGCCACGCATTCATCCGGTGTCACAACCATCACATCCGGATAATGCTCACGTATAAAACGGATTCTTTCGGGCAACAGCTCGCAAACTATAATCTGTTTGGGATTTCTCAACATCACACACAGCAATGTGCAAATACCTGTCGGACCTGCTCCTATAATCAGGACTGTATCTTCCGAGGTTATCTCGGAAATGCGAGCAGCCCAAAAACCTGTGGCAAGAATATCTCCGACAAACAGAGCCTGCTCATCAGTAACAGCATCGGGAATACGGTTCAGTCCCTGATTGGCATAGGGAACACGCACAAATTCCGCCTGACCGCCGTCAATACGACATCCAAGTGCCCACCCTCCTTCCGGCAGGATGCAATTGTTCACATACCCATGCTGGCAGAAAAAGCATTCTCCACAGAAAGTTTCCACATTGACCGTGACACGGTCGCCAGACTTTACGGCATGAACCTCATCGCCTACTGCCTCTACTATTCCTACCATTTCATGTCCGACAGTAATGCCTCGGACAGCACGCGGCACGGAGCCATGTTTGATGTGCAAGTCACTTGTACAGATACTCCCGAGAGTAACCCGTATAATGGCATCTTGCGGATTCAAGACCTCCGGTACAGGCTTTTCCTTCAGTTCAAACCGTCCCGGTTCTATATAAGTATATGCAAGCATAAGTTTCCTAATTATCATACTATACAAAAAAAATCACCCACTTATTACCAGAATGTCATTATCAGGGTAATAAGTGAGTGAATCTATCATATTCAAGTATTCTTCAACATAGGAAGAACGACAAGATTATTCCCACTCGATAGTTGCAGGCGGTTTTGAGCTGACATCATAGCAAACACGGTTCACACCCTTCACGTTGTTTATAATGTCATTGCTTACTTTTGCCAAGAATTCATATGGAAGTTTTGCCCAGTCAGCAGTCATGGCATCTGTACTTGTCACAGCGCGCAAAGCAACGGCACGCTCGTAAGTACGCTCGTCTCCCATCACACCCACACTCTGCACATTGAGCAGGATGACACCTGCCTGCCAAACTTCATCATAAAGTTTCCAGTCGCGCAGACCACGTATGAAAATATCATCCGCATCCTGCAAAATGCGTACTTTCTCGCGAGTAATGTCACCAAGAATACGCACGGCAAGACCTGGTCCAGGGAACGGATGACGCTTAATCAAGTGTTCAGGCATACCAAGTTCTGTACCCACTCGGCGGACCTCGTCTTTGAAAAGCCACTGAAGCGGCTCGCACAACTTGAGATTCATCTTCTCAGGCAGACCGCCTACATTGTGATGGCTCTTAATAGTCTTTCCCGTAATATTCAGACTCTCTATACGGTCTGGATAGATTGTGCCTTGAGCCAACCATTTCGCATCTGTTATTTTCTGTGCCTCAGCATCGAACACATCAATAAATCCGGCACCTATAATCTTGCGTTTCTTCTCTGGTTCTGTCACTCCTTCCAGTTCTTTGAAGAACTTGTCGCTGGCATCCACACCAATGACATTAAGTCCGAGACACTTGTAATCGTTGAGCACATCCTGAAACTCATTCTTACGAAGCATTCCGTGGTCTACGAAAATACAAGTAAGGTTCTTTCCGATTGCCTTATTAAGCAACACCGCACAAACGGAAGAGTCCACACCACCCGACAATCCAAGGATGACCTTATCATCGCCAAGCTGCTCTTTCAGCTCTCTGACAGTAGTCTCCACAAACGAAGCTGGACTCCAGTCTTGCTTTCCTCCACAAATGTCAACCACAAAATTACGAAGCAGCAATGTTCCCTGCGTTGAATGGAACACTTCCGGATGGAACTGCACACCCCACAATTTCTCGTTCTCAGCCTGATAAGCGGCATTTGCCACAGTATCGGTAGAAGCAATTGTGCGGAAAGTTTCCGGCAAACGGGTAATGGTGTCGCCATGACTCATCCACACCTGACTATTGTCATCAAAGTCCTTGAACAGCGGGTTCGACTTGTCGAAAGAAGAAAGGTTTGCACGTCCATACTCACGTGTTCCTTCCGGCTCAACGCTTCCGCCAAAAGTCTGTGCCATCAGCTGCGCGCCATAACAGATACCGAGTATCGGATATTTGCCTCTAATCTGGTCGAAATTGAGTTTGAAAGATTTCTCATCGTACACGCTATAAGGCGAACCGCTGAGAATCACACCAATTACGGACGGATCATTCTCAGGAAATTTGTTGTAAGGAAGAATCTCACAGAATGTATTAAGCTCACGGACACGTCGTCCGATAAGCTGTGTAGTCTGTGAGCCGAAATCCAAAATAATAATTTTCTGCTGCATATAATTTATTAATTTTGTTGGTGCAAAGATACAACAAAGAAATGAAAGTGAGTGCGAATCAGGAAAAGAATGTTCGTCTGCCGGACTTTTGACGGCATCCAAGAGAACACTGCATAAACATTCAGACCATTTATAAGGTACATCAGACCATGCGCTTTGCCGGACAGACATCACATTTTTATAAATAAGAGGAAACGAGAATCCGCCATTTAGTCTATTCAGAAATTATTTCTAACTTTGCAGCCGAATTCAAGAATTATAAAATGTAATACTTGTTGGTTGAATTAAAATAGTGCATGTTTTACTTGCTTGACCGATTTCATTATGATTAACGAAGTTGACATATTGAATATTTAAGCACTGTAAGAGCAGCGATTTTAGCTGCCGTCCGGGTAAAAAGTCCGGTTGGTTGCTTTGCATAGTTTCGGATTATCATGAACTGGTCGTTGGGTTACGAGAATAAGTCTCGATTCGTTTTCAGAATTTCTTGCATGTCCATGTAGGCGTTCTCCAATTCTTCTGGTTCAACCTATAGGGTACTTCAACGGTTTGATTGCCACTATTCACTAAATATCAGCAATATGTACATCTTTTCATTATATATCTTAAGATTTTAATTCAAAACAGGTAATGTAATATATAAGCCAGTCCTATTTTACGTAATGAGCAAACTCCATAGGTTTCTGCCTGTGGAATATATTCACATTTTAATAATTCAATACATGAGTATCAGAGTCAGCAACTTAACTTACCTACTCCCAAATCAGGACTCTCTTTTCTCTGACATCAGTTTCTCAATTCCGGGTGGTTGCAAATGCGCTGCTGTCGGCAACAACGGGACAGGTAAATCCACATTACTCAATATTCTTTCTGGCTTATGCCACCGTTCATCCGGTGAAATAGAATGCACCGATGCTTATCTCGTACCGCAGCACTATGGTCAGTACGATGGTTTGACTGTTGCCCAAAGCCTACTTGTTGAGGAGAAATACCGAGCTCTCAAGGCAATCCTTTTAGGCGATGCATCAGAACGCAACTTCGACATTCTGCAAGATGATTGGGAACTGGAGGAGCGGATTTCAGCCGCTTTCCGAAATTGGGGAATTTCTCATATTTGTCTGGATTCGCAAATGTCGCGGTTGAGTGGAGGCGAAAAAACGAAAGTTTTCCTTTCTGGTATCGACATTCATCATCCGGCAGTAGTTCTTATGGATGAGCCTACCAATCATCTTGACTATGAATCGAGAGAGCAACTGCTACAATATATATCCGAGTCCAGTGCCACAGTTCTTGTGGCAAGCCACGACCGGATGTTGCTT
Organism: Roseburia sp.; assembly: GCA_023665185.1. Classification (GTDB taxonomy): domain Bacteria; phylum Bacteroidota; class Bacteroidia; order Bacteroidales; family Bacteroidaceae; genus RGIG8745. The sequence goes on from JAMPEL010000087.1 coordinate 8,297, forward strand.
AACAGCATTAACTTTATCTTACATCTCACCCGACAAGGTATCAGGTACTATCCAATGAAATATGATGAATTCCACCAACTATATCAGCAAGAGCGTGACGCCATTATCCGAAGTCTGGATGCGAAACAACGCGATTGGCGCAAAGCGAAGCGGCAGGCGCGTGAATGTGTGGAACGTCAACAAAAGCGATTGGCGCGAGGTTCGAAATTAAGCGACTCCAAATGCCTTGCCCGCATCTCAAAAGGGAATCTCAAAAATAAATCGGAGGTTACAGCCTCAAATATTGCCAAGGTTCAGGCTGACAGGATAGATGCCATCAATAGGGAAATTGATGAACTGCAAAATCTTGTACCGGAAGAGTCTCGCATAAAAATCAACGTCTCATCATCTAATCTTCATAAGGGGAAGGTGTTTGTTGAACTGAAGGCTGTCAATTTCAACTATGCAGACTCTAATCCTTTATGGAGAGAATGCGTGAATCTTACCATTCGCAGTGGAGACAGGATTCATATCATCGGAAAGAACGGACAAGGTAAAACCACACTGCTGAAACTTATTACCGGGGAGCTAAACCCCACTTCGGGGACAATATTCAGGGCGGATGCTGTCAGTTACACATATCTTGACCAAGAATATAAATTCATAAACAACGACATGACTGTATTGGAGCAGCTCGCATCTGGAGCGGTCAATATGCCGGAACATGAGTTAAAAAATCGACTGCACCAGTTTCTGTTTCCTAAACATACATGGGATCGTAAATGTTCAGCATTGAGTGGGGGGTGAGAAAATGCGGTTAGCCATCTGTTCGCTTATGGCTCGAGAGTCTGCGCCTGACATCATTATCGCGGATGAACCTACTAACAACATTGATATCGCCAATATGGAAATACTCGCGGAGACCCTGCGCAATTATCAAGGCACACTCATAGCGATAAGCCACAACAATGCGTTCATATCCGACGTTCAGATACAGTCATCGTTTGACCTCTCCACCTTATCCTGATACGACAAGCGGAGTAACCCTATGAAGAGTTGCTCCGCTGTTTTACGCTCAAAGTCCCTGAAATTTAGAACACCTTTGGAGGCGGCATTTGTAACTCTCTTTAATCCAACACCAGGTTGAATACATATCCGAGTAGAATTATGAATGCCGTTATCACGCCAAAGAATATGCCAATAAACCGCCATGTCATTACCTTTTTCAGCAGGGTAGCTTCCGGTAGCGACAGCCCTACGACAGCCATCATAAATGCAATTGCAGTGCCCAATGGTATGCCTTTAGATACAAATACCTGTATCACGGGGACTATTCCCGCTGCATTGGCATACATCGGGACTGCGCATATTACTGCGATAGGAACTGAATAGCATTTGTCGCCCGACATCCATTGTGCAAAGAAACTTTCCGGAACATAGCCGTGGATGAATGCACCAATACCAATGCTGATAAGGATGTAGATGAACACACCTTTGACTATGCCCCATGCCTCGCGCAATATGGACGGCAGCCGCTTTATGAACGGGAGTTTTTCACCCTCCCATACTTCGGTTTCCTTTTCGGAGTTTGCCTGTATCTGCTTTACCCACGGCATAAGATAGCGTTCAAGTTTCATCTTCCCGAGTATCCAGCCACCAATCATGCCGAGTAACAATCCCGATACGACATAGACAACCGTCACGCGTAACCCGAAAGTACCGAGGAACATAGCTACGGCGACTTCATTGACAAGCGGTGATGTTATCAGAAATGCAAGTGTAACCCCCAATGGAATACCTCCCTTGACAAATCCTATGAACAACGGGATAGACGAACAGGAGCAGAACGGTGTGACAGCACCGAACAACGACGCGAGAAGATACTCAAATCCGTAAAGTTTGCGGGTCATGAGATAGTTGCGCAGTTTGTCTATCGGGAAATAGGCGTTGATTATGCCCATTATCACACTGATGAAAAACAACAGTATGGTAATCTTTATTGAATCGTAAAAGAAAAAATTTATTGACTCTCCGAGACGTGTGGAGACATCAAGCCCGAACACACCATACACGAGCCAGTCCGCAAATTGTTGTATCATTGTTTCTCTGTTTTAATTTCCGAATAAAAGATTCTGAAACGTGTGAATATCTTATCTCTGACACGACGAAACATATCCATCTTCTCATCATTATTACCCTCGGCTTTTGCCGGATCTTCAAATCCGAAATGCAGCCGTTTTCCTACCTTGCCGCTGAACACAGGGCAATTCGCGTCAGCATCTCCACATACGGTAATGACATAATCCCATTTTTCATCGGAATACTCTGATACATTGTGCGGAGTATGGGTTGAAATGTCGATACCTTTTTCTTTCATAACCTCAACCGCCATTGGATTTACTTCGGTGGCAGGCACAGTTCCGGCTGAACACACCTGCAAATCGCAGTCGAGCGATTGCAGATAACCGTGAGCCATCTGACTGCGGCAACTGTTGCCTGTGCATAGAATAAGTATTCTCATATTCAATAATTTATGATTGTGTAATATATGCCGACACCAATAAATACAATGGCTACTAAAAGATTGAGCCACTTCTGGAAAGTCTGCATACGGTTGTAAAATTTACTGACACCCGACACGCTGTAAGCGATTATCCATGCCACGGCAATGACTGGCAGCGAGGTCGCCACCCCGAATGCCAACGGAAGCAGATAACCGCCGGACGCGGTGGCTGACATAGGTATGAGCAAACCGAAATAAAACAGTCCGCTTGACGGGCAGAATGCGAGCGCAAACAATACGCCGAGTGCGAAGCTGCCCCAAAAACCGGAGAATTTCTTTCCGTCAATATTTGATGTCAGATTGAGTTTCGGCAGATTTATGTATTTGCCGACAAGCATGAACAGACCGATGAGAAACAATGCAGGACCGAGAATCACCTCTCCCCACTTGCTGATTGTCTTCTCCATTGAGAAAGTGTCTGCACCCTCCCGGATTATGTATATCAGCACTGCACCAAGCAGAAAGTATGCTGCAATCCTGCCAAGAGAGTACAACAATCCTTTATACAGGACTTTCCGTGGCTGCTCGATATTCTTGCTGATATATGCCACAGCCGTTATGTTCGTGGCGAGAGGGCAAGGACTGACAGCGGTAAGCAATCCGAGAACCAGTGCGGACAACAGAGGCAACTCACCGCTATCAATGACATTCTGCATCCATTCCATAGCCTGTTATTGAAGCAAAGAGTTGATTACAGCACACAACATCGCATTGAACGCTTCGGAATTCTTACGGGCATTGGCAAATGCCTTTTCAGTCATGTTCTCGACCGTTTCAGTGCCGTCAGTCTTATGGGCCACAACAATTAGTGAAGAGCGGGCTATCTTGTACTTCTCCGCTATCGGTTCTCCTTCAGGAGTGCTGATGTCAACTACAGTGAATTTCACTTTGCTGTCTGCATAGTTTTCAGCGACAGTTTCAGAAGCCACCTTTTCGATAGCCATGCAGGTGATGCAACGCTGCTTGCTGTGGAAATACATGACCTCCACTCCTGGTGTTTCCATCTTCGTTTCCGCAACGGTTTCAGTCACTCTTTCGGTTTTCGTCTCGGCATTACCACATGAAACGAGCATTACGACAATGGCGAGTATTGAAAATGTCTTCTTCATGCTTTTGATATTACTTAATGAGATATTGCTTTACTTGCTCACGTGAGAGTTTTCCCTTTGCGAGAACCTTGCCGTCAACGACAAGAGCCGGGAGCGACATCACATTGTACTCCATGATCTTCATCATGTCCTCCACCTTTTCCACATCGGCGTTCAAGCCGAGTTCCTTAACCACATCAAGGACAACTCCGTGGAGAGCCTTGCAACCGGAACAACCTGTTCCCAATACTTTGATTTCCATCTTATTTAATTGATTATTTTATGAGTTAAACGTAATTCGCAAAACAACGAATATTCAGAGTAAAAAAATATCAGTCACAGCAACAACCACTCTTTTTACAAGCGCAGTCGTCAAAAAAGCCGTTGAAGAGTTGCTTCGCTTCTCTCCAACAGTCATGGTTGATACAGTATCTGACTTTTGGCATTTCAACAGTACCTTGTATCAATCCGGCTTCTTTCAACTCTTTCAGATGTTGCGAGACAGTAGCTTTTGCAATCGGCAATTCTTCATGGATGTCACCGAAATAACACTCGGTACGCTTCGCAAGGAAATTCATGATGGCGATACGGGCTGGATGCCCCAACGCCTTCGCTATCCTCGCAAGCCGTTCCTGATTGTCAGTATATGCCTTTTCTTTCTCCATATTCTATATTTGTTCGCAAAATTACGAATATTATTTGAATCAACAAAAATTTTCTCTAAAAGTAGGGAACAATTAGGATTCTTTTAGAACAATCCGATTTACAAAACCTACACTGTCTACTTTATTTTTGAGGTCAACCTTTGCATAAACCTCAGTTGATTTCATACTTCCGTGCCCAAGAATTTTGCTTACTGTGTATAAGTCAGAACCACCTGCAATCGCAAATGTAACAGCAGAATGGCGGCTATAATGAAAGGTCAAGCCCTTCTCTTGTCCTTTATATAATGGAAGTCCCGCAAACCCAGATTATTCTACCGCAACATATTGCCGGACAGCAGCATACAGGCAAAGGAAGTTTTGACATTATGTCACTTTGGAAAGAAGGCGAATTTTAACGTTTTGGGCGGCTGCTGACTTAGACCCAGTGCTTGGCTTTCGTGGATTTCACTGATAAGTAGCTGATAATCAATTAAATGTATTTTTAGTAAAAAGTACGCGGTTTTTGACGTAAAACGCATGGTTTGGGTTAAAATAGGATGTACTGATAATCAGTGAGTTATGAGAATTTTGTCTTAAAATTGTCTTTTTTCGGGTTCAAAATCCATTTTTG
>JAMPEL010000088.1 GCA_023665185.1 Roseburia sp.
TTTTTCGCAAGGTGAACAAAATTTATTTTCAAGGCGCACAAAATTTTCAAAGCCCATTTTTCGGGCCAAAATCGGGTGTTTTTCTCAATTATTCTCTCAAAAGAACCGCAGCCGCCTTTTCAATGCTCCGAAAAACAAAAATGGATTTTGAGTCTGAAAAACAATGATTTTAACGGTGAAATTTCATAACTCTCTGATTATCAATACATCCTATTTTGATTCAAACCCTGCGTTTTTGATTGAAAACCGGTCTGTTTTAGTAAAATAGCATCTATTTGATTGTCAATCACTTACGAGAAAAGTTCTAAAAAGTCGGCCGAAGACGGAGGTGAGAGACAGCAGAAAATGTTAAAAAACAGGTCCTCTTCTAAAGTAGCAAAATGTCAGCGGCTCTTGTCAGCATTTCATGCACCGACGCGCCATCCTGTTTGCCCATAAATGGACGTATTGTTCGGAAACGGACAGTACACGTTTAACTCTAATACTTGAATTTCAGTTGTTTATGCGTTTGGCACGGTCTTTGCTTATATATCGTCAAATGTAAAAATCACAGGACACCAATGAGAGAGAATGTAAATAACATGGATCGTGAGATACCGCGTTCGGAAAGGATGGCTCGCAAGCGCATGATGTGGTTGCGCTACGGAGGGATTGTGGCAGGAATTGTGGTGGCAGGATTTTTGGTCAGCCGCTTCTTCCGTTCCAATGTCAATGCGAAGAGCATCAGCGTGAGCGAGGTAGATAAAGGAACCATTGAGGTGAGTGTGACGGCAAGCGGCAAGGTACTTCCCGCATTCGAGGAAGCTGTCATCTCGCCCATTACGGCACGTGTGATGGAAGTGTATTGTCATGGCGGCGACAGTGTGGATGTAGGAACTCCATTGCTGAAACTCGATTTGCAGAGCACGCAGACCGATTATCAGAACAAGCTCGATGAGTTGCAGATGAAGCGTTATCAGCTCGAACAGCTGAAAGTGAACAACCAGACACGGCTCAGCGACCTTGAGATGCAGCTGAAAGTGTCGGAAATGAAACTCGGGCGGCAGGAGGCGGATTTGCAGAATGAACGCTATCTGGACAGCTTGGGATCGGGCACCACGGAACGTGTGCGTCAGGCGGAGTTGGCTTGTAGCACAGCCCGGCTGGAATTGCAGCAACTGCGTCAGCAGCTCGAAGGTGAGCGGAGGGTGAGGAATGCCGATCAGAAAGTGAAAGAGCTGGAGATTAATATCTTCGAGAAGAATCTGGGCGAGACGGAGCGCACGCTCGAAGACGCGCGGATATGCTCGCCGCGCCATGCCACTCTCACCTATATATATAATGAGATTGGCGGGCAGATTGGCGCGGGCACGAAGATTGCTGTGGTGTCCGACCTCAACCATTTCAAGATTGACTGCGAAATATCCGATGCTTATGGCGACCGTGTGTGCGTGGGCGGAAAGGTGATGGTGAAAGTGGGCAAGGACATGATAGAGGGAACGGTAAGTACGGTCACTCCGTTGAGCCGTAACGGACTGATAACCTTTACGGTGCAGCTTGCGCAGGACGACCATCCCCGTTTGCGGTCGGGACTTCGCGCCGATGTCTATGTCATCACCTCGATAAAGGACGATGTGCTCAGAATACGTAATGCCTCGTTCTATACCGGTGCCGGAGAGTACCGTATGTATGTGTTCGACGGTGACAATGAGCTTGCGCTGCGCAGTGTGAGGCTCGGCGAGAGCAACTTCGACATGATAGAAGTGATGTCCGGGCTTGAGGCAGGCGACCGTGTAGTGGTGAGCGACATGGGTCGTTTTGGCGGAATAGAGAAAATACACGTGAGGAAATAGAACGATTAATCAGTATACAATGATACGTTATGTCAGACAAGTGTTCGCGATGATACGCGACAACAAGCTGTTTTCCTGCATTTACATTGTAGGAACGGCGGTGGCGATAGCTTTTACGATGGTAATAGCGATTGCCTGGTATGTCAAGATTGCTCCCATATATCCCGAGGTAAATAGGATGCGCACGATGTATCTTGACGCTTGTGAATATACGGATTCTACCGCTCTGTGTGTCTTCTGGAGCGGATTCTCCAAAAAGGCGTTGGACGAGTGGGGATACCATCTTGAGAATGCGGAGGTGACATGCGGGGTGATACGGCCTGTCGGATATGTGAGGGCGGAGGGCGACATTCATGAATATCCGGTCAATATGACTTATACGGATGTGGGATTCTTCAAGATTTATCCTCTCCGTTTCAAGGAAGGACGTCCGTTCACACAGAAGGAATTTGACGGGGCTGTCCGTGTGGCCGTCATTTCCGACGAGCAGGCGCGCAAACTCTATGGCTGTGATGAGGACATTGTGGGGCGGACAATATTTCTTGATTCCGATACGATGCGCATTGTCGGTGTGGTGGAATCGGCAAGCGCGCTTACTCCGCGCTCATACGCGCAAGTGTACGCTCCTTTTACTTTGTGCCCTTCTTGGGAACAGAGCGGACGTCCCTGGCAGGGAAGTCTGTCGATGGTAATGATGATGCCCGATGCCGGCAGGAAACAGGCTTTGAGGAATGAGATTGCGGATATTGCCCGACGATATAATTTGCAGGGTGGAAAATGGCGGCTGAATCTTGACGGGCAACCGGTCGGTCATGTGGATAACGCTCTGTCCGAGACGAATTGGGGCAAGAAGGAAAGGGAGACGGAAACCGTCATGGATGTGGTGAGAAAGCTTGTGCTGATGCTGATGGTGTTGCTGGTTGTGCCGGCACTCAATCTGAGTGGCATGATTGCCCGCCGTATGGAAGTGCGTCGGGCGGAAATGGGAGTGCGTAAGGCTTTTGGCGCTACAAGGGCTGCGTTGCTTTGGCAGGTGGTCAATGAGAATTTTGTACTTACACTGCTTGGCGGAATGCTTGGACTTCTGTTGTCATGGTGTGTGTTCTATGTTTTCCGGACTTGGGTTTTCGGACTTGTAGACAGTGGATTCTATTATAATCTGATGGAAACGGGGGCGCAGGCTGCGCTGTCGGGTGAGATGCTTTTCTCGCCGCTTATATTTCTTGGCGCGCTTCTGTTCTGCATGGCACTCAATCTGCTGTCGGCTCTTGTGCCGGCATGGCTCTCTCTCAGAATGCCGATAGTAAACTCAATGAACGTGAAACGATGAGATAAAGCGGGAGGATGTATATGTTTAAACTGATAATAAAGCAACTTTGGAGTCGCAAAAAGAATAATGTGTGGCTTTTTATCGAACTGGTGATTGTCACTGTGGTGTCGTGGGTGGTGCTCGATTCCGTCATAGTGTCAGTATATGACGGACAGAGACCGTTGGGTTATGACGCAGACCGTTTGTGCCTGATAAATCTTGCAGACCGCGACAGCGACAAGGAGGACATGGATGAGGCTATGGAGCTTTTCAAGAGCAAGCTCATGCAGCGTGGCGAGGTGGAGAATGTGTGTCGGCTGGGCTATTTCTATCCGGATAATATTGAAGGAAACACCTATGGGAACAGTCTGTATGCTGACAGCCTTAATGAGGTGGGGTATTCGTTGTTTCAGATTTGGAACGGAGAGCCGTTGCTGCAAACCTATGGCATCAGGGTGGTGTCCGGTGGGCTGAGTGTGGAGGATATTGACATGGGAAACTATCCAAAGGATGAGCTTGTGATGACAGAAAGCATGGCACGCCTTTTGTGCGGGACAGAGCAGGCGGCAGGCAGATATGTACATCGGTTTAATGGCGATTCAGCCCGGATTGCGGCTGTGTTGTCCGATGTGCGTATGAATAGCAGCAGTGCTGATGCGGCTGTGGTGTTTGATACGGAATATACATGGGGCGCGAAGTTGCTTGTGCGCTTGAAACCGGGAGTGTCTCCCCGACATTTCGCGGAGGAGGCGGGTGAATGGGCGGTGCAGGAACTGCGTACATCGAAAATCTATGCCCGGAATATTACTGTTTACGAGGATGAGGCGGAAAAGTTGAACGAGTGTAACGGATATACCAACACGATACGTATGAACATTGTCTTTGCCGTGTTCTTCTTGTTCAATCTTTGCATTGGAGTGGTATGCACATTCTGGTTGCAGACCCGGCAGCGCAGTGAGGAAGTGGGAGTGATGCGCGCATTCGGTGCCACTGCCCGCAGGGTGGTCGTGCAGATTATGCTGGAAGGATTCTTTCTGACTACGGCGGCCTTTATCATCGGGTGTCTTGTTTATATGCAGTATGTATGGAACGAAAGTTTGTATATGGGTTATGCGGACTGTCCGCGCACAGACTGGGTGGGGCATTTCGGCATTCATTTCGCGGTGGTGTCTGCCATTGTCTTTCTGATAATGCTTGTCGTGGTAGGCATTGGCATTTATATCCCTGTTCGCGGAATAAGCCGTCGTGCTACGGTTGAGGCTTTGAATAGCGACGAATGAGACGGAGAAGCGGCAGATGCTGTTATCTTGGATTGAATTAGGATAAAAATAAATTACAGACCAATAAAACAAGAAAAAATAGAATTATGGAAACAACAATTAAGCTGACAGGTGTCAATAAGATTTACCGCACAGATGAAATCGAGACACAGGCATTGGAGAATGTGAATATGACAGTCAATAAGGGAGAATTTCTTAGTATTATGGGACCATCAGGATGCGGAAAGTCTACTTTGTTGAATATTATCGGATTGCTCGACAATCCTACAAGCGGAACCATCGAACTGTGTGGCACGGTCATTGACCCGAAGATGAGCGATAAGGCTCTTGCCGGATTCCGTAACAAAACACTCGGATTCGTGTTCCAGTCATTCCATCTTATCAACTCGCTCAACGTACTCGACAATGTGGAACTGCCGTTGCTTTATCGAGGCGTGGGAGCATCTGAGCGTACCCGGCGCGCCAAAGAGGTGATAGAGAGGGTAGGGCTTAGCCACCGCATGAGGCACACTCCGGCGCAACTGTCTGGCGGTCAGTGCCAGCGTGTGGCAATAGCGCGCGCTATCATCGGCAATCCGGAGATAATACTTGCCGATGAGCCAACCGGTAATCTTGATTCCAAAATGGGTACGGAAATCATGGAACTGCTGCACAGGCTTAACCGTGAGGATGGGCGCACAATTGTCATGGTGACTCATAACGAGGCGCAGGCGAAACAGACCGACCGCACTCTCAGGTTCCTCGACGGACGGCAGATTGAGTAATGGTATTGGCGGTTTGTCGATAGTTTTAATAAACAGAGTAAATATACAATATAATATTGAGAGTATTATGTCCGGATGGTTTGCTTCCCTTTGGGTAAATAGAAAGAGCATGTATGTGTTCGCGTTGCTGTGTTGGGAACTTGCCTGTACCGCCACTTTGTCGGCACAGCGCAGGCTTACCCTTGACGAGGCAATTATGCTGGCAAGAAAACAAAGCGTGGAGGCGGAAGTGGCACTCGGAGAATTGAAGTCGGCATATTGGGAGTACCGTACTTATCGTGCCAACCTGCTGCCGGAAATAAGTCTGGGAGCAGATATTCCTTCGTATAACAAGCGTTACAGCTCGTACCAGCGTGAGGACGGAAGCTATTCTTTCGTCAGGAACGATAATGTGGGCATTGACGGCAATCTGTCGCTGACACAGAACTTATGGTTTACTGGAGGTTCGCTTTCGTTGCAGTCCTCGCTCGATTTCACGCGCAATATAGGGCACGGTAATGACAAGCAATATATGAGTGTCCCGCTGGCACTTACATTGAGCCAGCCGATATTTGCCGCGAACACATTTAAGTGGAACCGCCGCATAGAGCCGCTTCGTTATAAGGAAGCAAAAGCTTCGTTCTTGTCTTCGACCGAAGATGTGGCACTTTCGGCAATCACCTATTTTTTCAATTTGCTGCTCGCCAAAGAGAATGTGGGCATATCGCGGCAGAACTTGCGCAATGCGGAAAAGCTTTACGAGGTGGCGCAGGCAAAGCGGCGGATGGGGCAAATCAGTGAGAACGATGTGTTGCAGTTGCGTCTGAACATGCTTAACGCACAGTCCGCGCTTACCGAAAACGAAAGTTCCTTGCGGAGTGCTATGTTTGCGTTGCGCTCTTTTCTTGCTCTTGGTGAGGACGAGGAGGTAGAGCCGGTGGTGCCGGATTCTGTGCCGACTGTGGTCATGAACTATGAGAGTGTGCTTTCTAAAGCTTTAGAGAACAACTCATTTGCGCACAGTATACGCAGGAGACAGCTTGAGGCCGATTATGCCGTGGCACGTGCAAAAGGCAATCTGAGACAGATGACGCTGTTCGCGCAAGTAGGCTACACTGGTACAGACCGCAGTTTCAATGGAGCTTATTCCACACTGAAGGACAATCAGGTGGTTGAGGTCGGGATGCGCATCCCAATCCTTGACTGGGGAAAGCGCAAAGGACAAGTGAAAGTGGCGCAGAGCAACCGCCGTGTGACGGAAAGCCGTTTGCGGCAAGAGACGATGAACTTCAACCAGAACTTGTTTATTCTGACAGAACAGTTTAATAATCAGTTGCGTCAGTTGCGTATTGCCGAAGAGGCCGATGTGATAGCGTGCAAAAGGTATGAGACCAATGTGGAGACTTTCATGATTGGCAAAATCAGTACGCTCGACCTTAATGATGCCCAGACAGCCAAAGACGAGGCGAGGCGCAAGCGGGTCAGTGAACTGTACAGCTATTGGCGGTATTTTTATCAGCTGCGCAGTCTTACGCTTTGGGATTTTGTGGCGGACACAGGCATTGACGCTGATTTTTCTGAAATAGTAAAGAACTGAACAATATCATGTTGAGAAAATGTGGCAGATAAAACAAATGTGGGCAATGATGCGTAAGGAAAAGACTTTCATTGCTATGAGAGATAAAAATATGACAAAGAACTATTTACAGAGGTTGTTCCGAATGTTGCGCGAGGACAAACTGTTCTCTTCCATATACATCTCGGGAACAGCTCTTTCCATTGCCTTTACTATGGTGATGGCAATATCTTATTATGTGAAGTTGGCACCGATATATCCGGAAGTCAATAGAATGCATACGTATTATTTAAAATTTGCTCGTTTTCGGGAAAAACAAGATGAGACTTCTTTTCTTTCGGGCTATTCCCGGCGGGCTGCCGAGGAGTGGTTTTATAAGCTAGAGAATGTGGAGGCTGTCTCAATGGAACGAAATTCCGATGAGGGTGGCTATGTGCGGCTTCCCGACAAGCGTGGCGATTTGCACGTGACGGCAAAATTTACCGACCCCGCATTCTTCCGGATATACGCGCTCCGTTTTCTCGAAGGCGGCCCTTTGTCGGAGGCCGACTTCGAGTCGGGCGCATTGACGGCTGTTATCAGTGACAAATTGGCGAAGGTTGTGTTCGGGCATGACAAGGGAGTGGTTGGACAGACATTGAGAATGTCGTACAAAGACTACCGGATTTGTGGAGTGGTGGAGGAAGCAAGCACGCTTGCCGAATCGAGTTATGCGCAGGTGTATGTGGCATACGACAAGGAAGTGGACGAGGGAATGGGCGGACGTCTCGGCCCTATACCTTATATGGGCGAGATGGAAGCCACAGTTCTGGTGAAGTCGGAAGAGCAGGCGGATGCTTTGCGTGAAGAACTTGCTGACATTACCCGGCGTTATAATGCCTCGCAGGACGCTTATCAGTTGGAGCTGTTAGAACAGCCGATAAGCCACTTCCGTAGTGTCTTCATGTTGGTCGAGGACAGAGATTTCTTTGACAGCGAGGTGGTCTGTTCTCTGATATTGATACTCTGTGTGTTGCTTATTGTGCCGGGTATCAATTTGTGTGGAGTGATTGCCGGACGCATGGAGTCGCGTGTGGCGGAGATGGGGGGGTAAGAAAAACTTTCGGCGCCTCGCGTACAGTGCTGTTGCGGGATGTTGTTCTCGAAAATCTGTGGTTCACGTTGTTAGGCGGAATGCTGGGGCTTATATTGGCATGGCTCATGCTGGTGGTGTTCCGGCAGTGGGTGTTCGACATGCTCAATCCTTTTCCCGGCTATAAATTCATCGGTTCCTCACCGTTGGTGTCGGGCGAGATGTTGTTTTCGCCGGTTGTGTTCCTGCTGGTATTTTTCTTTTGTGTGGTCTTTAATCTTATCTCCGCGCTTGTTCCCGCATGGCTGTCCTTGCGTCAGCCCATCATCAAGTCGATGAAAGAAGATGAATGAGTTGTGGACATTATAAACATAAATGAATTGTGTATATGCTTAAAATTATATTGAAGAACTTGTGGAGCCGCCGCAACTACAATCTGTGGCTTTTTCTTGAGCTTGTTTTGGTGACAGTTATTGCTTGGATAGTCATCGACCCCATAGTGTCACTCCTGCAATGCCGGAGTCTGCCTTTGGGCTACGATGCGGAGCGGCTGTGCCGGATTGAACTTGTCGAGGATATGAGCGAGGAAACAAGTGATATGCTTTCCTCGGAGGATGCCGTGCAAATCATCGTGGACAGATTGCGCGGGATGGGCGAGGTGGAAAGCGTGACATTGGAAGATATGCCGTCGTGTCTGGGCAATCCCGGCATTTGGCAAGGAGAATATTCATCGAAGAGGTTCCCTGATGTGTCAGCCTGCTCCTATCAATTGTTTTTCAAAAAGGGCTGTAACTATTTTGAGACTTATGGCATAAAGTCATTGTCAGGCTCTCCGTCGCCCGAACAACTTTCTGAAAGTCTGGATACACAGAACGGAGTGGTTATGACCCGCTCGCTGGCAATCGCCTTGTTTGGAACAGATCGTGTGGTCGGTGACAGCATTCTGAACATAAACCAAGAGAATGGTTCTTATGAGCGCATTGTAGGAGTGGTTGAGGATGTCCGCGTACATTCCTTTTCGGATGTGGCGACAGTGCTGTTCCATTCCGGCTTCTATCCGATGCGGGAACTGCCCTACATAGTGGTCCGACTGCGCGATGGGATTGACCTGTGGGGGTTCTCTGAAAGACTGTCCACTGTTTCCGCAAAGGAGTTCTGTGTCGGACGACTGTTGGTTCGGAGTGTGAGTCCTTACCCTGACTTGGCGCGCAAGACAGACTATCAGGTTGGTGTTACGAACCAGACGCGCCTGAATGTGGCATTGGCAATATTCTTTATGGTAAGCCTTTGTCTGGGAGTTGTCGGCACATTTTGGTTTCAGACCCGCAGGCGTAAGGAAGAGATATTTATCATGCGCTCTTTCGGGGCTACAAAGCAAGGTATTGTGTCCATGCTTATGTGCGAGGGATTTGTGATGACCACACTGGCGGTATTCATTGGCTGCATGGCATTTCTGCAATATGCGCGCAAGGAGGGGCTGCCATCGACCGACAGTATTTTATGGGAGGAAGGCTATTTCGTTGATAGCTGGCTTGCTGATTTTGCCCTTCATTTCATTGCTGTATCGTTCATTGTGTATGCAGTCCTGTTGCTTGTAGTGTGTCTCGGCATTTATATTCCCGCAAGACGGGCATGAGATGTAGCTTTGCGAGGCATGCAATAAAGAGTAAGGAGTTTGTTTTGGAATCGTGGTGGCAAAAGGCTAACTTTGCCCTGACTCAGGCGGACGGTCGTGCTTGTTGCCTGTGCGGATAAAAATAGGAATAATGATATTAGTAATTGATGATGACAAGGCGATACGCGTATCGCTGACATACATTTTGGAAAGGAACGGATACGAGGTGATGGCTGTGGAGGGTCCTGACGAGGCGATGGCGGTGGTCAGGTCAATGGCTCCGCAGCTTGTGCTCATGGATATGAACTTTACATTATCGACTGATGGCGAGGAGGGGCTGACGTTGCTCAGGCAAGTGAAACTGTTCCGCCCCGAAGTGCCTGTAATACTGATGACGGCATGGGGAAGCATCAACCTTGCGGTGGAGGGTATGCGTGCCGGAGCTTTTGACTTCATCACCAAACCCTGGAACAACAGTGTGCTGATGCAAAGAATAGAGACTGCGCTCGACATTACACGGAAGGATAAGGACAATGCAATTGCCGCTCCTGCCGGCAATGTGCAGCTGACAGCGGAGAAGTTTCCTGAGATCATCGGTTGCAGCGTGGCATTGCGCGAAGTACTCGCCACAGTGGAACGGGTGGCGCGTACCAATGCGTCCGTACTGATAACAGGCGAGAGCGGCACAGGCAAGGAACTTGTGGCTGAGGCTCTGCACAAGCACAGTGTGCGGGCGGGAAAACCTTTCGTCAAAGTGAATCTCGGAGGAATATCGCAGACTCTGTTTGAAAGCGAGATGTTCGGACACAAGAAAGGCGCGTTTACGGATGCGCATAGCGACCGGACCGGCAGATTTGAGATGGCCGATGGAGGAACAATCTTTCTTGATGAGATAGGGGAACTTGACCGCAACTGTCAGGTGAAGCTGTTGAGGGTGCTCCAAGACCAGACTTTCGAGGTGCTTGGCGACAGCCGGCCGCGCAAGGTGAATGTGAGGGTTGTCAGTGCCACGAATGCCGATTTGCCCCGGATGGTGCAGGAGAGAACCTTCCGTGAGGACTTGTTCTACCGCATCAACCTCATTACGCTGCACCTGCCTCCGTTGCGTGAGCGGCGAGAGGACATTCCGCTGCTTGTGCGCCACTTCATTGCGAGACAATGTGAATGTAACTCGTTGCCGCCTGTCGAGGTCTCTCCCGATGCCCTGACGTTTCTGAAAACACTGACTTATCCCGGAAATATCCGGGAACTGAAGAATTTGGTGGAGCGTACTTTGCTCATCAGCGGGCATGACATGCTGACAGAAGACGATTTCAGAAGAAATGTGGCGATTCCGGCGGGACAGGACGATGCCGCCTTGTCCGTATTGCCGCCTTCTTCTTTAGCGGCGGGCATGACGCTGACGCTTGAGGAAATGGAGCGGCAGACCATTGTGCAGGCTTTGGACAAATACGGAGGAAATATCTCGCTTGTGGCTGCCGCCCTCGGAATAAGTCGTGGAGCATTGTACAGGCGCATGGAAAAATATGGAATCAAATGAAACAGCTGTTCTTCATACTTGCCGCATTGGTGGCGGCAATCGGTGCGCTGCTCTTTATTCTGTTGCGGAATGAAGGAGGCTTGATGTTCTATATGTCGGAAACTCTTGTGCTTGCCTGCCTGCTGTTTATGGGATATTTTTACCGTAAGGTGGTGCGTTCTTTCGATATCATAGCCGGAGGTATGGATTTGTTGAAAGAACAGGATTTCAGCAGTCGGCTGGCTCCTGTGGGACAGAAGGAGACCGACCGTGTGGTACAGGTGTTCAACCGGATGATGGACCGTCTGAAGAACGAGCGTCTGCGCTTGCGCGAGCAAAACCATTTTCTGGATTTGCTCATCAGCTCTTCGCCAATGGGAGTGGTTATTCTCGATTTCGACGGGGCTGTGACCCTTGTCAATGATGCCGCGCTTCGTTTTCTCGGATATGCGTCGGCTGATGAGATTGCGGGAGTGAAAGTGGAACAGATGACTACTCCGCTTGCCGTTGAGATTGCGCGTATCCCGCAAGATGGTGTGGACACTGTGCGGCTGAGCGACTCCTGCATTTATCGTTGCTCACGTCTGTCGTTTGTTGACCGTGGTTTTGCGCATCCTTTCATTCTGATTGAGAGTCTTACATCGGAGGTTGTGAAAGCCGAGAAAAAGGCATACGAGAAAGTGGTGCGTATGATTGCCCATGAAGTGAACAATACAGTAGCGGGAATCACATCTACACTGGATATGATGAAGGACGTGGCGGCGGAGAATGGCAGTGATGCGGCAGGTGATGCCGCCTCGTTGTTTCAGGTATGCATAGACCGTTGCTACGGCATGAGCCGTTTCATTACGCGCTTTGCCGATGTGGTGAAGCTGCCTCAACCTCAGCCCCGCCGCTGTGATTTGAATGCTTGTGTCACCTCGTGTAAATTATTCATGGACAATATCTGTACGGCGCGGGACATTTCGTTGCAGCTCAATCTGTGTGAAGATGTGCCCTGGGCGAATATCGACAGTGTGCTTTTTGAGCAAGTGCTGGTCAATATCATCAAAAACTCGGCTGAAAGTATCGGACGTGCCGGGCACATTGTTATCACCACTTCCGCCGCTCCTGCCACGATTGAGGTGAGGGACGATGGTGCCGGAATCAGCCGGGAGGCAGAGGCAAAACTTTTCAGTCCGTTTTTCTCTACCAAGCCCCACGGACAGGGCATTGGGCTTGTGCTGATTCGTGAGGTACTGACAGGACATGGATGCCGCTTTTCACTGCGCACGTATGCCGACGGACTCACTCGCTTTGTAATTGTTTTCCCCGCTGTGGCTTTGTGATTTGCTTTTTGTTTTGGCGGATGTTGTGCTGATTTTTTGAGAATGTTGTGCAGCGCGTTTTTACAGACTCCTCCAAATATGTCATGTAATGTTGCTAATATGTCGCTGAATTAAGTAAAATGCTGTCTTTTTGATATGTTAAATCCCGACTCCGTAGAATCGCCTCAAAATGAACCGCACCTTGCCTCGGCTGCAAAAACGCGATTCTACGGAGGCTTTTGAGCTTCGAATTTCAAGTGGACAAACAGAATAATCCGACCGACTAAAAGATATAGAAATTCAACCCCAAAAGCACCATTTCCACCCAAAACCCCAAAAAAGCCCAAAATTACAAGGTGCTGAAAATTTATTTCCAAGGCACACTGATTTTTTTCGCAAGGTGAACGAAATTTATTTTCAAGGCGCACAAAATTTTCAAAGCCCGCTTTTCAGCCCAAAATCGGGCATTTTTCCGAATCACGTCCTCAAAAAGACGGCAACTGCCTTTTCAATGCTCCGAAAAACAAAAATGGATTTTGAACCCGAAAAAAGACAATTTTAAGACAAAATTTTCATAACTCGCTGATTATCAATACATCCTATTTTGACTCAAACCATACGTTTTACGTCAAAAACCGCGCACTTTTCGCTAAAAATACATTTGATTGATTATCAATGATTTACCGATAAAAGACTCAAAAATCAAGCACCAGGTCTAAGTCGGCAGCCGCCCAAATTGTTAAAATGCGCCTTCCGGCTAAAGTGACATAATGTCAGATACCCGTTGCTTCGCCCTATTTTCTCTTGTCATATTTTATATACCTTGTTAATGAGAACGTATGTTTTAGGGGGAAGTTTGAGAAGCACTATAAAAAAGCAATCCATCTCTTCCGAAGAGATGGATTATGTATATATAGCCTTTACAATCAGAGGCTTA
>JAMPEL010000089.1 GCA_023665185.1 Roseburia sp.
AAGTGGCTGGAAGTATGTGTTTCTATGCCTCAAAAAAATGTGTACAAAGATTAGCCAACTTAGGGGAGGAGCCTGATTTCCGTGCTTGTAAAGAATTTAACTATTTGATTGACAAGGTATATAGTTCCTCCCCTAAGTTAGGGGAGGTGTCGCTTTGCAACGGAGGAGTCCGTCAAAATACACAAAAAGCATACTTACAAAAAGTCAAATATTCTGTCTGAACACATTAAAAACACATTTACAAAAAGTCAAGAAATCTGTCAAATCCATCAGCAAAACATCTCCTACATCAAAACTCAACTCTATAAAAAGCTAAGTCTCCTTTTTTGGGGGCTTTGCGAAGGAGAAAATACCAGACGAACAAATCCGGGACAAACAGCAACCGGAACATTTCCCGAGGTATACCATCCACAGAAAAACACGAAGTCGCGCAAACAAAAACAGCCTTTCAATTTACTTTTTGCAAAATATTGCCTGAGAATTGAACATGATAGTAAAAAAAGCAATATATTTGCATGGGTAAACACTGGGGTCTGTGCATTTACGACATATCTGTATTATACGTATCTCACACTTTACCAAACAATTGACAAACAAAAAAGATTAATACAATAATAACCTATTACAAGTAATTATTTATGGCAAAAATTGTTACAATGGGCGAGATTATGCTCCGCCTCTCACCGGAAGGGAACTATAGATTCGTACAAGCAGAGAAATTCGACATCATCCCCGGAGGAGGCGAAGCCAATGTAGCTATCAGTTGTTCAAACTACGGACATGACTGCTATTTCGTATCAAAGCTGCCAAAGCACGAAATAGGTCAGATCGCTGTAAATGCCATGCGCAAATATGGTGTCAACACCGACTTCATTGCGCGCGGTGGTAACCGTGTCGGACTTTATTATGCTGAGACAGGTGCGTCTATGCGCCCATCAAAAGTAATATACGACCGTGCCAATTCTTCTATCGCAGAAGCTACCCCGAAGGATTTTGATTTTGACAAAATATTTGAAGGTGCCGATTGGTTCCACTGGTCGGGCATCACACCTGCCATCTCAGACGCAAGCGCAGAATGTCTCCGTCTGGCATGTATCGCAGCAAAAAAACATGGAGTGACTGTCAGCTGTGACCTCAATTTCCGTAAAAAACTTTGGACAAGCGAGAAGGCAATATCAATCATGCGTCCGCTCATGCAATATGTGGATGTCTGCATAGGAAACGAAGAGGATGCAGAATTGTGTCTCGGATTCAAGCCTGAGGCAGACGTTGAGGGAGGCAAGACAGACGCTGCCGGATACGAGGGTATTTTCAAGGCTATGATGAAAGAGTTCGGATTCAAATATGTCGTATCGACATTGCGCGAAAGTTTCAGTGCGACTTATAATGGCTGGAAGGCTCTTATCTATGACGGAAAGGAATTCTACCAGTCAAAGCGTTATGACATCAACCCTATTATAGACCGTGTAGGCGGGGGTGACTCATTCTCTGGCGGTCTGATTCATGGCTTGCTGACTAAGGCCACACAAGGAGAGGCTCTTGAGTTCGCTGTAGCAGCATCGGCTTTGAAACACACTATTCCGGGCGACTTCAACCACGTGTCTGTGGAAGAGGTTGAGGCTCTTGCCGGAGGAAACGCTAACGGACGAGTACAGAGATAAACAACACCTGCGTAATCAAATCCTAAAAATACAATGGCAAAATTTGACAAATATGCCGTAATGGCAAAGATTGGCGAGACAGGAATGGTTCCTGTATTCTACCATAAAGATGCGGAAGTGGCAAAGAAAGTGATAAAAGCTTGTTACGATGGCGGTGTACGCGCGTTTGAGTTCACAAACAGAGGCGATTTCGCTCATGAGGTGTTCGCTGAGTGCGTAAAATATGCGGCTGTAGAATGTCCGGAGCTGGCTCTTGGAGTAGGCTCGGTAGTAGACCCTGCTACAGCGGCTCTCTACATCCAACTGGGCGCATGTTTCATCGTCGGTCCTCTTTTCAATCCTGAAATAGCGCCAATTTGCAACAGACGTCTTATTCCGTATTGTCCGGGATGTGGCACTGTCAGTGAGGTGGGCAAGGCACAAGAGATGGGTTGCGACCTTACAAAGGTGTTCCCAGGTGATGTGTATGGTCCGGCTTTCGTAAAAGGCCTCAAGGCTCCAATGCCGTGGTCGAAGATTATGGTCACAGGCGGTGTGGCACCTACTGAAGAAAACCTGACAGCATGGATAAAGGCAGGTGTCTACTGTGTCGGTATGGGAAGCAAACTGTTCCCTAACGATAAGGTGAAAGCAGAAGACTGGCAGTACGTGACAGACATGTGTCGCGAAGCACTCGGATATATCGCGAAAGCAAGACAGAAATAGCTTATAAGCATTTTATGGCTTGCCGATTACTATCCGACAAACGATAGAACAGCCTGCCCGACATCTTGAAAGACAGAAGTTGGGCAGGTTTCGTATTAAGGAAAGAATCCCTATTATCTAAAGGTTGAATACTTTCTGTATACGCAACATTCCCGTCAGCAGTACACAATAAGAGAACAGGTGATTTCTATTCAGAAAAAACAGCTGTGCCAGAATCAGGAAAAAGATTGTCTGGCCTCATTTCCCCACCTTTTCTCAGCAAGTCCGGAGTTTCTTGCGTAAGTTTGCCAATAAGAAAGAAGAAAAGCAATTATGAAAAAAAAGAATGTGTTTTTGGGGTGCGGCATATTAGTCGCTGCCGCAGCTATGGTATCAGCATATACAGGACACTCATTGCTGGGACACCAGTTCAAGAATGAGAGCACAGCATATATCTATATAGATAAAGACGACAATACAGACTCTGTGCGCGCCAAGATAATACGTGAGGCCTCTCCTTCCAGTCTTGTGGGTTTTGACATGGCGACTTCCGCATACAAACTGGACAAGAACTTGAGGACAGGACGGTATGCGATAGCTCCTGATGCCTCGATGCTCGACATCATCAGAAACATACGCAACCACCATCAGGCACCGATAATGTTGGTGATACCTTCTGTCAGAACAGTGGAAGACCTTGCGGGAAGAATAGGTGACAAACTGCTGATTGACTCCACGGACATTGCCTCTGCATTGAAAGACAGAAACGTATGCGAATCGCTGGGATATACTACAGCCACAATCCCGGCA
Organism: Roseburia sp.; assembly: GCA_023665185.1. Classification (GTDB taxonomy): domain Bacteria; phylum Bacteroidota; class Bacteroidia; order Bacteroidales; family Bacteroidaceae; genus RGIG8745. Next base: position 3,156 of record JAMPEL010000089.1, read on the forward strand.
TTGTTTATACCGAACACCTACGAAGTGTGGTGGGACATGTCGGTTGAGGACTTCCTTTCACGCATGAAGAAAGAAAACAACGCCTTCTGGAATGCAGAACGAACAAAGAAAGCAGAAAAGGCAGGAATGACCAAAGAAGAGGTCGTCACACTGGCAAGTATTGTAGACGAAGAAACTGCCAACAATGCAGAAAAGCCACGTATTGCCGGACTTTATATCAACAGGCTGAGAATGAACATGCCACTGCAAAGCGACCCGACAGTCAAGTACGCGCTTGGAGATTTTGCCTTGCGGCGCATCCTGAATGTACACCTGAATGTGGAATCACCTTACAATACTTACCGTGTAGAGGGACTCCCGCCCGGCCCTATACGTATTCCGTCCATCGCCGGTATTGATGCCGTACTGAATCACGAGTCGCACAATTATTTGTACATGTGCGCAAAGGAAGATTTTTCCGGGACACATAACTTTGCGGAAACATACAACCAGCATCTTGCCAATGCGCGCAGATACACAGCCGCACTCAATGCGCGCGGCATACGATAAAAATCAGGTGCCGTTCCCCTATTCCAGTGAGAATCCGGAATCGGCAGTGATTGTCATTACCTCACCGCTGACGGGATGCTTGAAGGTTATCGATTCGGCATGAAGATACATTCTGTCAGCACCATTCCCATAGAGTCGGTCGCCTACAATCGGACAAGAAAGCCCGTCAGGGTGTGCTGAATGCAATCGCAGCTGATGGGTGCGTCCCGTCTGTGGCATAAAAGCAATGAGAGTGCGGTTATCGGAATATGCCAGCACCTCAAAATCTGTAACCGATTTTCTCCCAAACTCTTTGCTTACCATCTGACGCGGACGGTCTGTAATATCAGCACATATAGGAAGATTGATTCTACCTTTTCGTTCAGCCACATGTCCCTCAAGTACAGCTATATAACGCTTCCTCACTTCGTGAGCAATGAATTGACTCTGCAATTTTTTATGTGCAGCCTTGTTTTTAGCAACAATCATCAGTCCTGAAGTGTCCATGTCAAGCCGATGCACAATCATCGGCTCATCGGCATCCGGATACCGCTTCCTCACAATGGAATAGACAGAATTGACAGACTCTTTTCCCGGTACGGACAACATTCCGTAAGGCTTGTTTATCACCACTATGTCTTTGTCTTCATACATAATCTCCACGTTCTGTCGCTCGCCATTGCCAAGCAGCGGGTTCGGCTCCACATCAAGCCCTTGCATCATAAATCCAAGTATCGGCAGGCATTTGCTCCGGCAAGCAGGATAATACACTCCATGATGCCGCACCACGTCTTTAGGCGATTCGCCCCACCAGAACTCAGCCATACATACAGGCTGCCAGCCATTAAGATATGCCGCCTGCAACAATTTCGGAGCACAACACTCTCCCGAACCGGCAGGTGGTTCCGCATCAAATATCTCGGTAAGGTTCTTCCTTTCGCCATTGGCATTGCAAACCACAAACTGCTCAAACAACCAATGTTGCAGACGCTGAGAACGCTGTTTACGCTCAGTGCGCAGCCACTCCATCTCTGACATATAATCATCCAGCAACCTCTTCTGAGCCTCAATATGTTCTGCCCAATATGCCTTTGTGCGCCTCAGTTCCGCTTTCATAAACTGGCTTTCCTTTATAAGCATGGCCTCCATGTCCGCATTCGGAAAATCCGGCTCTGACATATTGCCCTCACATTCCTGTCGCCTTTTTCTGTCCCTCTCACACTTCGCCGCCCTTACCTTCTCTTTCATCGCCAATATTTCCTCCTGTGCCTGCCGTTCCATACATGCCAACCTGTCACGCATCATTTTCAACTCGGAACTTTTACCCATCAACTCTATTTTGCCGCTTATAGCGGAAATCTCTGATTCCTCTTTATGAAAATATCCGGCGGGATTCTGCAAGTCATATATTGGGGGCACAAAATATTCGTGGTTGTTTTGTCCGGCAAGAATACCGGAAAAGGCGGCAATATATCCCAATATGGATTTTTCTCCATACGAGATTCCGTCTTGTCCGCTATTGCATCTCACGACAAGCACTCCGAACATTTTTCCGCCTTTTATCTCATCATGCCATTCTGTCCTCCCTTGAATATACGATTTTACTTCATTGGCTGCCGCCACACACAACGGATGCGGCTTGTAGCAAAAAGGGTATGTGAACTTGTCAGGTGTACCTACTCCGGATGTTTCCACAGGCATACTGTGCAGGAATGAGACTTTCATTCTATCTTTTTCCATACTTTTCAAGCGACTATTTGTCAGGGTTATCTATTTGACAGAGTTCTGAAATTATGTTCCACAAACAACAAACACCACAATTTCATCGGCATACAAATGCCCCAAAAATCAGACTTCAATATTTTTTTGTCGGTCTGATTTCTGAGGCATACTCATTCTGTATCAACCCATCAAGGATATAAAATCATTATACAAATATCAGCAGTTCAACTGCCCGACAATCTCAGCGGCAGACTTACACCCATGATTGTCCAACCACTCATTAATGCCATTTGCCACCTTTACACTTATAGCAGGATCAATAAAGTTGGCAGTTCCTATTTCAATTGCAGAAGCACCGGCAAGCATAAACTCGATGGCATCCCGCTCATTCATAATACCTCCAAGACCTATGACTGGAATATTCACCGCCTGAGACACCTGCCATACACAACGGACTGCTACAGGCTTGACAGCGGGACCGCTCAGTCCGCCTGTAGAAATAGAAAGACGTGGACAACGCTTCTCTATATCAATAGACATTCCCATCAGTGTATTTATCAATGAGACGGCATCCGCTCCCGCATCCTCCACGCTGCGCGCAATGTCGGATATACTTGTCACATTAGGCGACAGCTTCACAATCAGCGTTTTCTTGTATGCTTTTCTGACAGCACTCACCACGCTCTGCGCTCCCTCACACGTCACACCGAATGCCATTCCGCCCTGTCTGACATTAGGACAGCTGATATTGAGCTCTATAGCAGGAATATTGTCAAGCTCATTAATCCGTGCCGCACATTCCGCATAGTCTTCCGGACAACTGCCTGATACATTCACAATCATATTAGTATTAATATCCTTGATTTCAGGATAAATATGCTGGCAGAAATAATCCACACCCTTATTTTGCAAGCCTACGCAATTAAGCATACCGCTGGCGGTCTCTGCCATTCGGGGATAATCGTTTCCCTCGCGTGGATTCAATGTCGTACCCTTGACGATAATACCTCCTATATCTTCCAGATTGATGAAATCCGCAAACTCGATTCCATATCCGAATGTGCCCGAAGCTGTCATCACCGGATTCTTCATCTCGAGTCCGGCTATTGTCGTTTTCAAATTTGCCATGTCAATTCTTCTATATTAAATACCGGTCCTTCCTTACATACACACACATTACCCTTGACTGTTTTTTCTACACAGCAAAGACAAGCACCAAGTCCACATGCCATCATGTTCTCAAGAGACACCTCGCAAGAGATGCCGTTAGCCTTCGCAAACTTAGCCACAGCCATCATCATCGGTTTCGGACCACAAGTGGATATACGGTCGAAGTGCTCACGCTGTAGCACAGAATGCTGGGTGACAAATCCTTTCTCACCCTCCGAAGCATCTTCTGTGGTAATATGCACATCACCTATCTGCCTGAACAAATCCAATTCCAGAAGGTCTGACTTTGAACGTGCTCCAAGCAGAAAGACAGGTTTTGCACCATGTTCCTTCAAATATTTGCCATACATCAGCAACGGCGCCACACCGACTCCACCGCCAACAAGCAGCACTTGCTCGCCTTCGCGACATACAGGAGAGAATCCGTTGCCAAGCGGAAAGACCACATTCAAGAAGTCTCCCTCACGCAAGCGTGCAAGAGTCTTAGTGCCCTCGCCCACAGTCTGCACAAGCAGCCACAACTGATTATTTTTCCTGTCCACATAATTAATGGAAATAGGACGGCGCAAGAATGTAGACGGACTCCCCTCCACCTTTATCTCAACAAACTGTCCGGGTATCATTTCCGGAAGCGGCTCGTTGTCTGTCAACTTCAACAACACATAACGCGCATGAGGATATTCAACCTCTGCCACTCTCAAGTCTTTAATATATTTCTTCATATATAATTAGTTTGTATATTCCAATGCCCATACATAAGTATGAATGCCACACAATCCCATCAGCCGGTTCTATGAACTCATCATATACCCCACGCTCCCGGATTGCACTCTGCCTCAATCCTGCTCTCTATGTCATCGGGCAATGCCGGATAGAAATCAATTCCTGTCATACGTTCCACATCATCAACCGACACCGCATAGTCACGAATATCGAGATTTGTATCATCATTAGGATAAATGAAACCTATGGCTTTAGGCACACGTCCCATCATCAACACCACCTTAAAAAAGCGATCAGGCACACTAATCTTATATCCTTTTCTCTTTCCGATAGTCTTGGGACGTGCCGAATCGAATATTGGTCCGCACACAACAAACACCTCTCCATAGCTGCTTGCCCATTCCCGGCACTGGTCTTCAAGCTCTTTCCAGTCACCTGCATTCAGGTTATGTCCTTGAGGACACATATTGGTCATAAGAAAAGACTCTGACATCACTTCATCACTGCTCTTGCAATCGCCGGCAGGACACATGTGTCCCCTGTCATATCCGGAACGAGAGTAATCGGAAGTCTCCACTCTGTATTTTTCGGGAATATCCGCATCACCGTGAAAATTATTCTTGCGCACAGCATTTCCCTCCACTCTTTCAGCAGTCAGGTGCCATGCCACATAATTCGGACACAGGGTCTCAGTGTTGTAAGAAGAAGTATATGCCTCACGGGAAAGAATTATCTCAGGTTTGTCCGTCAAACGGGCAGGCAGTTCCAGTCCACCCATTCCTTGTACGGTAGAAACCTCTGCCTTGTCATCGGTCCCGTTCCTCTCACTCTCGTCCTTACAGCCTTTCCATATATTTTCTGCAAGAGGCAGAATCCTATCCGATTTATTCTCAAAAAAATGCCATATACCGCTCCAGCCAAACAAAACGGCAACCAACACGAGCGACACATATAAATAATGTATGGGATTCTTCTTATCTGTTTTTTTTCTCTTGTTATGCTTTTTCTGCGCCATGATATAAAAGTTTAGTGCAAAATTAAAAAACATTTGTGTAATGATTGCAAGATATAAGCAAAAATCACTAACTTTGCATCGTCAAAGGAAAGGCAGACAAGCATACAGTCCGCCGTCATTCCAGACTATCAGCCGAATTGGCTCAGTTGGTAGAGCAATTCATTCGTAATGAATAGGTCGGGGGTTCGAGTCCCCCATTCGGCTCAACAAAGGGCAAACTTTCTATAAAAAGAAAGTTTGCCCTTTGCTTATGTGTCCAGCCTTGTCAGCCAAGAACTATGCGGGTTCGGAACAAGTCGCTAATATATATCTTCAACCGCGCTAAAACATATCCTTGATTGTGCCGATAACAAAGTCAACTTCTTCATCTGTCAGCACCGGACTGATTGGCAAGCTCAACTCTTCCCTTGCCCATTGTTCAGCCACAGGAAAAGACAAGGTGGAGCATTCATTGTATGCCTCCTGCAAATGAGGAGGGCAAGGATAATGAATAAGAGTCTGCACTCCATGCTCGGACAAAACTTGCTGAAAGGTATCCCTGTCTGCCGTCCGCACAGCATAGATATGAAACACATGGTTTCTTGCATCCTTTACATCTTCAGGTACTGTCAGGTATGGTTGAAACTCAGGAGACGACAACGCGGCAGTGTACCTGCGCGCAATCTCCACCCGTCTGTGATTGTCAGCGTCCAGACGGCGCAACTTAACCCTGAGTACAGCCGCCTGAAGCTCATCAAGCCTACTGTTGAAACCTTTCAGACAGTGGACATACTTTGCCTTCTGACCATAATTAGCCATACTGCGCACCACGGATGCAAGCTCGCTGTCACAAGTCGTGACACAGCCCCCGTCACCAACACATCCCAAATTCTTTCCCGGATAGAAACTGAAAGCCGCCGCATCGCCAATACTGCCGGCCCGTCCGCATTCCGGAAACAACGGCAAGGTTCCGGAATGTAAATCGGCAGATCTGTATATCGCACCGTGAGCCTGACACGCATCTTCCAATACCTTCAACCCTTTTTTGTGCGCCACAGACATTACGGCATCCATATCGCATATCTGCCCATAAAGATGTACAGGAATAACACATCTGGTGCGCTCTCCAATAAGTTCCTCTATCAAATCTGCATTAATAAGCGCATTACATAGATTTGGCTCACAAAATACAGGTTTCAGGCCCACACGCGACACGGCAAGAACCGTTGCGATGAATGTGTTGGAAGGTACAATTACCTCATCCCCGTCACTCCAGCCATACATATATTTCCATGCGGCAAGCACAAGTGTCAAGGCATCCAGTCCATTACCCACTCCGACACAATGGGACACCCCGGTATATTCGGCAAACTCCCGCTCAAAAGCTTCGGTCTCATGCCCATGAAGATACCATCCCGAGGCCATGACATTGGTCACGGCCTCGCGAAGTTCCTGTCCAAAAGAATCATTGACTTTCTGTAAATCAAGAAATCTGACTTGCATACCACATCCTATAAATCACAAATTCCTTTGACGGCAAAAATAGCCTGCAAACACCTCATCCGCATATTCCACAGGTTTGTCAAATATTCCATATACAGAACTGCCGCTTCCTGACATAGAAGCATACACCGCTCCCAAGTCATAAAGGCGGTCTTTGATGGCGGCTATCTCTGGATATTTCGGGAACACACTTGCCTCAAAATCATTCGTCACAGTATCTTTCCATGTTTCTATAGGCTGTGAGAGCAATTCTGGAAGCGACTGTTCCGGACGGTGCGGCTCGACAGCGGCATACGCATCACGAGTTGACACGAATATATCGGGCTTTACAAGCAGCAATGTCTTTCCTGTAAGAGAAATCGACAGCTCATGGAACACATTCCCTATCCCGGTAGCAAATACAGGTTCGTTCTTGATGAAAAATGCGCAGTCCGCACCCAATTCCGCAGAGTAGGCCTCCATCTGCTCCACACTCAGTCCGAGACCGAAACGCTCATTGAGCATCTTGATGGTGAAAGCGGCATCAGACGAGCCGCCTCCCAGTCCGGCACCGGTTGGTATGTGCTTATATACAAATATGCTTACAGGAGGAAGTCCGAAGTCCTTCTTCAGCAATTTGTAAGCCTTGACCACAAGATTGTCTTCCGGAGTGCCGTCCAATATCGTGCCCGACACTTTGAGCTGATAGCCGCATTCCGGTTCCGCACCTTCTATATTCTTTATTTCTATCGCATCCTGAAGATTTATCGGATAGAACACTGTCTCAAGATTATGGTAACCGTCCGGACGACGTTCCACCACATTAAGACCAATATTTATTTTCGCATTAGGATATACAATCATAACTCCACTATTTTATTGTCGTTTTATACGAGGCAAATTTAATGATATTCCATGAAAAAAGACTTCCTGACACAGGGAAAACACACCTTCAGAGCCATTCCCGGCAGAATAAGCCGACAAAAGAGAGGACGCACTAAAACGGCACCTCGTTCATTGGCGCCATGTCCGGTGTGATACTGTTGATAGGGTCGTTCTCCGCAGGAGCCGCATTGCTGTTTATTTTTGACGGAAGAACCACCCCTCCCTCGTCACCACCGGAAATCATCGGTATGGCATCCTCATTGATATTCGCAAAACGGGCATACTCACCACGGAAGCGCAGGCGCACATCGCCCACGGCACCATTTCTGTGCTTGGCAATGATAATCTCGGCAAGTCCTTTCAGGTCGTTTCCGTGCTGGTCCTTATATATCTTATAATACTCCGGACGGTGTATGAAGCAAACCATATCGGCATCCTGCTCTATGGCTCCCGATTCACGAAGGTCGCTGAGCTGAGGACGTTTGCTGTCCGGATTGTCTGCCGTACCAACTCGCTGCTCCACACTACGGTTCAACTGCGACAGCGCGATAATCGGAATATTCAGTTCCTTGGCCAATCCTTTCAGCGAGCGCGAGATGGTGGATACCTCTTCCTGACGCGAGTTGTAAGACATGCCGGAAGCGTTCATCAGCTGAAGGTAGTCGATAATGATAATCTTCACACCATAATCCCTGACAAGCCGCCTTGCCTTTGTACGCAGTTCAAATACAGACAGCGACGGGGTGTCGTCAATATAAAGCGGAGCATCAAACATTTCCCTGATTTTATAGTCAAGCTGTCCCCACTCATAAGGAGCAAGCTGTCCGCTTTTTATCTTTTCGCCCGGAATCTCGCACACATTGACAATCAAACGGTTGACAAGCTGTACGTTGGACATCTCAAGCGAAAACATCGCCACGGGAACTCTGTTGGTGACAGCCATATTCTTTGCCATAGAAAGCACGAAGGCAGTCTTTCCCATTGCCGGACGTGCCGCAATAATCACCAAATCGGAGTTTTGCCAGCCACTGGTCATCGCGTCAAGCGCGTCAAATCCCGAGCTGAGACCACTGAGTCCGTCAGTTCTTGCCGCCGCCTTCTGCAACAGCTCGTATGCCTCGTTGATGACAGGATTTATCTGAGTGAAATCCTTCTTCATGTTCGTCTTTGACAACTCAAACAGCTTGCCTTCAGCCATCTGCATCAATTCAGCAATATCCTGACTCTCATCAAAAGCCAGCTTCTGAATGTTGCTTGTATAAGTGATAAGCTCACGCGCCAAAGCCTTTTGGGCTATGATGTGCGCATGGAACTCTATATGTGCCGATGAAAGGACCTTACGGCTCAGTTCCGCCACAAAGAACGGACCGCCCACATTTTCCAGCTCGCCGGTCTTGCGCAATTGTTCCGTCACTGTCAGAATATCGACAGGCTTATTCTCCGAAGCCAACGACTGTATAGCAGAAAAAACAGCCTGATGTTTTGAGTCGTAAAAGGATGCGGGCTTCAGAATATCCGAAATGAGTCCGAAGGCATCTTTCTCTATCAGACAAGCACCTATTACCGCCTCTTCCAGTTCCAGAGCCTGCGGCTGCAAATGCCCGTACTCGCTTACTTGTGGTGCCTCTGCTGCCGAAGTCTTTCTTCGCGTTGTCCGTCGTGTTTCTGCCATTACTATATTTTTATTAGTCAGTTCATATTTCTTTATCCATGCAAAATTAGTCAGTTTTATTCAAACCGACACGGATATTCACGGAAAAGTTTGGCTCATCCGACATTTTGAGTGGCAACGGCAGCCACACAGTTTTTTTACAGCCCTTGCCGAAGATATTCGGCTTCTCCAGATATATTGCCGGGCTACAGTATGCGGACAAGTTGTTTTGACATTATGTCACTTGGCGGGAAAGGAGTATTTTTAACATTTCCATACAGTGCTGGCATCTGATTTTTCAGGAGCATATTGATAAACAATTGATAATCAAATAAATACATTTTCAAGAAAAGTACGCAGTTTTAGTCCAAAAACTAAGGGTTGAACATAAAATAGGAAGCGTTGATAATCAGCAAGTTATAAAAATATTATCTTAAAATTGTCTTTTTTCGGGTTCAAAATCCATTTTTGTTTTTCGGGGCATGG
>JAMPEL010000008.1:0-51552 GCA_023665185.1 Roseburia sp.
TTCCATGCCCCGAAAAACAAAAATGGATTTTGAACCCGAAAAAAGACAATTTTAACAATGAAATTCTGTAACTTGTTGATTATCAATGCATCCTATTTTGTACTCAACCCTTAGTTTTTGGTCTAAAACTGCTCCTTTTTTGTAAAAATAGTATTTGGTTGATTATCAGGTGTTTATCGATAAAGTCCCGAAAAAACAGACAACGATACGGTGTGGACAATTGTGGGAGATGTTAAATTTGACCTTTTTTGCCAAGTGACATAATGTCAGCAATACCTGTATGCATACGGTTGCCTGACAATATGTGCGGCAGAATGATACGAGTATGTGTGGCTTCCATTATACATAAGGTGTAGACAAGAGGTGTGATGGGTGTAGAGATGCGGCGATTTTTTCAAACGAGAGCTGTACTCATAGTGTGATTGCCATTCTCACTCGAAATATTGGGTGTGCCGAAAATAAACTTGTGATGAAGCACAAGCATAATTATATTCCAGTTCAGGACTTCGTAGAATCAGATAAATGCAATGACGGTAGGGCTTGGTTCGTTTTGAACAGTTCTGCGAAGTTTGATTTCTTTTCTTATTATATAAATATGTGATGATTTGATATGCATTTCAAATAAAATTTGTATTTTTGCACATGGGAAAAGAAAAAGTATTTGATAAGATAATCATTACCGATACATTGGAAGGTTTGGGTACAGGCAGATTGGAGAACTGTCTTGCTCATGCTTTGTGTGTTGGCGGGGGCATGGATTTTGATTTCAATGGCAATCATTTCACTATACAGAAAGGCGATTTAATCATCGTCCGCAAAGGCAGGCTGATTGAAAACATAAGCAGCACCGATGATTTCAAGGCTCGTGTGATTTATATTGATGCCGGGTTTATTGAATATTGTACTCCGCAGTCGAATTATGGTATGAAAGGACAGCTTGCATTGTTCATGAATCCAGTTATAAGACTTAACGACAAACAGTTTGCTTTGTGTATGAAGGATTTTGACAGTGTGGAATATAGGGTGCTAACTACAGGCTTCGTATTCTATGAGGAAAGTATCCGTTGCGCTGTGCAGTTGATGATTCTGGACTTTTTTGATTTTCATGCTTATAATAATGGAGAGGACATGGTGTCATCGCAATATGCGCTGATAATGAACAGATTCCTTGCTATGCTTGAAAATGGTGAGTACAGGAGCAATCGCGAAGTGACCTATTATGCCTCAGAACTCTGTGTGACAGCCAAATATCTTTCGGAAGTATGCAAGAAAACAAGCGGACATTCCGCCAATTTTTGGATAAACCGCTATACTATTCTTGACATATCCAGGCTGTTGAGCGACAAGAGAATTACTTTTGTTGAAATATCCGACCGTTTCGGATTCTCGTCGCCTGCCTATTTCAGCCGCTATGTGCAGCGTTATCTCGGTATGCGCCCGACCGATTGCCGCGAATAATATTCTATTCGGCCTTTCCATAAATCAAACAGGAGAATACTGTCCGTCAAGGATACCATTCTCCTGTTTGATTTCCGGAAAATGATTCTGGTCACTTGCGCTTTGTTTTATTTGCGGTTAATAGAATATGATGTCTGTAATGACCTGCGCTTTTACATGCTCATTCAACCGCTTGGTCAAGGTGGCGCGCGACATACTCAAATCTTGTCTTAAAACAGATGATTTGATTTGTATGTATAACGTTTGGTTTTTGATGAAAATATTGCCTGTGTACCGGGCAATCCCTTCTCCCATCACTTCTTTCCATGACTCAATAAGCCTGTATTGGTTCAGGGGGGTCTCCAATCCTTCCTGTCTCATGAACTGGTTTATAATGGCGCCTATTTGTTCTGCATTGCTGTGTCGCATAGTCTGTTGTATTAAAGTGGGTTGTTTGGGGGTGTGGCTATCTCTGCATTTCAGTTACAGGCAGCTTATGTTTCCATTGCAGACAGTGAATATCTTGTATTCTCCGTTAGAACGCTCAAGTATCTTGTCGAGGTTCTCGCGGTTGGTGTCTGTGATGAAAATCTGTCCAAATGCAGAACTTGATACGAGTGATACGATTTGTTCTACCCGATTGGTGTCGAGTTTGTCGAAGATGTCGTCAAGAAGAAGCAGTGGAGTTGTGTGGCTGCCAGTATTGCTCAGGAACTTGAACTGCGCCAGTTTCAATGAAATCAGATATGTCTTGTTTTGTCCTTGCGACCCTTCCCGCTTGATAGGAAATCCGTCGAGAGTCATTTCAAGCTCGTCCTTGTGAATGCCATGCAGGGAATATCCGACGGCACGGTCTTTCATCCTGTCTCTTTGTATCACCTCTAATAGATTCCCGCGTTGGCAATGGCTTGTGTAAGTCAGGCCGACTGTCTCGTGACCGCCTGAAATGTGTGTGTAAAATTCCTGAAACACAGGTATGAACTCTTCAATAAATGCTTTCCGGTACTCATAGACTACGGTGCCTGTCTCTGCCATCATTTCCTCGAAAGCGGACAGGATTTCTTCATTAGGCTCCTCTTCGCTTTTCAGCATGGCATTGCGCTGCTGTAAGGCGCGGTTGTATTTGATGAGCGAGTTCATGTAGTCTTTGTTGTATTGCGATATGACCACATCCATGAAGCGTCTTCGCTCTTCGCTTCCGCCAAGTATCAGCTCGCTGTCGTTGGGCGACACCATGATGAGCGGCAGAAGTCCGATATGCTCAGACAGCCGTTTGTAATCTTTCTTGTTGCGCTTGAACCGCTTTTTCTGATGCAGGCGCATTCCGCACGATATTTCTTCTCCGATGCCGTTGATGTTGTAAAGTCCTTGTAGCATCAGAAAGTCTTGGCCGTGAAGAATGTTTTGTGAGTCGACCGGACAAGATGCGCTTTTTGTGAATGAAAGGAAGTAGATGGAATCAAGGATGTTTGTTTTCCCTTCTCCGTTGCTACCGATGAAACAGTTGATTTTGGGTGAAAAGTCAAGAACTGCCTCCGATATATTTTTATAGTTTATGATTGTTAGATTTTTGAGTTCCATGCTGCAAAAATACGTATAATTTATGTTCGAGGGAAAAAAAAAGGCTTTTTGAGCCATTTTCGGCGCAAAAAAGGTGCGCGTTTCATATTAAATTGTTACTTTTGCATATCCAAACGCAAGAGAAATGCGGCAATAGCTCAGTTGGTAGAGCATCGGCTTCCCAAGCCGAGGGTCACGGGTTCGAGTCCCGCTTGCCGCTCTGATGCTTTAAGGGCATTTATTTTATTACAAACAGAAGAGGCTGTATCAGATATGATTGTAATGACTTTCATCATAGTGGCTGTTTTGCTTGTTGGATATCTGATGATGAGCACAGAACAGGTGAATCACATAAACCGCGCTGCTGTCGCAATGTTTTGCGGTGTTATAGTTTGGATTCTGTATATGATACACGGAGGCGATTTCCTTCGCCTTATGCACCCTGAAGAATATGACGCTTTTCTTGGAGGCAGGCTGTCAACTCCTGAGACTGTGAAGGAGTTTGTGGCTGACAATATCATTGTGAGGTATATTGCCGAGGCATGCTCCGTCATTTTGTTCCTGATTGCCACGAATACCATTGTGGAGGTTATGAATAATAACGGTGTGTTCGACTCTCTTGTCCGGTGGTTGCGTATGCGCAGCAGCCGTAGATTTCTGTGGGTGATTTCCATTCTTACTTTCTTTATCTCTGCTAATGTGGATAATCTGACCACGGTTGTGCTGATGATTTCAATCATGGGACAGGTGGTCCGCTCACATTATCAAAGAGTGATTTACGCATGTGCGATTATGATTGCGGCGAACTTGGGAGGCTCATTTACAGTAATTGGCGATATGACATCCCTGATGCTGTGGGTGCGTGGGGTGATAACTCCGACCGCATTTGCCGCCGGGGTGTTCCTTCCAGCTTTTTCCACTTTGTGTGTGTTTAATCTGCTTGTATCGTCCATGCTTGTGGGAAAGGTGGAGGTGTCCTCTATATTAAGTCGGTATGACGGCAATGATTCTTATCTGTCTGTGTGGCAGAAGATTCTTATATTGGTAATAGGTCTGGTTGGACTGTGGTCTATTCCGACATTACATTTTGTGACCAAACTGCCTCCTTTCCTCGGCGCATTATGTGTGTTGGCTCTGATTTGGGTTGTGGAAGGCATTTGCAATCTTGAGCGCAATGGAAACATCTTGTTTGTACAACGGCATTATTTGCGAAACACGGAATTTATAGGAATGCGTATAATTCTTTATTTTGTGGGCATTTCTCTGGGTGTAGGAGTGTTGAAAGAGTGTGGCTTCTTGGATTTTATTGCAAGCTGGCTGGAAAACAATGTGGACAATGTATATATATATGGTATATTGACCGGACTGATTTCGAGTGTAGTCGATAATGTGCCATTTGTCATGATTGGTATGAACCTGTTCCCTTTTGACATGCAGGGTGGGGAAGCCTCCGAGTTTGTGTTGAACGGCTCGTATTGGCAACTTCTGTCTTTCTGCTGTGCGATTGGCGGCTCGTTGTTGTTTGTCGGCTCGTTAGCCGGACAGTCGGTTTTGCAACTTGAAAGAATACGTATTATATGGTATGTCCGTCATATTATGTGGCGTGTTTTTGTCGCATGGGCTGTTGGAATGCTCGTGTTTTGGTTAACCCATTAAACTTGTTTTTATGTCAAGAATAAATTGTATAGGTATATTGACATCGGGAGGCGATTCGCCCGGTATGAATGCTGCGATACGTGCTGTTACCCGAACCGCTATTTGTAAGGGATTCGGAGTGAAGGGTATCTATCGTGGATACGATGGTCTGGTAAATGATGAGATTGTATCGTTTACAACAGAAAGCGTAAGTAATGTCATTGCCCGTGGCGGTACAATACTTAAAAGTGCCCGTTCTAAGGCTTTCATGACTCCGGAAGGACGTAAGCAGGCTTACGACAACATGGTAAAAGAAGGTATTGACGCGCTTGTGGTGATTGGCGGAAATGGCTCTTTGACCGGAGCGCGTATTTTTGCGGATGAGTTTAATGTGCCTTGCATAGGTTTGCCGGGAACGATAGACAATGATTTGTATGGTACAGACCTTACTATCGGTTATGACACGACTCTGAATACGATTGTTGAGTGTGTGGACAAGATACGGGATACGGCCAATTCGCATGAGCGTATCTTCTTTGTGGAGGTGATGGGGCGCGATGCCGGTTTTCTGGCTCAAAACAGTGCGATTGCCAGTGGAGCCGAAGCTGCGATAATTCCAGAGGACAGTACGGATGCTGATCAATTGGAGCATTTTATCGGTCGTGGAATACGTAAAAGCAAGAACTCAAGTATTGTGATTGTAAGTGAAAGTCCTAAATGTGGCGCGATGTTCTATGCCGACAGAGTGAAGAAAGAATATCCGCAATATGATGTGCGTGTCTCGATATTGGGACACCTTCAGCGTGGAGGCTCGCCTTCTGCCCGTGACCGTATCCTTGCTTCAAGACTTGGGGCGGGAGCTGTTGATGCGATACTTGACGGACAGCGTAATGTAATGGTTGGTATCCGGAATAACAATGTGGTGTATGTCCCGTTTACGGATGCTATCCGTAGCGACAAAGCAATGAATAAGGACCTTATTCGTGTGCTTGACGAATTATCTATTTAAGAAATACTGCTTTCGTTTTTTTTGATGATGAAATCTATGATCACCATTCTTGGGCCTACAGCGTGCGGCAAAACAACTTTTGCCGCACACTTGGCTCATGACATTGGTGGCGAAATAATAAGTGCGGATAGCCGGCAGGTCTATCGTGCTATGGATATTGGTACAGGAAAGGACTTGGATGATTATATTGTGGCAGGCGATAAGATACCCTATCACTTGATTGATATTGTAGATGCCGGAGAAAAGTATAATGTATTCAGGTATCAACATGATTTTTTGGAAGTGTATAATGATATATGCTCCAGAAACGTGGTGCCTATTTTATGTGGAGGAACAGGGCTGTATATAGAAAGCGTGCTTCGCAGCTATCATTTGAGTCCCGTACCCCAGAACCCTGTTTTGCGTGAGTCGCTTGCCGGAAAGACGCTTGAGGAACTTACGGAGATTCTCCGGGGATATAAGGCTCTGCATAATACCACCGATACGGATACAGTGCAGCGTGCGATAAGAGCTATTGAGATAGAGGATTATTGTGCGAAAATACCACTTGAAGACAGATGTTTTCCCGAAGTGGATACTCTTGTTGTCGGACTTGATATAGAACGTGGCCTTAGGCGTGAGAAGATTACAAAAAGGCTGAAGCAACGCTTGGATGAAGGGATGGTGGAGGAAGTGAAAAGACTTCTTGACAAAGGTGTTAGTCCTGACGATTTAATATATTATGGTCTTGAATACAAATATCTGACGTTGTATGTTATAGGGAAAATGTCATATGAGGAGATGGTCCGGCTTCTTGAGATTGCTATTCATCAGTTTGCAAAAAGACAAATGACATGGTTCCGTGGAATGGAGCGAAGAGGTATCAAGATAAATTGGATAGATGCGGCTTTGCCTGTAGATGAACGTCTGGAAATGGTCAGATGTTTATGGAACGATTATAATCTTGGAAAATATGGTGACAAGTAAAGAGCGGTGGGGCATCATTTATAGTCCTCGTGCTGGTTCTTATAACGCGCATAAACGATGGGACATGATTCGTTCTTATATAGAATCGAAAGGTGTCCAGTATGACTATGTTCAGTCCGAGGGTTTTGGTTCTGTAGAACGTTTGGCCGCTATGTTGTGTGCTAATGGCTACAGGACTATAGTGCTTGTTGGTGGCGACGGTACTTTGAATGATGCAATCAATGGAATACTTTGTTGTCCAGAACTGCCGGAAGATTTCGCCTTGGCTGTTATCCCTAATGGAATAGGAAATGATTTCGCAAGATTTTGGGGAATGGCTGTGGATGATTATAAGCACTTGATAGATAATATTATAGTTCGACGTGTACGCCTGATTGATGTTGGAGTCTGTTCTTTTGTGGATGAAAATAATATACCTCAGAAGCGGTTCTTCTTGAATTGCATAAATATAGGTCTTGGAGCACGCCTTGTACAGTTGACGGATGAGGCTATGCGTTTTATTGGTTCAAAGTGTCTTTCCACAGTTTCTATTGCCATTGCTCAAATTTTTGAGCGTAAGGCTTTTAATGTGGAGTTTGTAATTGATAAAGAGGCTTTTTCTCAGGAAGTCATGTCGATATGTATAGGAAATAGTCATGGGTATGGTCAGACTCCTAATGCTGTACCTTATAATGGATTGCTTGATATGTCTGTAATTACAAGACCTAAATGGTGGCAGCTTTTTGAAGGATTTTGGCTTCTTGGAAAAGGGCATTTCTTGAATTATAAGAATGTTCGTCCTTTTCGTGCTTCTCGTATAGAACTAATAGATATAGGAAAGGCTTTTATCAGTCTTGATGGCAGAATGTTGCAGTCGAGATATGTTGGTAAGATTGAAGTTGGAGTAAGAAAAGAATTGGTGAACTTTATAATATGATATTCTTTATATTATAGTGAGAGTTGAGAAATAGCACAAGTATAGTATGTGTGGTCTGAACAGTTTGTGGCTATAGTTTTTGATAGAGTCGCAAAATAATAGCGAAGAAGAAATGTCCGGTTAGGGATATTCTTCTTCGCTGTTCTTTTTTCAGCTTCTTCGCTGTTCTTCTGTAAAATCTTCGTGCTCTTTTTAAGAGCTGGATACTATTTCTTCTCTTTCAATAAATCTCTTATTTCTGTAAGTAAC
The DNA here is from genome assembly GCA_023665185.1 of Roseburia sp. GTDB lineage: Bacteria > Bacteroidota > Bacteroidia > Bacteroidales > Bacteroidaceae > RGIG8745. The sequence continues at coordinate 7,773 of JAMPEL010000008.1, forward strand.
AACTCCTCTTTGCTTGGTGCTGGTGGAGCGGCTGGAGTTTCAACTTCCTTCTCTTTCTTCTTGCGGAGTTCTGCCAGTTTTGTAATTCCTTTTATCATGAAGAATATGGCTAAGGCTATAATAAGAAAGTCAATGCAATTCTGTAGAAAGGCACCGTAATTGAATGTGACGGCATCTGCGGCTTGTGTGATTATATTGCCGTTTTCGTCTTTTACTTCTTGAATAGCACTTTTCAGCGTTAATTTGAGATCTGAGAAATTCACTCCGCCTATGAGAAGACCAAGAGGCGGCATAATAATATCATTCACTGCGGAAGTGACAATCTTTCCAAAAGCTCCACCTATAATTACACCGACAGCCATGTCTACAACATTACCCTTGAGGGCAAAAGCTTTGAAGTCTTCAATAATTTTTCCCATATTTTTTGTCTTTGATTAAATATATTCTTGTTTCACTTGCAAAGTTAAGATATTTATTTGTAACTTTGTGCGTGTAAAAATAATAAAACAATGAAGATACGTATATTATCAATGATAATGTTAATTATAGAATTGTTAGTGGTAGTAGCATGTTCAACAGCGCATCATTGTAATTGCGGATAATTCTGGATGCGGAAGTTTTCTTCCTGCATCGACTTTATTGGTTGCGGTAAAGGTAAAGATATAATTACTTAAAGAATAGAGATTAACAACAATATTTTTCAACCTTTTAATTAAAAACGAAAAAGAAAAATGGCAATTAAAGTTGGTATTAACGGATTCGGCCGTATCGGTCGTTTTGTTTTCCGTGCAGCTCAGACTCGTTCTGACATTGAAATCGTAGGTATTAATGACCTTTGCCCTGTTGATTACCTTGCATATATGCTTAAGTATGATACAATGCATGGTCAGTTTGAGGGTACAATTGAGGCTGACGTTGAGAACTCAAAGCTCATTGTTAACGGTAAGGCTATCCGTGTAACTGCAGAGCGTAATCCTGCTGATTTGAAGTGGAATGAAATTGGTGCTGAATATGTTGTTGAGTCTACAGGTCTCTTCCTTACTCAGGAGAAGGCACAGGCTCATATTGAAGCTGGTGCTAAATATGTAGTTATGTCTGCTCCTTCAAAGGACGCTACTCCAATGTTTGTTTGTGGTGTGAACTTTGATAAGTATGTAAAGGGTACTCAGTTCGTTTCTAACGCTTCTTGTACTACTAACTGCTTGGCTCCTATCGCAAAGGTTCTCAATGACAAATGGGGTATCACTGATGGTCTTATGACTACAGTTCACTCTACAACTGCTACTCAGAAGACTGTTGACGGTCCATCAATGAAGGACTGGCGCGGTGGTCGTGCTGCTTCTGGCAACATCATCCCTTCTTCTACAGGTGCTGCTAAGGCTGTAGGTAAGGTTATTCCTGAACTCAATGGTAAGCTTACAGGTATGTCTATGCGTGTTCCTACTCTTGACGTATCAGTTGTAGACCTTACTGTCAACCTTGCTAAGCCTGCTAAGTACGAAGAGATTTGTGCAGCAATGAAGGAGGCTTCTGAAGGCGAACTTAAGGGTGTTCTTGGTTACACTGAGGATGCTGTTGTTTCTTCTGACTTCCTCGGATGCACTAACACTTCAATCTTCGATGCTAAGGCTGGTATTGCTCTTACAGATACATTCGTTAAGGTTGTGTCTTGGTATGACAATGAAATTGGTTACTCTAACAAGGTACTTGAGCTTATCGCACACATGGCTAAGGTAAACGCTTAATAGGCTTTCTCTTATAGGGATTGTATATGAATTGCACCTCAAAAGTTTGGCACAAAACTTTTGGGGTGCATTATTATGGTGTAGGCGCTGCGATTTTGAAGAATGGATTAATATCATAAGCCAAACTCATAGAAAAGCCAATACGGACTATTTGCCGGGAGTATCAGCAAACATGCCATAGTTCTCAATAGTTTTTCTTATATAAGAAATACGGAAGAAAGGTCTACTGGAACATGGTCGTTTCATTATACAACATGGAAGAAAAACTTGGCATTCTCATGGAGTTTTTTTGCCTTTTTCTACCTACATATGTTTGAACAAGTGGCTTTCGCTATTAAAGTCGAATGACTCTGCTGTTGCGGAAAGGGGCACGACTTCGATGCCGGAAAATTTAGAATTGCACCGCAAAGCGGGCTGTTGCTGTTCTTGTCTATACGATTTCCACCATATTCTTTGAATATGTCAAGAATTTTACCGAATTTTACGATGAAATTATGCATAAGTGTGATTGTGGTAATCAATGGTTTAGTCACCACTAAAATACTAAATATAAGCGATGTGTATAACTTTTTCATTATAAGTGTTTTAATTCAACCAATAGGTGAAGAATATGTTTGAGGTATTGGACAAATATAATAACAATGGTGATTTTTGTTTTAGTAAGTTTGACAACTTGACTGGAACTTGTAATGCGCCAAATAATAAGTATGGTGTGTATACCGTATTTAACCAAGATAATGTACTTATATGTATTGGACATTCCTTGAAAATTATCCAATGGAACAATAAAAACACAGAAAGGATGTTTTATGGGATATTAGTTAAGGGGAAGCAATTTGGGAGCTGCTAGAAAAGATTCTTGGCCATTAAAATAAAAGAAGATGGATTTTTCACTAAGAGTTTTCTGGTATGATACAGAAAATGACAATCCTGCAGCTGTTGAACAAATCTTGCTTCAAAACTTCAAAACAAAATTTGGATCGATACCTTTTGGGAATAACCAGATGCCACATGACAATAAATTACTATAGGTATGGAGTTATATATGGTATATATGACAACAGAATTTGGAGAAAATATTGAAGTTTGCCTACAGGCATCTTCACCATCTGAAGCAGAAGCCATTGGCATAACAATGCTGGAAAGTGGTGAATTGCAATGTGATGGTGTCATGTGTATTCAATGTTCTGCGGTTTTAATATAATAGTATTTGGAATGCATTTGTACTCCTGTACGGGTCAGTAGATATTTCCGGTTGGTGAGGTGCTGGGATTATCCGTATAATGCGCTTAGCCGAAACAGGAAGAAAGCCGTGTCGTTGATTCCTCGGAACTGTCGGCGCAGGTCTTTGATTTTTGCATTGAATGATTCGGCGGATGCGTTGGTAAGCCTGTCGTTGAAATAACTGATGATTGTATCACAGTGTGTCGGGAATGTATCAATGACCGTTTTGAGGCGGACTGGTTCAAATAGTTCGAGTTCATTATACCATCTTGCCAGTTTAAGCCTTGCGACAGGCACAGTTATACTCTCGTTATAGATACCAGTCAGTTTCATCGACAGACCATATGCCGTTTTAAGTTGAGGATACCGCTCGAAAAGTATCTGCGCGCGTTGCTGCTGTGTGTCGCTTCATTTGGACATGTTGCGGGTCATTATGTGTTTTGAACGCGCCGTAATCTGCCGGAGGGTCTCTCCATTGGATTTGATTTCCGGACTGTACTTTACTTTCTGTTGCCTGCATAGCCTGATTCGCTCATTCTCGGCATTTATCACCTCCCACCGCAACTCAATGCGCATATCATCAATGGCCTAGCTCATCAGCTGCCGCACATGAAAGCGGTCGCTTATCTGTTCCGCTGCCGGGAATGCTCTTAAGGCTATATACTTCATTGAACCGGACAGATTGGCGGTGACAGTTCGCACTTTATGCTGCTTCGACAGGCCAAGCAGCTTGAACCTCTTTGTCACATTGTCGCTTGCGGCCCTTTTTATCATGGCGACCAATGCGCCTTTGCGCCCCTTGGCCGCCTTGTTGGTGACAACTGTGTATGCTTCCCCGTTGCTGGGGTGGTCTCGTCTATACTCAGACCCTCACCGATATTGGAATCATGAAGCACATACTCCTCAGCGTGGTCTAATTGCTTCCATTCTCTGAAGCCGTTGAGCTTGTCCTTGTACAACTTGGTGAACGACCGACTGTTGACACCGTTGATCCGGGCTACCGTTACAATAGGTATGGTTGTGGACTCAACAGTCGTCTTTAAAAATCCACGAACTCCGTATTGAGCCTGTACCCTCGTATTCGGAAGTGTCGATGCTGTAGCTGAATATCTCCCCGGTATTTTTGTCAAGCCATTTGCGTTTGCGCAGATGCAGATGTGTGAACCTGCCACGCAACGGAAAATTCTGGATACTATTGTAATCTCCAAAGCCGTACGCGATAATATTTGCATTCCCTGCATCTTCCGCTTTCTGGATCTTTTTCTCATCAAACCAAATGTCAAACCGTTCAGCCGTTTTCTCGAACCGAACTATGTCGAAATTATCTACAATCTTGGATGGTAAAAGCTCTCGAAGTATATCTGTTATTTTCATGCTCAAAGGTAAACATTATGCGGCAATCCCAGCACCTCACCAACTGGAAATATCGGGTCTGCGGACGGAAGCGGTTGATATGCCCCTATGAACAACATGGTTAACTATAAAATGCTTAACTTTGCAGCATGAAACCAGAACAACTGTTAAGAGCAATCCTCCCATCCGTAATCGTTGACAATTTTGACATCGACCGCTTTGATAAGACAGATACCCACTTTGATATCTGGCTCGATGAGAAAAAGGTTCAGATGCGCGAGGACAAGAAAAATGCGGAGGTAGTCGCATATGGCTTTGGCGAGTATCATAATATCCAGGACTATCCGATACGCGGACGGGCGACATGGTTGCATGTACGCAAGCGCAAATGGCTTGACAAGACAACAGGCGAGATATTCAGTTATGACTGGGACCTGTCGGAATACGACAGTACGCAGCTCAATGAGGAGTTCGCTCTTTTTTTAAAAGAGGGAGATTGACACCACCCCAGTAAGTATCAAGACGTTGGGAGAGCGCAATGGGGTGAACGGCCAGACCTTGCGCAAGCAGTATAAGGAGAAGTTGAGCGACTATCGCAGTTGGGATCAACTGGAGCATGCCGAAGAGTATGTCCTTTTCCCCGACAACATCGGTCAGGATATGAGTCTTGACGAGACATGTCTTAGCAATGGCGATGTCTACACGATACTGACTAACAAGGCCGCCCATGGCCGCAAAGGTGCGCTTGCAGCTATGATCAAAGGGGTAGCCTCGGAGGTTGTCAGCGGAATACTGAAGAAAATTCCCTTAAAGAAAAGACTGGAAGTCAAGACGGTAACAACCGATTTGTCTTCGGCCATGATGCTGACTGTCAGAACGGCATTCCCCACAGCAAAGTTGGTGAACGACCGTTTCCATGTACAACAGTTGATGTCGGAGGCTGTTGATCAACTACGTGTCCGTCACCGCTGGGAAGTGCTTGACCAAGAGAACAAGGCAATCAAAGAGCATAGGTCAAAACGTAAGGCTTGCCGCAGCAAGAAGGAACGTGATTTGCTGGGACAATGGAGGCCTTGCTTGATGGAAAATGGAGAGACCATGCCGCAGATAATGGCACGCAGCCGCCATATCATACTCAAACATAAGTCAAAATGGAACGAGCAACAATCAATTAGAGCCAAAATCCTTTTTGAAAAGTTCCCTGATCTGGAAAAAGCCTACTCCCTATACCTTGACCTGATTGACATATTCAACAAAAAGTCCAGACCAGATGAGGCCAGGCTTAATCTGGCAAGATGGTATAATGATGTTGAGAAATTTGACAAACGCGAGTTCAACAAAGTGCTTGAAACTTTTGAAAATCATAATACTACAATCATAAACTACTTCGAGAGGAAGTTGACAAACGCATCGGCAGAATCCTTCAACGCCAAGATAAAGGCGTTCCGCTCGCAGTTCCGAGGTGTTGGGGACATCAAGTTCTTTATGTACCGCCTATCGAAAATATACAGTTAACCATGTTGTTCATAGGGGGAATATCAACCGCTTCTGTCCGCTGATCCGAGAATACCAACCGCTCCTGTCCGCTGACCCCTGATTCTCTAAATTTTAAATATAAAAAAAAGGACTGCCTAACTTTGATTGTTAGACAGCCTCTTTTTTGCAGTAGCGCCTACGAGAATCGAACTCGTGTTCCATGCGTGAGAGGCATGTGTCCTAGCCGCTAGACGAAAGCGCCATTTTTTTTCTCCGAATTAAGTATATATAATATACTTTGTAGCGCCTACGAGAATCGAACTCGTGTTCCATGCGTGAGAGGCATGTGTCCTAGCCGCTAGACGAAAGCGCCGTGATTTCGGATGTGAGATGCTCAGTATGTAAGCGGAAGGAGGGGGATTCGAACCCCCGGTACGAAAATTCGTACGGCAGTTTAGCAAACTGCTGGTTTCAGCCACTCACCCATCCTTCCGGATTTCCACTGAACCTTGACAGTCCTCCTTGCAGTTTTCTCTCTGCAAAACTCGCTGTTGCAAGTTCTTGTGTAGGTCTCTCTGTCAATTGCGATGCAAAGGTATATCTATTTTTTGAATTGGACAAATAAATGCGGAAAAAGTTTTACCTTTGCAGTAAATAAAATGGATATGGATAGAGAAAAAGTACTAAATAGACCTCAAATATGCAATTTTGTGGATATACCAAAGGTTATTGATGATAGAGGAAACTTATGTTTTGCAGAATATAAGCATTTGCCGTTTGACATAAAGCGAGTTTTCTGGATATATGGTGTTGGGATAGGAAAGACACGTGGAGGTCATGCCCATAAGACATGTGCGGAGGTTGTGTTTCCTGTACATGGAAGTTTTGAGATTTTGGTTGACAATGGGATTGAATCCCAAACTTTTTTCATGGACTCTCCATGCAGAGGAATTCACATCGCCCCGAATGTATGGTGTCATCTTAGAAACTTCTCATCTGATGCTGTGTGTGTGGTGCTGGCTTCACAGGAATATGATTCAAAGGGATATATTAATGATTATGAAACTTTTAAAGAATGGGTAAATGGAACTGATACCTTATTCTGACTCTATGTGTGATGATTGGAATACTTTTGTCTCAGTTTCAAAAAACGGGACTTTTTTGTTCAATCGTCATTTTATGGATTACCATTCAGACAGGTTTGCTGATTGTTCTGTTCTTTTGAAGGAGAAAAATAGGACAATAGCATGTTTTCCGGCTAATTATAATTCCGCAGAGAAGAGAATTTATTCGCATCAGGGATTGACTTATGGTGGGCTTTTGATGGGAATGAAAATGACCGCTGTTCAGGTACTGGAGGCTTTCAGGATAATTTCTGATTATTATCGTAGTCGTTTTGATGTGAAAAGCATGGTGTATAAACCCATACCTTATATTTATGCGAAATATCCTTCAGAAGAAGAGCTTTATGCGCTATTTAGGATGTCTGCTCAATTGGTCAGTAGGGGACTTTCCTCTACAATATCCCTTTCTTCTCCTCTTGGACTTGTTGAATCGAGGAAAAGTGGTTTGAGAAAAGCTTGTAGGGAGGGACTAGATTTTGTTTCTGATGGCAATTTGGAGACTTTTTGGAATATTCTTGATGAAGTTTTGTACGATTGTCATTCGCTTCATCCTGTACATAGCGTGGAGGAACTGAAACTATTGTGCCGGCGTTTTCCCGACACAATCAGATTGTTTTCAGTACTTTCTTCTGATGGTGAAATGCTTGCGGGTACTCTTGTCTTTGATTTCGGTGATGTGGTGCATACCCAATATATAGCAGCCAATAAGCGGGGAAAAGCATCCGGTGCTCTCGACTTGCTTATTTCCAAATTGATTCTTGAGGTTTATTCTGACAGGAAATATTTTGATTTTGGTATTTCTACAGAATGTGGAGGTACAATCCTTAATGAAGGCCTTATTTTTCAGAAGGAAGGTTTTGGGGGCAGGGGAGTATGTTATGATATTTATGAGATACCCCTTTAAATGGAGGATGCTGAGAAAGCGTAGTATCTAATAGTTTTTTGAAATCCTGTGAGGTAAGCGAGTCTACCCATCTCCCGCGGCCTTTGCGCTTGCGGTATCGAATGACAAATTGCAAGGTATCCTGATAACACCTGAAGGAATCATCTATGCCGTGTGCCTTTTGAAGGAAATCATCGAAGTGTGCGAAGGAGTCCTTCCTCTGCACGAGGCTCTCGTCAAAATATTGGGCTGCAAGTAGCTGGAAATCCTCCTTGTGGTTGCATCCGATGCGTATGCACATTTTGCGTCCGCTGTTGTAGTTGAGGTAAACTGATGTGTACGAGGATTTTTTCCTGTGTACATGGTGACGCTTTCCGAACCATCCCTTGACTGCCTCCAAATTAATCTATGATTAAAAAGGATAGATAAGGAGTGAACTTCATTAATTTGAGGGAAAACCGTGTTTTTTAGACAGATGAAGAGTCTGAGATTGTATCATTTTCAGAAAGGGCTTTTAGGGTGTCTTTTAAAACGAAGAGATTTTAGATTCTCAGGGAATAAAATTCTATTCCTCTGCAATCTAAAACCTCTTATTTTTAATTTTGCTTTATGCTTACTTGTAAAACTCTTTCTTTCCGGCAGACAAGGTGTTCTTCATCAGTGAGCAAATGGTCATCGGACCAACTCCTCCCGGTACAGGAGTGATGTAGGAACATTTTGGAGCTACTTCGTCAAATTTGACATCACCGTTAAGTCTGAACCCGCTTTTGCGTGTCTCATCTGCTACTCTTGTGGTACCTACATCTATTACTACGGCTCCTTCCTTGACCATATCAGCTGTAACAAAGTTCGGAATGCCAATAGCGGCAATGATAATATCTGCTTGTCTGCATTCTTCCTTGATATTTTGTGTATGGCTGTGACATACAGTCACAGTCGTATCTCCAGGATAGTTCTTTTGCATCATCAACTGTGCCATTGGCTTACCCACAATATTACTACGTCCAAGCACCACGCATTTTTTTCCTTTTGTCTCGATGTTGTATCGCTTCAGCAGTTCCAAAATACCGTTAGGTGTGGCAGATATGTAGCATGGAAGCCCTATGGACATTCTGCCGACATTGATAGGATGGAAGCCGTCCACATCTTTACGATGGTCAATTGCTTCTATCACTTTCTGTTCTGATATGTGTGCCGGGAGTGGTAACTGTACGATAAATCCATCGACATCTGCATCATTGTTGAGTTCATGGACTTTTTTCAGTAGCTCTTCCTCTGTCACATTATCTTCATAACGTATGAGGGTCGATTTGAATCCACATGCTTCACATGCTATGACCTTGTTTTTTACATACGTTTCACTGCCTCCATCGTGTCCGACAAGGATTGCTGCGAGGTGAGGACGTTTGCCTCCGTCAGCCACGATTTTCTCCACCTCTTTTGCTATCTCTTGTTTTATTGCAGCAGCAGTTGCTTTTCCGTCAATTAACATTGCTTTTGGGGGTTATTCCGTTTAATAGTCTTGCTTTGATATTACATTTTGGGCATTCCCGGCAGTTTCAATCCCTGCATTCTGCTTGCCATTGCAGCCATTTTGTTTCCGGTCATCATTTTCATCATCTTTCTCATCTGCTCAAACTGCTTGGTCACTCTGTTTACTTCTTCTATTGAGTTTCCGCTTCCTTTCGCAATTCTGACCTTTCTACTCTGGTTTATACATTCCGGATGTTCGCGCTCGTATGGAGTCATTGAGCTAATCATTGCCTCCACACTCTTAAATGCGTTGTCATCTATGTCTATATCTTTAAGCTGTTTGCCTATGCCTGGTATCATTTGGGCCAGTTCCTTGATATTTCCCATTCTCTTGATTTGGTTAATCTGATTCAGGAAATCGTTATAATCGAACTTGTTTTTGGCGATTTTCTTTTGCAGCTTTTTGGCCTCATTCTCGTCAAATTGAGCTTGTGCGCGTTCCACAAATGAGACAATGTCACCCATTCCGAGTATTCGGTCTGCCATACGTTCAGGATGGAACACATCAATAGCTTCCATTTTTTCTCCTGTACCGACAAATTTTATAGGCTTGTTGACCACCGTTCTGATGGACAGAGCGGCACCTCCTCGTGTGTCTCCATCAAGTTTTGTCAATACAACACCATCAAAATCAAGACGCTCATTAAACTCTTTTGCTGTGTTCACTGCATCCTGACCAGTCATGGAATCTACTACAAATAATGTCTCGTCTGGATTTATTGCCTGTTTGATGTTTTGTATTTCCTGCATCATCTGCTCATCAATAGCCAGACGACCGGCGGTATCTACAATGACAAGGTCGTATCCTTTTGCCCGTGCCTCTTGTATGGCATGTTCTGCAATCTCCACAGGACTCTTTGACTCCGGCTCGCTATATACCGGAACTCCGATACTTTCTCCCACAACTTTCAACTGCTCGATAGCTGCCGGACGATAGACATCGCAGGCAACAAGCAAAGGCTTCTTGTGCTTTTTGCTCTTTTGTTGGAACGCAAGTTTTCCCGAGAATGTAGTTTTACCGGAACCTTGCAGTCCTGACATAAGTACAATAGCAGGACGTCCTTTCAGCTCAAGCTCTACAGCCTGACTGCCCATCAGCTCTGTCAACTCATCATGCACAATTTTCACCATTAACTGGCTTGGCTTTACAGCTGTAAGCACATCCTGTCCGAGGGCTTTCTGTTTTACCGTGTCTGTAAAAGTCTTTGCCACTTTGTAGTTGACGTCTGCCTCAAGAAGTGCCTTGCGTACATCCTTGAGAGTCTCCGCTACGTTTATTTCAGTGATTTTTCCCTCACCTTTTAAAATCTTGAACGAACGTTCTAAGCGTTCACTTAAGTTCTCAAACATATTCTATTGTATGTGATTTTTATTTCCTTACTTTATTTTGACTTTTTTGTTCCTTGATAAATAAGGAACCCAATAATGCCTATTACAAGTATGATGGCTGCAATACCTATTATATGACTATAGTGTGATATGGTATTGATAAGCTCTTCTTTTCCTATCTGTGTGTGGAATACTATTCCAATGCCTACCAGTATGGCATTCCATACACCGGCTCCGAGACTTGTATAAATCATGAACTTGCCGATATTCATTTTTGCCAGTCCAGCGGGAATTGAAATCAGCTGGCGAATTGCCGGAATCATTCGTCCAATGAGAGTTGACACAACACCGTGCTTGTCAAAATAAGCTTCGGCATTCTCTACTTTTTCCTGGTCAATAAGGCATATATGCCCCAGCCTGCTGTTTGCAAACTTATATACAATCGGACGTCCGAGAAAATAGGCGAGCGTATAATTTATGAGTGCTCCTATAAGTGCTCCGACTGTACCGAACAATATAATTAGCGGTATGCTCATCTCTCCCTCTTCCGCTGCCATATATGCGGCAGGAATCATTACTACTTCTGAAGGGAATGGGATGAATGAACTTTCGATAGCCATAAATAGGACAATCCAAAAATAATTCAGGTTATCAAGTGCGCCACCTGCAAGATTCACAATAAATTCTTCCATATATATGTTATGTATTTTCTTTGCGCAAAATTACGAAAAATATCCCGATTAATAGGGATATAGCATATTAAATAGCGTTTGGCGGCAAAAAAAGAACGGATTTTTTTGTTCTTTAGATTTATAGTCGTACCTTTGCCGCCGTTAAAAACACGGGTAAGTCCTATACGACCAGCTCCCTGTAAATCCTCCAGGGCTTGATCGCAGCAAAGGTAGCAGGTTGTAGCGGTGCGATGTAGATAGCTTACCCACCCGCCTCTTTAGCTCAGTTGGCCAGAGCACGTGATTTGTAATCTCGGGGTCGTTGGTTCGAATCCGACAAGAGGCTCTCTAAAAAAGAAGCTCCATTCCATATCGGAATGGAGCTTCTTTTTTATATGTGCCTTTGGGGATCTGCTTATGCTGTGAATCCGATTCGCATGGGTGACATCAATTTCATTGTTCCATGCTGTGATATTCGCTGTTCCGCCTCAATCACATCGCTTTCCTCTATCAGGCAAAACACATTGCAGTCGTCCTGAATATGAGGAGTGCCCATCACACGTTTTGCCATACTTTTGATGATTCCGTGCTCGATAAGATTGTGAACCCAACGGCCGTTACCGAAATGCTCGTCTTTATTTCGAAGAGTTTTTTCTATCAAGACCGATAGTTGTCTGTCAGCGGCAGGAGTGAGCTTGAAATTTCTGTCGCGGCAGAATACATGAGCAATTTCCTTCAATTCATCTTTTGTGTAATCCTCAAAATAGAATTTCAGCGGAAAGCGGTCTTTTAGTCCCGGGTTAGTTGAAAGCAGCAACTGCATCTTTTCCTCATATCCTGCAAGGATGATAATCATATCGGGATTCGGGTCAGACAGGGCCACAAGCAGTGAGTTGATGACTTCTTTGCCGAAATCGTTCGACTGGTTGCTGTTTGTGCTGTTTATAAGGGTGTATGCCTCATCGATAAACAGCACTCCTCCGCGTGCTTCATTTATCGCCTCATTGGTGTTCTTTTCCGTTTGTCCGATAAACTCCCCGACCAGTTTTGAGCGACTTGTCTCAATTGTATGTCCTACAGACAGCAGTCCCATGTCGTGATACATTTCCCCGACAAGTTTGGCTACAGTAGTCTTTCCTGTTCCGGGATTGCCCAAGAACAGCATGTGGTGTCGGTTGTCCGATGTGGTGTCAAGTCCTAATGCTTTGCGCTGTTTGGTGAAAAGAGCCATTGTTTTGGCATCTGCTATGTCGCTTTTCAGTCTGGGCAAGCCTATCAAGTTTTCCAGACGTTCTTCTGCCGGTATCAGCTGGTCTTCCGTACTCGTTTCGTTGAACTCTTCCAGTGGCCTGTCGGCATTGTCATCGCTCTCTGCGTCTCTTGGCTTCTCGTCACTTGTTTCTGCAAGGAAATCTTCTATGAGTCGGTCAAACTCATCACCTTCCGCTTCGTTGTCTGTATTTCTGTCGTCTTGTTCCTCGACTGCGTTTCTGGTGATGTCTTTTTGGGAGTCTGCGTGTGAGAATGCAATGAACTTTGAGTTGAATTCTACTTTTTCCATAATAACAAATGATTTTAAGTGTTTGGCTTGATTCGATTTAGGTTCAATGGCACGATTGCTCTTTGCAAGCTGCGGTGAGGTTTTGTATCAGGCAAAGTCGTTGGCTGATACACGTATTTTGGATATGGACAGTTGCTGTCCGACAGGCTTGACAATTCAGGCATCGGTCATTTGAACCTGTAAAAATAGAGTAGAGGCTTTGGCTCGGGAAGCCAAGCCTTGAAAGTGTCACTTTGTGTTGGCATACAAAGTGTGAGAAATACACCATTCCTTCCCCGTTGAAGGAGTGGTTTGAACACAAAAATGTCAAAGAACAAAACAAGGACAAGTTATTCCGCTTGTCGCTGGCCATTCAATAATCGCATGATGGATTCGTTCCGGCGCATACTGCCTTCTGAATCCTTCTTGTCTCATGTCGCTCGTCTTGTGGCACGCAACACGCTGAATGGTTTGTTCTTGTTTTCTTTGACTATCATATTGTTATTGTAAAAGTATGTCCCTTTGAAGGACTGGTGCAAATATATGATTTGCTTTGTTTCCGTCCAAATAAAAGACGCGTTTTTTTTCGTTCAAAGCGTGTAAATTCCTCCTTTCTTTTTTGTATATTTGTTGTGTGCGGTTATTCTTCTTTTGAGAATGGGTGAAATTGTACTGACAGATGGATACTGATAGGTCTTTCTTTCATAATAGCCTCGTATTACAAAGAAAGTGTTTGATTTGACAGTGCCCGATTTTTGGTATCGCAAACAGTATGAAATATCTTGAATAAAGGTTTAAGAAAATATAAATAGTTTTGTCGCATAACTGCATAATTGTATTTTTGCCGTAAAGAAAATGGATGTCGTGCATATTTGTCCGATATCTTTTTAGTGTTTATGCAGTAAAGATAAAATATGAGGAAAATACTACTTTTACTTTTTTCGTTGCTTGTTTTGGCTTCGTGTGCAGACAAATATTCCATTACGGGCACATTCACGCAGTGTATGTTCGATGGCAAGATGGCCTATATAAAGCAGCTTGAGGACAATGTGATGAAACCGGTGGATTCCTGTGAAGTCGTTCATGGCGAGTTCGTGATGAGCGGCGCGCTCGATTCTGTCAGATGCGTGTCTCTTTTTATGGGCGAGGCGAATTGCATCCCAATTGTGCTTGAGCGTGGAGACATCAATGTCAGTTTTGCCAATTCTTCTATAAAGATAGGCGGAACTCCGTTGAATGACAAGCTTTACGACTTTCTGACGGTGAGAGACTCGCTTACGATGTTGCTTGCGGAGTTGCCCAATAAAGAAAGCAGTATGATTCTGGAGGGGTACGACCACCGCGATATTATCATGCAGTTGGGACAGAAAGAAAATGAATACAGAAAAGCCATTGACCGGCTGGAGACCAATTTCATTGTGGACAATTATGACAATGTGTTGGGTGTGACATGGTTTTTGGAGTTATGTTATGGGGCATATAACCGTTATGGATATGCTACAACAACACCGCAGATAGATGAGATATACAGCCGGGCGCCGGAGGCATTCCGTTCCAATTCGGAGGTGAGAGCCTACATGAAGCTTGTGGAGGATAAGTGATTTTTATCGGCGGCTCGAAATAACGGGCGGGATTTTTAGCTGAAAGATATGAAAAATCAGCAGGACTTGCGAAAATGCAGTTCTGCTGATTTTTTTGTGACAAGCAAATAATGATACGCGTCCTGTTCCGCTCACTAAAGCCTGTCTGCCCGTCCTGCTTTTTTTGTCAGAGATTTTCTTTGGAAAGGCAGAAGGCAATGTCTTCCTCGCTGAATCCTCTTTGCCGCATTCGTTCAGCAATGAGCGATTCTCTTTTTTCACGCGATTCTCTTCTCGCATCCTCATTTATGAGAATTTGTTCGGTAAGTGATTCTATGGCTTTCAGCAGCCTGTTTCGTCCTTCCACGGTAGACACGTCAATGCCGCAGAATGGAGATACATCCCGATGCAGGTTCAAGTAATATATTCCGGCAATCAGTAATGAGGAAATGGCTATGATGTCTATGGGACAGTGGCTGAATGTCTTCTCGAATGCGGCTGCTATTGGCAGTGTGTGGAACTCGCGGTTCATGGCAGAGCGGCGGGTTGTGCCGTTTGTCTCGTTCACTTCCCAACGGAGTAGCTCCAGCATGACCGAGTCTTTTTCAAGGGCGTCTGACAACCGCTGGAATATTTCGATGTATCCTTGCGGTGTGTACAATTTGTCTTGTGGAATATTCAGGGCATCATGAAACCAGTAATCATATTCTTTGATGAACTCGTCATAAAATTCTTCTTGGTTTCTATATCTCAGATAGAATGTGACGGCTTCTATTTTTGCGCGTTTGATAATATCCAAAACTTTTGTTCTGGTAAATCCTTTTTTCAGAATGACGTCTTTAGCTGCTTTGTTGATAAGTCTTTCGATCTCAGCTTTTGTACGTCTGGGTCTTTTAGCTCTTTTTTCTTCCATGTCTTAAAGATGATACGGTTATTTTCATATAAAATGTGGAAAGTCAGGAATGTTTTTATTGCTGATGTATGTATTTTTTTGCATTGCAAGTGTTTTCTATGCACCTTGTGCTCGGATAAACGATTCCTGTTACAAATATACCTTTTTTCTTTTGACTTTTTGGAAACGGCTGCCTTTTTTTGTCGCTTTTTATTCTGCTTTCCGGAAAAAACAATAAAAACGGTGTTGCGGAACATGGTTTTGTTTGTCTGGCATTTTCTCTTGTCTGATGTTTTTTTGATATATCCAAATATGGTTTTTGACTTTTTGTAAGTGTGTTTTTCGTGTATTCTGACAAACTCCTTTACTTTTTGTCAGTATGTTTTAGATGAAATCAGACAGACTCCTTCGTCACTTCGTGACACCTCCCCTAACTTAGGGTAGGAACTATATACTTTGTTAATCAATACGTTAGTTTCTCTATAAACATAGTAACCAGGTTCCTCTCCTAAGTTAGGGGAGGTGTCACGAAGAGACGGAGGAGTCTGTCAAAAACATCAGCAAAATTCCCAAAACATCGACAATTTGATATGTTAAAACCAAACTCCGTAGAATCGCCTCAAAATGAACCGAACCTTACCTCGGTTGCAAAAACGCGATTCTACGGCGACTTCTAATCCTTAAAATTCAAGTGGACAAATAGAACAATCCGCACGACTAAAAGACATAGAAATTCAGCCCGAAACACACCTTTCCCACCCAAAAGCCCAATAAAACCCAAAATTACAAGGTGCTGAAAATTTATTTCCAAGGCACACTGATTTTTTTCACAAGGTGAACAAAATTTATTTTCAAGGCGCACAAAATTTTCAAAGCCCGTTTTTCGGCCTAAAATCGGGCATTTTCCCAAATCGCCTCTTCAAAAACACCACAGCCCTCTTTTCCATGCCCCGAAAAACAAAAATGGATTTTGAACCCGGAAAAAGACTTTTTTAAGACAAAAATTTCATAACTCTCTGATTATCAATACATCCTATTTTGATCTTAACCGTGCGTTCTACGTCTAAAACCGCATGGTTTTTGCTGAAAACACATTTGGCTGATTATCAATGATTTACCGATAAAACATTCAAAAATCAATCACCGAGTCAAAGTCGGTAGCCACCCCAAATGTTAAAATTCGCCTTCTTTCCAAAGTGACATAATGTCAAAATATTCCGTGCCCGCATACTGTTGTCCGGAGATATGTGCGGCAGAATGGCTCAGGTTTGGAGCTTCCGTTTATAAAGGAAGCATGTACAAGCGGCGCAATAGGTGTAGAGATTCTGCAACATCTTGGATAAGAGTTATACACACAGCATGTCGTATCACCTCAAATGTAGGATGAACCAAAATTTAGCAGGTATTGTCCCGAACTCATGTATATGATGTATGGCTGGTTTTTGTGACGGTGTGGTACATGTATTGTCAAACCGCACTGTCATATAATTCAATGCATATATAATAAGGTATATAATAGTAGGTGTCATGCTATGATGGGTACTTTGCCAAGAATACATCCTCGTACTACGTTAAAATCATCCCGTAACAAGAATAAAGTCATAAAAAATGAGTAAAGATAAACATTTTGATTGATTTTTGCTGTTTTTGTTTGCTGTTTTATATTAAATGCTTAACTTTGCTGCGCAAAATACAGAAAGCCCCGTGCTTTGCGGCTGTATTGCTATAAAGGAGATAGGAAAAGTATAATAGTAACTAATAAAAGAGATTCGATTTCAATGGATGCAAAAAAAGTATTGGAAGACCTTAAGCGTCGTTTTCCAAATGAACCTGAATATCATCAGGCTGTAGAAGAAGTCCTCAGTACAATTGAGGAAGAGTATAACAAACACCCTGAATTTGATAAGGTGAACCTTATTGAGCGTCTCTGTATTCCGGATCGTGTTTACCAGTTCCGTGTCACATGGACTGACGATAAGGGTAACGTACAGACAAATATGGGCTACCGTGTGCAGCATAATAATGTCATCGGTCCTTATAAAGGTGGCATCCGTTTCCATAGCTCAGTTAATCTTGGAATACTTAAATTCCTTGCTTTTGAGCAGACTTTCAAGAATTCGCTCACTACTCTTCCAATGGGTGGAGGCAAGGGAGGTTCCGATTTCTCTCCACGTGGAAAGAGCAATGCCGAGGTGATGCGTTTCTGTCAGGCATTCATGCTTGAGCTTACTCGCCATATCGGTCCGGATGTGGACGTTCCTGCCGGCGATATAGGTGTAGGCGGTCGCGAAGTAGGCTACATGTTCGGTATGTATAAGAAGCTTACTCGTGAGTTCTCTGGTGTGCTTACAGGAAAGGGACTTGAATTTGGAGGCTCTCTTATCCGTCCGGAGGCTACGGGATATGGTAATGTTTATTTCCTTATGGAGATGCTCAAGACGAAGGGCATGGATCTGAAAGGCAAGTCAGTGCTTATTTCCGGTTCGGGAAATGTGGCTCAGTACACAGCCGAGAAGGTTCTCCAGCTTGGCGGAAAAGTGCTCACAATGTCCGACTCCGACGGTTATATATACGACCCGGACGGAATCGACCGCGAGAAGCTCGACTATATCATGGAGTTGAAGAACCTGTACCGAGGACGTATCCGTGAGTACGCTGAGAAATACGGAGTGAAGTATGTGGAAGGCGCAAAACCGTGGGGCGAGAAGGCTGATATAGCTCTTCCTTCTGCCACTCAGAACGAAATCAACGGCGACCATGCTCGCCAGTTGGTAGCAAACGGTGTGATTGCCGTATCTGAGGGTGCCAACATGCCATCAACTCCGGAAGCTATACGTGTGTTTCAGGATGCAAAGATTCTGTATGCTCCGGGTAAGGCAGCCAATGCGGGCGGTGTGTCTGTATCAGGTCTTGAGATGAGCCAGAACTCAGAGCGTCTGTCATGGACAGCCGAGGAGGTGGACAACCGCTTGCACGCAATCATGGAGAACATCCATCAGAACTGTGTGAAGTATGGAACTGAAGAGGATGGCTATGTGAACTATGTGAAGGGTGCGAATGTTGCCGGATTCATGAAGGTGGCAAAGGCTATGATGGCTCAAGGTATTGTGTAATCTCTTCGACAGGTGGATTAGAGATTTTATATAGCTTAATTTATGCAGGGTGTGTCAGGAACGGTCTTGGTGCATCCTGCTTTTTTTCTTTGTGCAAAGATTGCCGGCTTTATACGAAGAGGCAGGCATTAGAATGATATGTGGGGATTGGAGTAAAATAAGATATTGGTAGAAAACGCTCATTATGTATTTACTTTTATATGGGATTTTTTTTATTTGTTTTTTTTACTGCATTTTCTTGTGAATCCGTAAAAAAATATTATATTTGCCGTTGGTGTAAAATGGAGATGTATTTTCCAATGATTATTATAATTTTGGAGGTAAGACCTATTTTGCAGTAGGTATTGAGCCTGGTGTGTAATTGGCACGTTGGAACAATGTGGGGTTTCAATCTTTTTGCGCTGTCTTATATTATAAGATGACTTGTTGAATGATTTTCTGATAAAACATAAAAAGATATTTATGAAACGGTTTGCTTATTTCATGTTAGTCTCTTTGTTGAGCTTTTCATGTAGTGATAATGACAATGATGATGTGGTGCGTGATGCGGATGTATATGATGGCATCAAAGTGTCGTGCGCTGACGTTGAGATGTCAGGTGTGAGTGATACGGTCGATGTGCGTGTGGAGGGTGAAAACTGGATACTTGCGGATGTGGTAGTGGACGGCGAGAAATATTCGGTGGCAGCAAATTCTTTTGATATTAAGAGTCAGGATCTGCCTGTTTGCTATGAATTTGCCTGACTGTCGGTTTCTTGTATGACACATTGCGGCTTATGGCAAAACCGAACAAGGCATTCTCGACTCGTGATTTTAAGATCGTGTTGCAGGACGGTACAGGACATACACAGATGGTCAATGGTGTGCAGGGTGGATATGCGGATTTATTTGGTTTGTCTGTGAAAGATGTGTCTTTCCCGTGGCGCGGAGGGACGGTTGCTGTTGATGCGTATCAGAGCGGTTGGAATATAGGCCGTATAGAATATGGGGATGAAGTCAAAATACTGTCGCAGGAGGAGAAAGACATGCAGTTGCGTGGAGTGTGGTCGCCTGTCACTTGTGGTATATTGACGGTGCAGCCATCCGACAACAGATTGGAATTGCAGATGAAAAGAAATACGGACATAAATCCGCAGACAAAGTTTAAGATTGTCATAGAAAAGGATGGATGTGAGGATTCTATAAAAGGAACTGTAGACGGTATGCCTGATGGCGACTGGGATGATGTGGTAGGACTGTCAGCGACACAAGTGGACTTTCAGTCTTTTGGCGGATACTTTACAGTTACCACCACGGGTGTTGGATGGGCTGTGTGTGAAATGGTTGCAGGTAGGGATATGCTAAGTATTCCTCAAAGCAGCGTGGCTTTGAATCAAGCAACAGGTAAAGCAGAATACACTTGCGGGTGGCTTAACGTGGAGTGTGACAATCAAAGTATTGTCATTAATGTAGAGCCTAATAATAGCGGAGTGGAGCGTGATTATAAGATTCGTATTGTGGCGGGTGATTATTTTTGTTGGATTCAAGGAAAGCAGATGGCTGAATGATAGTTTATTAATGGATGTTGTGTGGCAAATGAAAAATGATTGGAATGTCTTTTGGATTTTGCTTCGTGAATATGAATTTTACATACAATGTTCGGCAGGTTTCTACTTCGTGAAACGAAAGGAAACCTGCCGAATAGTTTTACAAAATCGATTTTTATTGTATGAAAGCCGTTTTTTCTATAGAAAATTCGTAATTTTGGATTCTCAAAAACAAATGTAGGGAAAACGACAGTCGGCTTCTTTGGAGTATTTTACAATGAAAATATCATGCAGAGGATGCGTTATTGAGGGCGAAAGTCGGTCTTTTTCTAAAAAAACAGCATCAAAATGACTTATAAAGAAACTACTGAATATCTGTTTAATAGCACTCCATTGTTTCAAAATATAGGAAAAGATGCCTATAAGGCAGGTCTGGAAACGACATGTGTACTTGACGAACATTTCGGACATCCGCACAGAAGGTATAAGACTGTGCATGTTGCCGGAACAAACGGTAAAGGCTCTTGCTCGCATACTCTTGCCGCTATATTGCAGAGTGCGGGGTATAAGGTAGGACTGTTTACCTCGCCCCATCTTGTTGATTTCAGAGAAAGAATCAGAATCAATGGAGAAATGATTCCTGAACAGGCTGTCGTCGATTTTGTGGAGAAGGAACGGTATTTCTTTGAACCTCTTCATCCTTCTTTTTTTGAACTGACAACTGCACTTGCGTTCAAATATTTTGCTGATGAAAAAGTGGATGTGGCAGTGATTGAGGTCGGACTTGGAGGTCGGCTCGACTGTACCAATATCATAACACCGATGGTGAGTGTCATTACGAACATAAGTTTTGACCATGTGCAGTTTCTCGGCAATACGCTTGCGGAAATAGCGGGCGAGAAGGCTGGAATAATTAAGGAGGGTATTCCGGTGGTTGTCGGGAACTATACAGTGGATACACGTGGTGTTTTTTTGAATAAGGCTCAGGAAATGAATGCGCCCCTTCGTTTTGCTTGTGAGAAGAAAGAAATAGTGTGTTCCCGTTCCAATGGCGATGGCACAGTGGACTGTCTGACCCACAGTTATGGGGCGATACGTCCTCAGCTTACAGGATTTTGTCAAGAGGAGAATGCAAACACGATATTGACGACTGTGAAGGTCTTGTCAGAACAGGGATTCAATATATCCGAGCGCGATGTGTGTAAAGGTTTTGCCAATGTGTGCGACATGACCGGACTGATGGGAAGGTGGCAGCAGGTGGCAGACCGTCCTTTGACCATTTGTGATACGGGGCATAATGTAGGCGGATTCTTATATACTTCATTACAAATCGATGCCCAGATTTGTCGCACAAAAAGAATTGTAATAGGTATGGTCAGCGACAAAGATATTAGCGGAGTACTTAGGCTGCTTCCGAAAGATGCCGTATACTATTTCTGTCAGGCAAGCGTGAGGCGCGCGCTGGAGCATACGGAACTGAAAAAAATGGCAGAAAAATATCATTTGTACGGAGATTCTTACCCTACGGTGTGGGAGGCCTATCAGGCAGCAAGGGATAAATCCTCATCCGATGATTTTGTGTTTGTAGGCGGAAGTAGTTTTGTAGTCGCCGATTTATTATCTTGTATGCAGCAAAAAAGAGTATAAATGGTGTAAAACTGAAAAAATATCACGAATATATTCGGTTTACAAGAAAAAATTGATTTTATTTGCATAAGATTTGGTAATCGTATTTATAAACCATAAATCATAATACAGCCATGAGTATTTCTCAGAATAGCAATCTGTCGAATTTGAAGGCAGAAGATTTCCGGAAAGAAGTCGACGGAAAAAGAACAGACCTCTTTATCCTGAAGAACAGCAAGGGATACGAGGTCGGAATTACAAATTACGGTGGAGCACTTGTCTCGATAATGGTACCGGACAAGAATGGTGATGTGGCAAATGTAGTTCAAGGACATGACAATATTGATGATGTCATAGCAAGTCCGGAACCGTTCCTTAGCACACTTATAGGACGCTATGGTAACCGTATATGTAAGGGCAAGTTTACCCTTGACGGGGTGGAATATAATCTTGCCATAAACAACGGACCGAATGCTTTACACGGAGGTCCTACAGGATTCCATGCAAGAGTATGGGATGCAGAACTTATTGATGCGCAGACTCTTAAGCTGCATTATGTCTCGGATGATATGGAGGAGGGATTCCCTGGTAAGCTTGACATGACAGTTGTCTACTCTTTTACTGACGACAACGAGCTTGTCATTGATTATAAGGGTACGACAGACAAGAAAACTATTGTCAACATGACAAACCACGGATTCTTCTCACTTGCTGGAATCGCTAATCCGACTCCTGCTATTGACGAACTTATCTGCGAGATTAATGCTGATTTCTATATTCCGGTTGATGACACTTCTATTCCACTTGGCAGAGTGGATTCAGTCAAAGGCACTCCGTTTGATTTTACTTCTCCAAAACCTGTCGGCAAGGATATTGATGCTGATGACGAGCAGATAAGGTGCGGTGCCGGATATGACCATACTTTTGTGTTGAACAAGAAAGAGGTTGGCGAGTTGAGTTTTGCGGCAAAAATTACAGAACCTCATAGCGGACGTACAATGGAGGTCTATACTACAGAGCCGGGTGTGCAGGTATATACCGACAACTGGGCTACAGGCTATCCGGGACAGCATGGAGCGACATTCCCACGTAGAAGCGCGATCTGTTTTGAGGCCCAGCATTTCCCTGATTCTCCGAACCAGCCGCATTTCCCTTCAGTCGTTCTGAATCCGGGAGAGACATATACACAAAAAACTATTTATAAGTTTGGTGTAGACACAGCTTCAAACTGAGATTTGTTTGAGAGTGCATGGATTCTCTGAAAACAGTGAATATTATATGGGCTGTCAGTTTGATTGTCATAGGACTTTCTACTGTATTGCTTTCTGTATTTAATGTTTTAGAATTTGACGGTAGCAGAGCATTTGCGATTGCGGCAGGTGTGACGGACATGATAGCTCTTCCTGCATTGGTCTTTACTACAGTGAGGAAATTGCAGGTGAGGCATCAAAAGCGTTAGCTGTTCTCTAATGGTTGGCGGTAATAGGCTTTCGTTTTATGTTTTCGGAAGAGTACTGAAACTCAATGATATGTAAAATAGGAATTTATAAACTTAAAATACAAAAATAAAAAATGAATCAACAGCAAAAGCCGAACTATACGTTCGCACTTATTATTGTCATTGCTGTATGTTTCCTTATCGGATTCGTGACAACAATGAACAACTCAATGATTGAATTTTGTAAGAATGCGTTCAATTTGAATGATACACAGGGACAGCTTGTCAATTCTGCGTTCTATGGCGCATATGCTCTTTCTATCCCGTTTGGATTGATGATGAGCAAAATAGGATACAAGAAGACACTTGTACTTGGTCTTGCGGTGGTTGGTGTAGGATTTATAATCAACTTCCTTTGTATCAACAGTCTTCTTGATGGTGATGTTAGTGCTATTTATTGGTCTTTCCTCGGCTGCATGTTTGTGGTGGCTTTGGGTATTGTCATGTTGCAGCTGGTTGCAAATCCTTATGTCATGGTGCTTGGCTCACCTGAGAAAGGTGCGTTCCGTATGACACTGTCACAGGCTATCAACTCTGTGGCTACAACTGTGGCTCCAATCTTTATTCTCAATGTCATTCTTTCAGGGAAAGAGGCTAAGGATGCTGCGCCTGCTGATATTCCTTATCCTTATCTCGGTCTTGGCTTGTTTACTGTGTTGCTCTGTGTGATATTGGCTTTCCTCAAACTGCCTAATATCAATGAAGAGGAGCAGGCTGCAGAGGCAGGCGGAAAGGTAAAGCAGTATAAGAGCAGTGTGTTCAAATATCCGCATGTTTGGTTTGGCGCACTCGGAATCTTTATGTACATGGGACTTGAAATCGGTGTGCCGTCAATGCTTCCGGCATATTTCAAGGCTGATCCATCTCTTGGTTCTGCCACAGAGTTCCTTCCTTATTATTGGGGTGGTATGATGGTTGGACGTTTCATCGGTTCTGCCGTATTGGGCAAATTCCAGCCTCGCTATATTCTTACAACTTGTTTGATTGGTGGTGCTGCTTGTGTAGGCGCGTCATTCGCACTTTCTGGTATAGCTGCTGTATGGGCGATGTTGCTTGCCGGTTTGTTCCATTCTGTAATGTGGCCTTTGATTTTCAATTTGGGTCTTCAGGAACTTGGCCCTCACACAAAGGCTGCGTCAGGTATCATCAATCTTGGTGTTGTCGGTGCGGCAACACTCACACCGCTTATGGGTATGATTGTTGACAATCCAGCTCTTGGTGTAGGTGTAGCCATCTGCATGATGTTCATATATTATATATATGTATTGTGGTTCTGCTGGAAAGGCTCTAAGGTGGGGCTGAAATAATAATCTTTGTTGGTACGATAGGCTGTAGGTGGCTTTATCGTACCAATAATGTTTATAATATTAGGTAAAAAGAGAGAAAGTATAAAACATAATTTACTAACTTATAAATTAAATCATTATGAAATTGACAATTGATGATGTAAGAAGCCGTTTTATCAAACATTTTGATGGAGCAACAGGCTCTGTTTACGCTTCTCCAGGTCGTATTAATCTTATTGGTGAACATACTGACTATAATGGTGGTTTTGTGTTCCCAGGTGCTGTGCAGCAGGGAATGATTGCAGAAATCAAACCAAACGGTACTCGTAATATTCGTGCATACTCTATTGACCTCAAGGATTACGCAGAGTTTAGTCTCGATGATCCTAAGGGACCGAGCGCAAGCCATTTCCGCTATCTTTTCGGTGTGGCACGTGAAATGATGAAGTTGGGCGTACCTGTAGAGGGATTTGACACTGCTTTTGCAGGTGATGTGCCTCTTGGTGCTGGTATGTCTTCATCTGCTGCCCTTGAAAGTTGCTATGCGTATGCAATCAATGATTTGTTTGGAGGTAACAAAATTGATAAAATGACGCTTGCTAAGGTGGGACAGGCTACAGAGCATAATTATTTGGGACTTAATTGCGGCATCATGGACCAGTTCGCTTCTGTTCATGGAAAGGCTGGAAATTTGATGCGTCTTGACTGCCGTAGCGGTGAGTTTGAGTATTTCCCGTGGAATCCGAAGGGGTACAAACTGGTTCTTATCAACTCTTGCGTAAAGCATGAGCTTGCAGGTTCTCCTTATAATGACCGCCGTAAGAGTTGTGAGAATGTAGTGGCTGCTATTGCAAAGAGACATGCTGGTGTTGAGACACTTCGTGACTGTGATTGGGACATGCTCGATGAGGTTCGTGGTGAAGTAAGTGAGGTAGATGTTATGCGCGCTACATACGTACTTGGAGAAAAAGACCGTGTGCTTGCTGTTTGTGACGCTCTTGAAAGAGGTGATTATGAGACAGTAGGACAGAAGATGTATGAGACGCATCATGGTCTTAGCAAAGAGTATGAGGTTAGTTGTGAGGAATTGGACTTCCTTAATGATATTGCTCACGATTGTGGTGTTACAGGCTCTCGTATTATGGGTGGCGGGTTCGGAGGTTGTACAATCAACCTTGTAGAAGACAATCTTTACAAGAACTTTGTTGAGACTGCAAAGGCTAAGTTCAAAGAGAAATACGGCAAGGAGCCTGTTGTCATTGATGTAGTCATTGGCGATGGTGCACGCAAGCTTTGCTAAAAACTTTACCTTATTGGACTGGTATCGGATAATTCTGAAACGATATTTTGGTTCGTTTGAGAATTAATATAATAGGAATGGAGAGGGGCTTTTGCCCCTCTTTTGTTTATTCTATGTCTTTTTCTATTGCAACCTTACAGTCTCTTTAAAATTCTCTTTTTACATGATAATACCAAGAAAATCATATGGACAGAATTAATAATCAAAAAAGTTTTTGTAGATATATTTAGAGATTAGAAAATAAATTGCTATGTTTGCAATAATAATTTGATATTGAATATAAACAGACTGGTTCAATTAGAAATATTACCTTATGGCTAATACAAATCAACAGAACTTGGGAAAGTGGGCAGCATTGATATGGGCTTTGCTGTTGTATTTTATTATGCATGAAGGCATAAAAATGTTGTATGCTTTGTGTGCGGGGGCATCTGTACAGGTGTCATTTGTTTCATTGAAGTATGAAGCAGCTGTGGATGTGTTTTCAATGACGCATTCTCAGCAATGTGTGTTTTGGCTGATAGGCTCTGTCTTTACGACTGTGTCCGGTTATATAATGCTTTTGTTTACTGACAGAATACTTCATTATCGCAAGCATTGGATACATGCCTTTGATTACTATTTGACCATAGTCCTGCTGGTTTTAGACCCTGTTTATCTTGGTATTGCGTCGTTGATGATGGAAGGCGGAGATATGAGTGGCATCAAGACTGTGATGAATGAGCAGGTTGTGAGACTGATGGCGGAGCTTGTTGCCATAGCCAATGTTTTTGTCATTGTGAAGTACTTTCTGCCCAAACATAGAAATGCTTGGAATACTGGTGCTTTGCAGGATACTTGTAAATGAAAAACTTGATAAGCTCGTTGTCAAAGAAGAAAAAAGCAAAAAAATAGCCATAATGAGTGTATAAAAGACACTTTATGTTTAAAAACATATATATATGATAAGTTATTCAGATATATTGGGCTATCTTTACAGAAAGTTTATGAACAATAATAATTTATGCTCTAAAATTATGAAAAATTTCAAGTCTGTCTTGATGGGAACGGCTGCCACTGTAGCCTTTCTTTGTGCATGTAGTCCAAAATCGGAATCAATATCGCAATTGACGGCATCCGGACTCAATTCGGCTGATTTTGACACACTTTATGTTGATGAAGTGAAAGGTGAGAAAGCTACTGCCCTTTATACTTTGAGAAACTCGAATGGAATGGAGGTTTGTATAACCAACTTCGGAGGACGTATTGTGTCTATTATGGTGCCTGATAAGAATGGAGAATTGAAAGATGTGGTTCTTGGCTTTGATAATGTGTCGGATTATTTTCCAACAAACAACTCTTCTGATTTCGGTGCGGCAATAGGACGTTATGCTAATCGCATCAATCAAGGAGTGATTACTGTGGATGGAGAAACAATCCAGCTTCCACAAAATAATTTTGGACATTGTTTGCATGGAGGCCCTTCCGGATGGCAGTATCAGGTATATGACGCAAATCTTGCGGATAGCACAAAACTTGAACTGACAATGGTTTCTCCGGATGGTGATAATAACTTCCCGGGAGAGGTGACGGCAAAGGTCACTTATTCTTTGACAGATGATAATGCAATAGAGATTAATTATGAGGGAACAACGACTAAAACGACTGTTCTTAATATGACAAATCACTCTTATTTTAATTTGAGTGGCGATCCTACTAACTCTATAGCTGATGAAATATTGACAATCAATGCGGATTATTATACTCCGGTAGATACAACCTTTATGACAACAGGAGAAATTGCGTCAGTTGAAGGTACTACATTTGATTTCCGTTCGCCAAAAGTTATTGGTACTGATTTTGGAACAGAGTTGGGTGCTGAACTTGAGGCTGCACGTGGAGGCTATGATCATAACTGGGTTCTCAATACGAAAGGTGATGCAGCGCAGGTGGCTGTGAAACTTGTAGACCCAAAATCTGGTATTTGTCTTGAGGTTTATACAAACGAACCGGGTATTCAGGTGTACACAGGCAATTTCCTTGATGGTACACTTACTGGTAAGAATGGTATTACATATAATAAGCAGGCTGCTATCTGTCTTGAAAGCCAGAAGTATCCGGATTCTCCAAATAAACAATGGAAGGAGTCTAATGCTTGGCTTAATCCGGGAGAGACTTACAACAGCTATTGTAAATTCAAATTTTCAGTAGAAGAATAAATTAGTTGTTAACATTTAAATACTATCAAATCAAATGGAATTTTTAGATTGGCTTGTCATTGCCATATTCTTTGTGGCTTTGGTTGGAATTATTGTTTGGGTCGTTAGACAGAAATCAGATGACTCAGCAGATTATTTCTTGGGAGGTAAAGATGCGACTTGGATTGCTATCGGTTCGTCTATCTTTGCTTCAAATATTGGTTCTGAACATCTTATCGGACTTGCC
Source organism: Roseburia sp. (assembly GCA_023665185.1). GTDB lineage: Bacteria > Bacteroidota > Bacteroidia > Bacteroidales > Bacteroidaceae > RGIG8745. The sequence continues at coordinate 35,896 of JAMPEL010000008.1, forward strand.
GGTGCTGGCGCATCAAGTGGTATGGCTATGGCACATTGGGAGATTCAGGGATGGATGATTTTGATTCTTGGTTGGGTCTTTGTGCCTTTTTATACAAGGAGTATGGTATATACGATGCCTGAATTTTTGGAGCGCCGCTATAATCCGCAGTCACGTACAATCTTGTCACTCATTTCATTGATAAGTTATGTTTTGACTAAAGTAGCTGTAACTGTTTATGCTGGTGGACTTGTATTCCAGCAGGTTTTTGGCATTGATACACTTTGGGGTATTGACTTCTTCTGGATTGCGGCAATAGGTCTTGTTGTAATAACAGCTCTTTATACAATCTTCGGAGGTATGAAGTCTGTACTTTATACTTCTGTTCTTCAGACTCCTATTCTTTTGCTTGGTTCTTTGATAATCCTTGTATTAGGATTGCAGTCATTAGGTGGATGGGATGAGATGATGAAGACATGTAGTGCGGTTACAGTAAATGAATATGGTGATACAATGACCAACCTTATTCGTTCTAACAACGATCCGAACTATCCGTGGCTTGGCGCATTAATTGGATCAGCTGTGATAGGTTTCTGGTATTGGTGTACAGACCAGTTTATTGTTCAGCGTGTTCTTTCAGGAAAAGATGAGAAAGAAGCTCGCCGTGGTACTATATTTGGTGCATATTTGAAGTTGCTTCCTGTATTTTTGTTCCTTATTCCTGGTATGATTGCGTTTGCAATGAATCAAAAGGGAGTAACTCTTGACGGAGGTGAGGTGTTTACTCTTTCAACACCTGATGCGGCTTTCCCTACTCTCGTTGCAAAATTGTTGCCTGCTGGTGTGAAGGGACTTATTGTGTGTGGTATTCTTGCTGCGCTTATGAGTTCTCTTGCTTCATTGTTCAATTCTTCTGCAATGTTGTTTACAATAGACTTCTACAAGCGTTTCCGTCCAGATACTTCGGAGAAGAAACTTGTGGCTATCGGACAGGTTGCTACAGTAGTGATTGTGCTTCTTGGTATTCTTTGGATTCCGGTGATGCGTTCTGTTGGTGATGTGTTGTACAACTACTTGCAAGATGTGCAGTCTGTTCTTGCTCCTGGTATTGCGGCTGCATTCCTGTTGGGTATATGCTGGAAGCGTACTTCTGCTCTTGGAGGTATGTGGGGACTTTTGTCAGGTCTTATTATTGGTCTGACTCGTCTTGGTGCTAAGATTTATTATAGCAATGCAGATGCTGCTGATAGTGTATTCAAGTACATTTTCTACGATCTTAACTGGTTGTTCTTCTGTGGTTGGATGCTTCTTGTATGTTGTGTCATTGTTGTAATAGTAAGTTTGCTTACTCCTGCTCCTTCTGCTGACAAAATTCAGGGACTTGTATTTGGTACATCTACTCCGGAACAGCGTGCCGAAACCCGTGCAAGCTGGAATAAATGGGATGTTATACATTCTATTATTATCTTAGGATTGACAGCTGCATTCTATATCTATTTTTGGTAATTGGCAGTAGCTTTTGTCAGAGAATACATATTGATAACAAATGAAAGACCTTCAGTCAATGACTTCGTATTATAACATATACCCAAAGTTTCTCGTATCAGTCGATTGCATTATTTTTGGATTTTCGGAAGGGACATTGAAACTTCTTATCCAAAAGCGTCCTTATAATCCGGGAAAGGGTATGTGGTCATTGATTGGAGGTTTTGTTGAGCAAAATGAAAGTATAGACAGTTCCGCACAGCATGTATTGACTAAGTTTACTGGACTTCATAATATATATATGCGGCAACTCGAAACTTTTGGAGAAGTTGAGCGTGATCCGGGGCAAAGAGTAATTTCTATTGTTTATTATGCGCTTATAAATATGGATAGTTATATCGACCATATTCCAAAGGAGTATGATGCAAAATGGGTTGATATAGATAATGTTCCGCCTTTATGTTTTGACCATAACAAAATGGTTGATAAAGCGCGTAAAAAAATTAGTGAGTGCCTGTTGGATGAGCCGATATGCAGTAATTTGCTTCCCAGATTTTTCACTTTAAGCCAATTGCAGACATTACATGAGTCTATAATGGGTGTACAGATTGACAAGAGAAATTTCAGAAGAAGTATTGCTGAAAAAAAATATGTGATAAAAACAGAAATGATAGATAAGGGCAATTCACGCCGTGGAGCTTCGTTGTATGAATTTAGTTCTAAATGAGGTACTTTCAGGTTTGTGTATTTGCAAAAAATAAAATTCATTATGTTAGAAGAGTTAAAAGAAAAAGTGTTTAAGGCAAATCTTGATTTGGTAAAGCAGGGTTTGGTTATTTTTACATGGGGAAATGTTTCTGGTATTGACCGTGAAAAAGGGCTGGTTGTAATTAAGCCGAGTGGGGTAAGTTACGATGATATGAAAGCTTCAGACATGGTTGTTGTTGAACTTGAGACAGGCAAAGTGGTTGAAGGCGATTTGAATCCTTCATCAGATACTCCAACCCATCTTGTTTTGTATAAGGCATTTCCAAATATACAGGGTGTAGTACACACTCATTCTACATACGCTACAGCGTGGGCGCAAGCTGGAAAGGATATTCCAAATATTGGTACCACTCATGCTGATTATTTTTATAAGGACATACCTTGTACAGATGATATGACAGAGGCCGAAGTGAAAGGGCTGTATGAACTTGAAACTGGAAATGTCATTGTTAGACGTTTTGAGGGAATAAATCCAGATCATACACCAGGTGTTCTTGTGAAGAATCACGGTCCTTTCTCCTGGGGTACAAGCCCAAGCAATGCGGTATATAATGCCAAAGTGATGGAACAATGTGCAAAAATGGCATTTATTTCGTTTATGGTGAACCCTGAGACAACGATGAATCCGTTACTTATAGAAAAACATTATATGCGTAAGCATGGCCCGAACGCATATTATGGACAAAAGAAAAAATGAGACTTTTGATAAAACAGAAACTAATATTAAAATAAAGAACAATGAAAGCTTTTGAAAATTATGAATTGTGGTGGGTGACTGGTGCACAGTTGCTTTATGGAGGTGACGCTGTAGTTGCAGTAGATGCTCATTCAAAGGAAATGGTTAATGGTCTTAATGAATCAGGAAACATTCCTGTAAAGGTCATATATAAGGGTACTGCAAACTCAAGCAAGGAAGTGGAGGCTGTGATGAAAGCAGCTAACAATGAGGAGAAATGTATCGGTATTATTACATGGATGCATACTTTTTCTCCTGCAAAGATGTGGATTCATGGTTTGCAGCAGTTGAAGAAGCCTCTTCTTCATTTTCATACTCAGTATAATGCAGAAATTCCATGGGATACAATGGACATGGATTTCATGAATCTCAACCAGTCTGCTCATGGCGACCGTGAGTTTGGTCATATTTGTACACGTATGCGTATACGTCGTAAGGTTGTTGTTGGACATTGGAAGGATGAAGAGGCTCAGAAAAAAATAGCTGTGTGGGCACGTGTAGCTGCTGCATGGGCTGATTCTCAGGATATGTTGATTCTTCGTTTTGGAGACCAGATGAACAATGTGGCTGTTACTGATGGTGACAAGGTTGAGGCTGAGCAACGTATGGGATATCATGTTGATTATACTCCTGTTTCTGAACTCATGGAGCACTATAAGAAGATTGAGGATACTCAAGTTGATGAGCTTTATACAACTTATTTGAACGAATATGAGCATGATGCAGAACTTGAGGACAAGACTTCTGAGGCCGGTCAGAAAGTTTGGAATGCTGCAAAAGCAGAGCTTGCTCTTCGTTCAATTCTTACAGCTAAGGGCGCAAAAGGATTCACTACAAACTTTGATGACCTTGGTACTCAGGATATTAACGACCCTAAATTTGTTGGATTTGACCAGATTCCGGGTCTTGCTTCACAGCGTTTGATGGCTGAGGGATATGGATTTGGTGCCGAAGGTGATTGGAAGTCGGCTGCTCTCTACCGTACAGTTTGGTTTATGACACAAGGCCTTCCTACTGGTTGCTCTTTCCTTGAAGACTATACACTTAATTTTGATGGAGCTAACAGTTCAATTCTTCAGGCACACATGCTTGAAGTATGTCCTCTTATTGCAGAGGAGAAACCACGTCTTGAAGTTCATTTCTTGGGCATTGGTATCCGTAAGAGCCAGACAGCTCGCCTTGTATTTACATCTAAGCAGGGTGCTGGTGTTACAGCTACAGTCGTTGACCTCGGCAATCGTTTCCGTTTGATTGTAAATGATGTTGAATGTATCAAGTCAAATCCACTTCCAAAACTTCCTGTTGCTTCTGCACTTTGGATTCCGATGCCGAATTTTGAAGTAGGTGCTGGTGCATGGATTCTTGCCGGTGGTACTCACCACTCTTGTTTCTCTTATGATATTACACCTGAATATTGGGAAGACTATGCAGAAATAGCAGGTATTGAGATGGTACATATCAATAAAGATACAACTATCTCTAACTTTAAGCAGCAGCTTCGCAATAATGAAGTTTATTACATGTTGAACAAAGCATTGATGTAATCTTTATTCCAGAATAAGGACGCGAATTTTGTATGTATTCGCGTCCTTTTATTGATTTTTTTCTTAATATAAAACTGGTGCTTTCAAATGAATTTAGATGCAAAATCAACAATTGAAGCAGGAAAAGCTATTCTTGGTATAGAGTTTGGTTCTACCAGAATAAAGGCTGTTTTGATTGACCAAGAAAATAAACCTATAGCTCAAGGTAGTCACGAGTGGGAAAATCAGCTTGTGGACGGACTTTGGACTTACAGTGTTGAGGCTGTTTGGTACGGACTTCAAGATTGTTATGCTAATCTTCGCGCAAACGTCAAGAAACTCTATGATACAGAGATTGAAGTGTTGGCTGCAATTGGTATCAGTGCAATGATGCATGGATATATGGCTTTCAATAAAGAAGAGGAAATTCTTGTACCTTTCAGAACATGGAGAAATACTAATACAGCAAAGGCTGCCGCAGAATTGTCTGAGCTTTTTGTTTATAATATTCCATTGAGATGGAGTATTTCTCATTTATATCAGGCTATACTGGATAATGAAGAGCATGTAAAGGATATTGACTACCTGACAACACTTGCCGGCTTTGTACATTGGCAAATTACTGGTAAGAAAGTTCTTGGTGTAGGCGATGCTTCTGGTATGATTCCTGTTGATCCGGTAACGAAAACTTATTCGGCTGAAATGGTTGATAAGTTTGACAAGCTTGTAGCACCTAAGGGCTTTGATTGGAAACTTCTTGATATTCTTCCTGAAGTGTTGCTTGCAGGTGAGAATGCAGGATTTCTTACAGCCGAAGGTGCGAAAAAACTTGATGTGTCTGGCCATCTTCAACCAGGTATTCCTGTTTGTCCTCCAGAAGGTGATGCAGGTACTGGTATGGTTGCCACTAACGCAGTCAAACAGCGTACAGGAAATGTATCAGCTGGAACATCATCTTTCTCAATGATTGTGCTGGAGAAAGAATTGTCTAAGCCGTATGAGATGATAGATATGGTTACTACTCCTGATGGTAGTTTGGTGGCTATGGTTCATTGCAATAACTGCACATCTGATTTGAATGCTTGGGTAAGTTTGTTTAGAGAGTATCAAGAACTTCTTGGTGTGCCTGTAGACATGAATGAGGTTTATGGAAAGCTTTACAACAATGCTCTGAAAGGCGATGCCGACTGTGGTGGATTGATTTCTTATAATTATATTTCAGGTGAACCTGTGACAGGACTTGCAGAAGGCAGACCGTTGTTTGTACGTTCTGCAAATGACAAATTCAACTTGGCTAATTTTATGCGTGCGCATCTTTATGCGTCAGTAGGTGTTCTGAAGATTGGCAACGATATTCTTTTGAAAGAAGAGCAAGTGAAAGTTGATAGAATTACAGGTCATGGCGGATTGTTTAAGACAAAAGGAGTAGGGCAGAGAGTGCTTGCCGCTGCAATCAATTCACCGATTTCTGTCATGGAGACAGCCGGTGAAGGAGGTGCATGGGGTATAGCTTTGCTTGGTTCTTATCTTGTGAATAATAAGGAGAAGCTTTCACTTGCTGATTTCTTGGAAAAGACAGTTTTTGCAGGCGAAGTTGGTGTTGAGGTTTCGCCGACTGCAGAAGAAGTGGCAGGCTTTAATGCTTACATTGAGAACTATAAAACAGGTCTGGCTATAGAGGAAGCTGCTGTTAAGTTCAAGAAATAACCAAAAGACTAAAGTATTAATAATTTACATAAATCATAGTAATATGGCAAATTCGATTAGCGTGCTCAATCACGCAGCAGATAATATACGTATTCTTGCAGCAGCAGCTGTAGAAAAGGCAAAATCTGGACACCCGGGCGGTGCAATGGGTGGTGCAGACTTTATCAATGTGTTGTATTCTGAGTTTTTGGAATACGATCCTGAGAATCCATCTTGGGCAGGTCGTGACCGTTTCTTCCTTGATCCGGGTCACATGTCTCCTATGCTGTATTCTCAGCTTTGTCTTATAGGAAAGTTTTCACTTGAAGATCTTCAGCAACTTCGTCAGTGGGGTTCTGTATGTCCAGGACATCCAGAAGTGGACATAGAACGTGGTATAGAAAACACTTCCGGTCCTCTTGGTCAAGGCCATACTTTTGCAGTTGGTGCAGCTATTGCAGCTAAGTTCCTTGCGGCAAAGACAGGCAATCCTATCTTTGCCAATGAAAAGATTTATGCTTACATTTCAGATGGTGGCATTGAAGAGGAAATCTCACAAGGTTCAGGACGTATTGCCGGACATCTTGGATTGAACAATCTCATCATGTTCTATGATTCAAACGATATACAGCTTTCAACTGAGTGTGCTGAGGTTATGACAGAAGACACAGCCGCAAAGTATAAGGCTTGGAATTGGAATGTGATTGAGATAAACGGTAATGACGCTCAGGCAATACGCGAGGCCATTACAGCAGCTAAGGCTGAGCAAGATCGTCCGACTCTCATTATAGGTAAATGTATAATGGGTAAAGGTGCTGTCAAGGCTGATGGAACTTCTTACGAGCGTAATTGTAAGACACATGGCGCACCTCTTGGTGGCGATGCTTTCAAGAATACAATAGCAAATCTTGGTGGTGACCCTGAGAATCCGTTCCAGATTTTTGATGATGTAAAGGAACTGTATGCAAACCGTGCAGAAGAGCTTAAAGGCATTATGGCAAAAAAATATGCTGAAGAAAAGGCATGGGCTGATGCCAATCCTGAAAAAGCTGCGGAACTCAATAAATGGTTCGCTAATGAGGCACCTGTTGTCAATTGGGATGCTATTGCACAGAAAGAGAATGATGCTACACGTTCTGCTTCTGCCACAGTGCTTGGCGCACTTGCTGAACAGGTGGAGAATATGGTATGTTCGTCTGCCGACCTTTCAAACTCAGACAAGACTGATGGTTTCTTGAAGAAAACTCATGCATTCCTTAAGGGTGATTTCTCCGGTGCCTTTTTCCAGGCTGGTGTTGCTGAGCTTACAATGGCTTGCTGCTGTATTGGTATGTCGCTTCATGGTGGTGTAATCCCAGCTTGTGGCACATTCTTTGTTTTCTCTGATTATATGAAGCCCGCAGTACGTATGGCTGCGCTTATGCAACTTCCAGTGAAGTTTATCTGGACTCACGACGCATTCCGCGTAGGTGAGGACGGTCCTACCCACGAACCGGTAGAGCAGGAAGCACAGATTCGTCTTATGGAGAAACTGAAGAATCATCACGGCAAGAACTCTATGCTTGTACTTCGTCCGGCTGATGCAGACGAGACTACAGCTTGCTGGAAGCTTGCTATGGAGAATACAGATACTCCTTCTGCTCTTATTCTTTCTCGTCAGAATATTACTAAGCTTCCTGCCGGTACAGATTATAGTCAGGCTGCAAAGGGTGCTTATATTGTGGCAGGAGCAGATGAAAATCCGGATGTTATTCTTGTTGCGAGCGGCTCAGAAGTTGCCACTCTTGTTGCTGGAGCTGAACTTCTCCGTAAAGACGGTCTTAGAATCCGCATTGTAAGCTGCCCTTCAGAAGGTCTTTTCCGCAGCCAGTCAAAGGAATATCAGGAAAGCATACTTCCTACAGGTGCAAAGATTTTCGGTCTCACAGCCGGTCTTCCTGTCAACCTCGAAGGACTTGTTGGAGCAAACGGAAAAGTATTCGGACTTGAGAGTTTTGGTTTCTCTGCACCTTATAAAGTGCTTGACGAGAAGCTTGGTTTTACAGCAGAGAATGTGTACAATCAGGTAAAATCAATGTTCTAAACATATAAATTGATTTACGGATTGCAACCAGAGGCATACTGTACTTTGGTTGTAGTCCGTTTTTCTTATTTTTTTATTATGGAAATAAAGAAAGTGGGAATAGCAAGCGATCATGCTGCTTTTCCTCTCAAGCAATTTGTTAAGCAATATCTTGAAGAAAAGGGTATTGATTATAAAGATTACGGAACTTATTCTGAGGACAGTTGCAATTATGCTGATTATGGCCATGCTCTTGCCAGAGGAATTGAAGATGGTGAGGTTTATCCAGGAATTGCCATGTGTGGCAGCGGTGAGGGTATAAGCATGACTCTTAACAAGCATCAGAGCATTCGTGCCGGACTCTGCTGGATTCCTGAGATTGCTCATCTCATCCGTCAGCACAACAATGCCAATGTGTTGGTTATGCCAGGACGATTCATAGATAACGAGATGGCGCGTAAGATTATGGATGAGTTTTTCGCTACTGAGTTTGAAGGAGGGCGTCATCAGGAGCGCATCAATGCAATGCCCGTTGAATAAGCATTAATCATTTGAATACTTACTTAAAAAAACAACATTTATATCAATGAAAAGAACTAAATTGACATTGCTTTTCTCTTTTCTTTTGGCAGCGTTCATGTTCTGTATGCCTGCCTCTGCACAGAAGAAAGGTACGTTTGAGGCGGGAGAAGGTTCTTTCCTTCTCAATGGCAAGCCTTTTGTGGTGAAGGCTGCGGAAATACACTATCCTCGTATTCCGAAAGAATATTGGGAACATCGCATCAAGATGTGCAAGGCGATAGGTATGAATACCGTATGTATATATATATTCTGGAATATACATGAGCAGCAAGAAGGTGTTTTTGATTTTACAGGAAATAATGACATTGCCGCATTCTGTCGTCTGGCACAGAAAAACGGCATGTATGTTATCGTACGTCCGGGTCCATACGTTTGTGCCGAATGGGAAATGGGTGGTCTGCCGTGGTGGCTTCTTAAGAAGAAGGATATTCGTCTTCGCGAGCAAGACCCTTATTTCATGGAGCGCGTGAAGATTTTTGAGGAGAAAGTCGGTGAGCAGCTTGCACCGCTTACTATTCAGAATGGTGGCCCGATTATCATGGTGCAGGTAGAGAATGAGTATGGTTCGTATGGTGAGGACAAACCATACGTCAGTGCAATCCGTGATATTGTACGTGCGTCTGGTTTCGATAAAGTGGCTCTTTTCCAGTGCGACTGGAGTTCTAACTTCACAAAGAACGGTCTTGACGATCTTGTTTGGACAATGAATTTCGGTACTGGTGCGAATATCGACGAGCAATTCCGTCGTCTTAAAGAACTTCGTCCTAACTCACCTCTTATGTGTTCTGAGTTTTGGAGCGGATGGTTCGACAAGTGGGGGGGCAAGCATGAAACCCGTAGTTCAAAAGACATGGTTGCCGGTTTGAAGGAAATGCTTGACAAGAACATCTCTTTCTCTCTTTATATGACTCATGGAGGCACAAGTTTCGGACATTGGGCAGGTGCGAACTCACCTGGATTTGCACCAGATGTGACATCTTACGACTATGATGCTCCTATTAATGAGTATGGTCAGGTAACACCTAAGTTCACGGAGCTTCGCGACATGCTTCAGCAGTACACAGACAAGAAACTTCCTGCCGCTCCGGCTTCAAAACCTATTATCTCAATACCGGAGTTCAAGTTCACTCAGGTTGCTCCGTTGTTTGAGAATCTTCCAGAACCGGTTGTTACACACGATGTGAAGACAATGGAAGAGTTCAATCAGGGATGGGGTTCCATTCTCTATCGTACTACTTTGCCTGAGATTAATGGTCAGAGCAAACTGCACATTGCCGGAGGTCACGACTATCTTCAAATTTTTGTAGACGGCAAGTATATCGGTGTACTCGACCGCCGCAATGGTGATAAGGACATCGTGCTTCCTTCTTGCAAGAAGGGTGCCCAGCTCGACATTCTTGTTGAGGCTATGGGACGTATCAATTTCGGTCGTGCAATCAAGGACTTCAAGGGAATTGAGGGCAATGTGGAACTTACCATTGACATTGACGGAAATGCCTATACTGCAAGCTTGAAGAACTGGAAAAATTATTTGCTTCCGGATACCTATGAGTTCAATAAGAGCCAGAACTTCAAGTCTCTTGCATCTGTAACTGATGATAAGGGACAGAGAGTGCCGGGTTTCTATCGTGCCACATTTAATGTCAGCAAAGTCGGCGATACATTCATCAACTTTGAGACATGGGGCAAAGGTCTTGTCTATGTTAACGGACATGGTGTAGGACGTATTTGGGAAATTGGTCCTCAGCAGACATTGTATGTTCCGGGATGCTGGTTGAAGAAAGGACAGAATGAGGTCATTGTATTCGATGTCATCGGTCCGAAGGAAGCTAAGGCAGAAGGCCTTGACAAACCAATCATCGACAAGCTTCTCAATGCCGAGCCGCCTATTCACCGTCAGGAAGGTCAGAATCTTGACCTTTCAGCCGAAAAGGCTGTCAAGAGCGGTTCGTTCAGTGCCGGTAACGGATGGCAGGAAGTCAAGTTCGATGCGCCTCAAACAGGCCGTTACGTATGTCTTGAGGCACTCAACGCACACGATGGAAATGAGTATGCATGTATAGCCGAACTCTATCTTCTTGATGAGAACGGAGAGCGTCTCAGCCGTGAGCCGTGGCGCATTGACTATGCCGACAGCGAGGATATTGTGACAGGAAACCGTGCCGGTGACAAGATTTACGACTTGCAGGAGTCTACATTCTGGTCTACGGTGAAGGGTGTCAAGTTCCCTCATACCATCATTATCGATCTCGGTAAGGTACAGACTGTCACTGCGCTTCAGTATCTTCCACGTATGGAATCTACTGTACCGGGAGGTATCAAAGACTATAAGATTTATGTAAAGGCAGACAAATTCAAATATTGATTCTTTGCTTTACGCATAAACACTATAAAATAGAAAAGAACCGTATTCTTGTTTTCTGGCAATCAGAACAGAATACGGTTCTTTTTTTGTCCGGCAGGCAAACAACAACTGTTGTTTTGCCTGTTATTCAGATTTTGTCCTGCGACAGATTCTTGGACATTTCATATTGACGGGAGGAAATCCCGATATTCATCCTTTCGAGAAAAGAAATCATTGAGCCGCATCTTGCATCCACATTTAGTATCTTTATCGAGTCTGTCTGCATGGTGGATACAAAATGCTCCAAGAGGGCAGTCCCAATACCTCTCCTGCGCAAATCCCTTCTTACTGCCAACTGAGCCAATTCCCCTTGCCGGGCATCTCCAATGGCATATCCTGCAAACTCGCCATGAATCCACGCACCGATACAGGAAAGTTCTTCGTTGGCTCTTAATACCGACGCATAACAGCTTTGCCACGACGGGGAATAGTCGTGATAGCTTTCCGACTGTATTGCATTACTGTTTGTGGTGACGCGCAGAATAATGTCACGAGTCGCGTTGCCTGCGGAGGTGGCAATATTCTTGGCGGGAGCCGCGTAGCATATAAACTCTCGCTCAATCTCAAATCCGAGTTTTTTGTATAAGGCTATTGCTGGCTGATTGTCGCACAGCACCTCAAGCAGATACCGGGCAATACCCTGCTTTACCAGCCTCTTCTCAGTGTGGCGGAATATTTCAGCGGCAAGTCCCTGTCCGCGATAGCTCTTTATTGTCCCCGTTCCCGTATCGTAGGCAGTAGGAATGCCGTCTTTTATGCCTATGCCGTTGAATACAAAGGACACCAGTTTGCCGTTGTCGAACATGCCGAATGTCAGCATAGGGCAGAAGCCACGGCGGCGCAAGATGGACTTTACCTGATTGTGAGTGAAATGTACTGCATAGTCCGAGAACGCTTCAAGAAACGAATCGGTTATTTCGTCAATCGACAAATGGTCAAGACTCTTTATTTCCATGTGACAATACTTTTAAGATATGATTGTGAATGCGATATTTTTTGTCTGCAACTCCCGCAATTAGCTGCGGATGGTTATTTCAATTTCCTCATGTGGTAGCTCATGCTGCGAAGCTGTATTGCCATGCCTCCGTTTGAAGATGGTAAGGAAGTTCTGCGAAAATCATATCAAATTTGAAATCATTATCTCCGAAATAGCTCCACGTCCATTTCCTTTTGAGTTTATCATTCTTGCTGCATATACACGTTTTATGGAAAACATATTATAAAGGCGATCAAAAAAATCATCTTTATTATCAATGTTCTGTGGATCAGAGTTACTTGCTACAAACAAAGACTTATGTTTTGCAATTTGAGCACAAAAATCACGAAGTCTCATCTGTTCTGTATCATCAAAACCGTCTTTTGCGTAAGATGTAAATGCTGCTGTTGCTGTCAGTGGACGATACGGTGGGTCAAAATAATACAACACATTATCACCAACATATTTTCCTGTCTGTGCAAAATCACCGCAAAGAATTTCTACTCGCTGTAGAATAGCAGAATCCGCTCTTAATGTTTCTTCATCGCAAATTTTCGGATTCGCATATTTCCCATGCGGGACGTTAAACTTACCCTTAGAGTTTACACGATACAACCCATTGAAACAAGTACGATTTAAGAAAATGAATAAAGCGGCTGTCTCAACATCCGAAGTGTCTTTTCCGTTAAAACGGTCACGTTGAGAAAGGAAATATTCTTTTCTTGCCACTTCATCAAGTGACAGATATTCGGTTTGAAGCCGGGTCAGTTCGACAATCAGGTTTTCAACATCGGATTTTACCACTCGATATGTGCAAATTAACTCAGCATTTATATCATTTATTATAGCTCTTGTTATATTAGGGTATTCTTGCAAAATCCAGAATAAGACAGCTCCACCGCCTACGAATGGTTCAATATATGTCAAACCATCCCTACGTGATAAATCACATGGTAAAGTCTTTTTTATATCGTCAAGAAGTTGGTTTTTTCCTCCAACCCACTTGACGAATGGTCTTGCCGGATATGTATTTAATCTTCTCATGTAACTTCAATTGTCAATGCAAAGAACTTCTCCGCATTATTACGCAAAAATAATGATAACGAGACTCTTGACAAAATAATAAAAGCCGGAATATCACCTTCTCCTATGACTTTTATTCTCATTCAGCTTCTTTCTCACCCTATCGCAAACTTCAAACTATTTCCATGTGGCAATACTTTTATAAGATGATTGTGATGACGGGCATTTTTGTTTGCATTTCCCACAAGCGGATGCGAATGTTTATTCCATTTTCCTCATATGGTAGCCCATGCTGCGAAGCTGCATTGCCATGCCCATAAGATACAGTTGGTGCAGGCACGACACGTATGCCCGGAAAGCCTCCGGAGTTCCCGGCTCTATATGCTCGTGGTGCAGTGCATTGTTTACTCTGGCCGCACATTCCGCCACTATGTTGCTGATACGTTGGCATTGGGAATTGTCCAGACAAAGAATATCCTCCAGAATATGCTCGTCCATACAGTCGTATCCCCGCACATCGCGGATAGCCTCGTACATGCCGGTTTGTTGGCTGTATGTTGTCCAGTCCGTATCCCAGTATTTGGCAATCGCCATACCTACGAACATCATCCACCCGAGTGAGACGGTAGGGTAGTGGGCAAACTCCCTGATACCGTCAGGGATATATGCCTGTCCGAGTTCCGGCCATTTCTCCTCTACATCCTGACATTCAGGAAGATGCTTGTCTGCTACTCCTGCTTGTACGAGATACTGGTGCAGGTCTTCCTTTATTCTTGATTCAAACTGATTTTCCATTATTATAAATGCGTTTTTGTGATTTCTGTCCGTATGGTTCTGTCTGTTTTTTATTCATTTGTGTATGCCGACAGTATGTTTTCAATTGTATCCAGCCATCTTGTCTTTTTTCCAGCAGGCGGTGTCCCGTTAGTTTTCTCGTCAGTATGGATACTCTCTGTACAGGCAGGATGATTGTCAAGATGATTGTCTGTTGGGGAAGGTATGGATTCTGTCTCGTACCTGCGACCCTGTCTTTCCACTCTGTTTCCATTTCCGTCAGTCTCTTGTATTCCTGCATACCCGCCTGTGCGTTTTCCGTCTGTCAGTCCGGGGTAGTACATTCCAAACAGGCGGTTTGTCTTTCCGTTGTCCGTCATCTCCTCCGGCTCTTCTGCATTTTGGTCAAATCCGGTAGCGATAATCGTCACTTTTACATCGTTCCCCAGAGTGTTGTCCTCATATAGTCCCCACAACATCTCCACATCTTCGTCCAGACTATCCATGAACAGATTGACCTCGGTCAGCTCGCTTATTCGTATTGGCGACTTGTCGCATGTATAGACAATATACAGCAGTCGTTTCGCCTTTTCTATTTCCATATCACCCATTAGCGGTGAGTCGAGAGCGTTAGACATGGCTTTCATTATTCGGTGTTCTCCGTGCGCCCTTCCCATTGTGATGATTGCGTTTCCGCCGTTTCTCATGACTGTTTCCACATCGCAATAATCGCGGTTCACAACTCCTTTGATGGTTATGATTTCTGTGATACATTTTGTGGCTACAGTCAGTATCTCGTCTGCTTTAAGAAAACCGTCGGCAACAGACAAGTCCGGATAAATCTCCGGCAACCGCTCGTTGTTGATTACCAGCAATGTGTCCACATGCTTTTTCAGCTCTTCCATACCCCGTAATGCTTGTTTTATACGCTTGCGTTTCTCAAAAGCAAAAGGAAGTGTGACTACACCGATTGTCAGAATGCCCATCTCTTTCGCCACAGAAGCGATGACGGGAGACGCTCCCGTGCCGGTGCCTCCTCCCATACCTGCTGTGATGAGTACCATTTGCGTATGGTCGTCAAACAGCCGTTTGATGTCGTCAATGCTTTGTTCTGCCGCCTCACGTCCCTTTTCCGGATTTCCTCCTACTCCCAGCCCTTTTGTACCCAACTGTATGCGGACCGGAATGCCCGTATTTGCCAATGCCTGGCTGTCGGTGTTGCAGATGGCAAACGACACATTGGCAATGCCCTGACTATACATGTTCTTTACGGCATTGCCTCCACCTCCGCCAACACCAATTACTTTTATAATGTCGTTGGACTTGTCCTTGATAGGAAAATTGAATATGGTGTCAGAGTGGGTGTACATATCGTTCATCGAGCAGACTTTTTACGGTTTCTATTCTTGTTGGATGGTTTGCTTTTTGGGGGAATGTTTTATGGTTTTGCAAAAATAATCAATGTGTGTGGCTATTACAATTATTGCGTCTGTTTTTTTCATTGTCTTATACTGATATTTTTTTTACAATCTCCTTGACTTTTTGTAAGTATTTTTTGTGTATTCTGACAGACTTCCTGACTTTTTGTAAGTGTGTTTTAGATGAAATCAGACAGACTCCTCCGTCACTTCGTGACACCTCCCCTAACTTAGGGGAGGA
>JAMPEL010000008.1:51652-84626 GCA_023665185.1 Roseburia sp.
GGAGGCCCCTTAAGGGACTTCCGGGGGGATTTCCGCATATGGAGGGAAGGGGGGAGCCTTGCAACTGATAGACTTTATATAATCAATGATATGACAAGACCTGTAATAAAAAAAGTAACATGCTCTGATTGTGGCGCAAAGGGAGATTTTATCGTGTACACTTCCATAAATCTGAACTATAATTCAGAATTGGCTGAAAAGATGAAAAATGGTGATTTGTTTATTTGGGAGTGTCCTAAATGCAAAAAGAAACACACCATACCATACGGTATTATGATTTGCCGCTGAAAAAAATCAGACATCGCTGGCAAATTTCTAAAGGCGATACCACTCCTTCATTTGCAGGAGATATTGATAGACAGTGAAGATTATTTCAGAATCAGAGTAAAACTCCGAATGACTAGTGGCTTTGTAATGGTATTGCTGTCAAGAAGCAACTCTCTCACCGTTATCAAGCCATTGGCATTTAGTGAAAGAGTTCGAGAGAACAATCAGAGAGTGTTGGAAAGAAACAAATAAAATCAATATGACAGTGGAAGAAGTGGCAAAATATAAAGAAGATGGATTCTCCGGTTTCATTAAGGTTTCAGATCTTCGGATTTCATCGAACATTATTCCTCAATCTGGAGGTGTATATGTTGTGCTTCGGGTATCTGATGACAAACCCCAGTTTCTTGAGATGGGAACAGGTGGGCATTTTAAGGGTAAAGACCCTAATGTGTCAATAGCCGAGCTTGAAAGTAACGTCATTGAAGGTAGTTCAACAATGTATATCGGCAAAGCAACGAGCCTTCGTAAGCGTCTTGGGCAACTACTACGGTTTGGTGTTGGTGCTAATATCGGACATTGGGGCGGTCGTTATCTTTGGCAACTTGCCGATGCTGATGATTTACTCATCGCTTGGAAAGAGACTCCGAAGACCGACCCAAGGACGGTTGAAGCCTCAATGCTGTCCAACTATGTAAATCAGTATGGACGCTTACCTTTTGCAAATCTTGCAAATTAAAAATCCAAGCTACGAGAAATTTCTCCTTTTTAGTCCATAATGCCCTGTTCCCCTCTACACGGGTATGTCATGATGACAACGGCAACTACCGTGGCACAAGCACCTATGTAGCTCTTTGGATGCTGATAGGCAGAGTATGGGGTTCATTGTATTGCTCTATATTATATTTACCCTACTTCTCGCACCGGTTTATTTCATCTTTGCCAACTTATTCTGCGGAAAGTATGATGCCGAATTTTCCAACGAGGACCTGGCAGGTTGGCCGAGAGAGAAGAAGTGGAAAGATGCTATAAAAAACAGAAAAAAGTTTTGAATGTTTGATTAAATGAGTATATTTGCAACTGATAGACTTTGTTGAGCAAAATATCGAGGGGATGAGAATACATTTTGTTTATTATTCTAATGATTGAAAGTCATGTGGGGATAGGCATTTGATGTTCTTCTTTTTTCTTTCTATACTTTTACTTGGGGATAGTTTTATTGTTAGTTTGTGAATTTTGAGTTCCAACCTTAAATATTTTAATGTATGAAGCATAGGGCTTTATGTATGTTCGCAGTGGCAGTATTGTCATGCAATGGTGGTGTATTTGGACAAGATGAGCCGAATACCTATAAGTTAGTGACGAGTGAAAGTCAATTAGAAAGCGGTGGAGTTTATCTGATTGCGAGTGGGTTTGCTGATGGTGAGGTATATGCGCTGTCATATAATAATGGCAATAATAGAAAGGGGGTTATTGTAAATGCTTTTGATACTTCCATTGTGCATGAAACAGCCATACTTTCGAGTGATAAGACCAATCCATATGAGCTTGTATTAGGTGGAAAAGCTGGAGCATGGACATTTTATGATGCGGTGAGCGATGCTTATTTGAATGTAACGGATACGAAAACTTTCAATTATCTTCAAACTATCAGTAAATTAGATAATTATGCTTGTTTTTCTATTGCCATTAGTGATGATTATGCTGCTACTATTAAGGCTACTAAAAAGACAGTGAAGAATTGGTTTATGTTTAATCCCAGCTCAAATCTTTTCAGTTGTTACGATTCAGACCAGAATAATGTGTACCTTTACAAGAAAGTGATAGGGGCATCTGATCCTGTTATTACTGTAGAGAAGCCTGTAATATCTCCTGCTACTGGAAACTATTATGAGTCTCAAACTGTTGTTATAGGAGCAGAAGAAGGATGTACAATTTATTATACGACAGATGGCTCTTCTCCTTCTGCATCTTCCATTTTATATACTGAACCGTTTGTTGTTTCTGAGACGACAACAATAAAGGCTATTGCTGTTGATTCAGAAGGGTATGAAAGTAAAGAGTCGTCTGTTACTGTGACGATTTTGGAGCGTGAACCGGATGCTTCTTTTGAGGCTCCCTATACTTATGATGAGATAAGTGCCTTTTCAGATTCAAAACTTCCCACTAAAAATGTTTGGGTAAAAGGTTATATTGTGGGGTATTTAGGTGCTGAAAATAGTGGTGATCTAACTACTGATTGCAATAATACCGGTACGAACAAGATTAATACTTTGGGTATCGGACATATAGATGCTTCAGGAAAACAGTATGTCCCCGTCAAATTATCAGATGAGATAAAGTCTGTGCTGAATATAAATGACAACAGACATAATTTAGGGAAAGAAATTTATATATACGGTAAGTTGGGGAAATTTTGGGGACTGAAGGCAGTGGAAACCCCAGTAAAGGTTGTTTGTAGAGATAATACTCCACCATATGGATATATTATTGCAGGGAGTGGTTTTGCTGATTCCGAATTGGATTTTGTCTTTTCTGATGCGAATGCCACAAGCATAGATCTGCGATGTTGTCAGGATGATGTCAGTGATTTTCAAATATTAAGTCCTAACTCATTGATAATTAAAAATAAAAATGAGGAAAATGCGGATAATGTAATAAGTAAAAATAATAATAGGTATGTGTGTCAGAGACTTGTGTTGAATAATGGGTATGCTTTTCGTGTACCTTTCAATTTTACTGCCGAAGAAGTGACTTATACAATGAATATCTCTGCTGCCGGATATGCTACATTGTGCCTTCCTTTTAATTGCTCTGTGCCGGATGGACTCACAGTTTACAGATTGGAATCATTAAGTGGCAAGGAGATAATTGCAATGGAGGTTGATACGTTGGAGGCAAACAAACCTGTACTTCTTAAAGGTGAGCAGGGCATATATATATTTTCTGCTAAAGATGCGGATATTGTAGTACCGGAAGATATGAATAATGGTATTCTAAAAGGTGTTTATTCTAAGCAGAATGTGGAAGCCGGTAGTTATGTGTTGCAGATGCACGGTGATGAGCCTGCATTCTATGTTGTGGCATCAGGAAAAGAACCTGTCATAAATTCTTTCAGAGCATATATGACGGTAGTATCTCAGACAACTAATTTATTGACTTTAAGAATTGTAGACCCGAATGAGGTAAACAGTATAGGACATATTGTAGAGAGCAATGATGTTGTTGCAGAAGAGTATTATAATATTTATGGTATCAAGCAGGATGGTCTGACTAAAGGCTTGAATATTATGAAAATGTCAGATGGAAGTGTGAGAAAAATATATGTAAAATAGTCATTTATAAATGTAATGTTATGGAAAAGAAAGAATATGTCAAACCTACTATGTGTGTGGTTGAGTTGGATTCGGAAAATATTATTGCCACATCGGCTAAGTTTATAGGTGTTAGCGATGAAGAGGCTGAGTATGATATGGAAGTCTTGTCTAAAGGTCGGACTGGAGGTTTGAGTGATGAAGATAACTCTTGGGGTAGCCTTTGGTGAGATTTATTGGGATACTGAGACTAAGTCTATTTGTCTGTTATAATGGATGTGCTTTAGCATTCATGGATGTAATCAGTTGTTAGGCAAAGAACTTTTTTCTCGTAAAAACTTAATGAAATAAGCTGGAAGACAGTATGGACATTATTCTATTGCTGTCTTTCTGGCTTTTTATACTGGGCTATGGATAGCTTCTTTATTTACTATTTGGACGTTTTTGACTTAAAGATGGCTGTTGAGAACATACAAATAGTTTGGTTTATATGGCTTATGAATAAGAAGTATTCATCTGTTTTTGATGCAGTGAAAGATATAAATGGTGGATTTTTTGTTCTTTTGGTGAAATATATTTGATGTTTATACTGTGTTATAAAAAGAAACATTAAATTTGTAGCAAAATAAAATTATATATATATGGAAAACAAAATACAGGTATTAGCCGATAAACTTTTTCAAGAAGGTGTGGCTAAAGGTAATGCAGAGGCTGAGAAAATAATAGCTTCTGCAAAAGTTGAATCTGATAATATAGTAAACGCTGCTATAGAAAAAGCTGAAAGTATTATTGCAGATGCAAAGAAAAATGCGCAAGTGCTTGAGGATAACACTAAAGCGGAGTTGAAAATGTTCACTTTGCAGGCTTTGAATGCTCTTAAGACTGAAATAGCTAATGTGGTATCAGATAAGATTATAGGTACTACTGTCAATGATTTGACTCAAAATAAGAACTTTATCAATGATTTTATCTTGAATTTGGCTTCAAAATGGGCTGAAAATGAAGATATTGTTATTTCAACAAGTGATGCGGATAGTTTGAAATCTTTATTTGCAGCTAAGGCGAAGGCTTTGCTTGACAGTGGGGTAAAGATTGAACAAGTAAATGGACTCAAAGTTTTATTTACCATACAGCCTGCTGATGGTACTTATAAAGTGAATTTTGGCAAGGAGGAGTTTGAAAATTACTTTAAGTCTTTCTTGAGACCACAATTGATAGATATGTTATTTTAATTGTGAGCAGATATGGGAAACTACTATTGTTTAATGGCTGGTTTACCTGAAATGTCTTTTGATGAGGTTAAGACTACTCTTACTGTAAATGATTTTAAGAATGAGCTTGAAAATATTCTGTCAGATAAGGACAAGAAGTTGATGTTTTATTTCTTCTTGAAATTTGATTGTATGAATCTTGTCAAGTTACTGAAGAGTCAGGATGCAGAAATTAGCCCTAATGGAAACTACTCATTGGAACAATATCAGGACTTGATAAAATCAGCTAAGGATATGAACTTTAATGTCCACCGTTATCCTGCATTCATGTCTACTTATGCGCGTGATTTTTTTTACAATAAAGATAAAGTTGATTTCTTTCCAGAAGATGCGATGTCTCTTGAGTATTATAAGTATTCAGTGAAATGTCCTAATAAGGCAATATCCAGATGGTTTCAACTTAATTTTGATATGACAAATATTCTGACGGCTATGATAGCACGGAAGAATGGTTGGAATGTTTCGGATTATATTCTTGGAAACAATGAAATATGCGAAATGATTCGCAATAACAATACGAAAGACTTCAATTTGACAACGGAGTATGATTATATTGGAGAGCTGATGAAGATTGTTGATTGTGAGAATCCTGTTGAAAAAGAAAAGAAAATAGATTTCTTTAAGTGGACATGGCTTGATGAACTGTCGAGTTTCAATATTTTCTCTATTGAGGCGGTATTTGCTTACATGTGTAAATTGGAAATATTGGAACGATGGAATAAATTGGATATAGAAACAGGACGTGAGGCTTTTAAGCGTATAATTGATAATTTGCGTGAGGAAGTCCGTGTTCCAGAAGAATTTAAGAAATAAATAATAATAAATACTATGACTAAAGGAACTGTTAGTGGCGTAATCGCTAATATGGTCACACTCAGTGTTGACGGTCCTGTTGCTCAAGGTGAGATATGTTACATTGAGACCGGAGGCGACCGTTTGATGGCTGAAGTAATAAAAGTGGTTGGTTCTGATGTTTATGTACAGGTGTTTGAAAGTACACGTGGACTAAAAGTTGGTTCTCCTGCCGATTTTACAGGACACATGCTTGAGGTGAGATTGGCACCGGGTATGTTGTCGAAAAACTTTGATGGTCTTCAGAACGACCTTGACAAAATGGATGGTGTGTTCTTGAAAAGAGGGCTTTATACCGATCCGCTTGATGATGACCGGATTTGGAATTTTACACCAATTGTGAAGGTTGGAGATGAAGTGCATGCTTCTGATTGGCTTGGAGAAGTGACAGAAAACTCACAACCTCTTAAAATTATGGCTCCTTTTCAATTGAAAGGTGTGGCAAAAATTAAAAGTATTGTTCCGGCAGGTCAATATAAAATAAAAGATGTAATAGCAGTGCTTACAGATGAAAATGGGAATGACATTAATGTGGATATGATTCAGCATTGGCCTGTAAAGTTTGCTATGACAAATTACAAGCAGAAGCCTCGTCCTTTTAAATTGCTTGAAACAGGTGTTCGTACTATAGACACATTTAATCCTATTGTAGAGGGAGGTACAGGTTTCATTCCTGGCCCTTTTGGTACGGGTAAGACAGTTCTTCAGCATGCAATTTCCAAACAGGCGGAAGCTGATATTGTTATCATTGCAGCATGTGGAGAACGTGCTAATGAGGTGGTTGAAATATTCACTGAGTTTCCGGAATTGGATGACCCGCATACAGGACGTAAGTTGATGGAGCGTACAATTATCATTGCTAATACATCAAATATGCCAGTTGCTGCTCGTGAAGCGTCGGTGTATACGGCAATGACTATGGCTGAATATTATCGTTCTATGGGACTCCGCGTATTGTTGATGGCGGATTCAACATCGCGTTGGGCACAGGCTTTGCGAGAAATGTCTAACCGAATGGAGGAACTTCCTGGTCCTGACGCATTCCCAATGGACTTGTCTGCTTTGATCTCTAATTTTTATGGACGAGCAGGATATGTATATCTCAATAATGGAAAGGTCGGTTCTATCACCTTTATTGGTACTGTTTCTCCAGCAGGTGGAAATTTGAAGGAGCCTGTGACAGAAAATACCAAGAAAGTGGCACGTTGTTTTTATGGCTTGGAACAGGACCGTGCAGATAAAAAGCGTTATCCGGCTGTAAATCCAATAGACTCTTATTCTAAATATCTTGAATATCCTGAATTTGCGGAATATATAAAGGAGCGTATAAATGACCAGTGGATTCCTAAAGTCTTGGATTTGAAAACAAGAATGCAACGTGGTAAGGAAATTGCCGAACAGATAAACATTTTGGGTGATGATGGTGTTCCAGTGGATTATCATGAGACATTTTGGAAGTCGGAGATTATTGATTTTGTAATTTTGCAGCAAGATGCTTTTGATGAAGTGGATGCGGTGACTTCTCTTGAACGTCAGGAGGAAATATTGAATCTTGTAGTTGATATTTGTAAGATTGATTTCAAGTTTGATAATTTCCTGGATGTGGTGGATTATTTCAAGAAAATGATAAATATTTGCAAGCAGATGAACTATTCTCCATATAAGTCTGAGCAGTATTACAATTTCAAGAATCAGGTAATGGCGATGCTTGCAGAGCATAAATAAATAAGAGAATAATATGGCTACAACAGCATTTCAGAAAATATATACAAAAATAAGTCAGATAACAAAGGCTACTTGTTCCCTTAAAGCAAAAGGGGTTGGATATGACGAATTGGCTACAATCAATGGCAAACTTGCTCAGGTTGTAAAGATTGTTGGTGATGAAGTTACATTACAGGTCTTTGAAGGTACAGGTGGTATTCCTACTAATGCCGAAGTTGTCTTTTTAGGCAAGGCACCAACCTTGAAGGTTAGTGAGCAGCTTGCGGGACGTTTTTTTAATGCGTATGGAAATCCTATTGACGGAGGACCGGAAATCGAGGGAAAAGAAGTTGAAATTGGTGGTCCTTCTGTAAATCCTGTCAGAAGAAAGCAGCCAAGTGAGCTTATAGCTACAGGTATTGCAGGTATTGACATGAACAATACACTTGTGTCAGGACAAAAAATACCTTTCTTTGCTGATCCGGATCAACCGTTTAATGAGGTAATGGCTATGGTGGCACTTCGTGCTAAAGCCGATAAGATTATTTTGGGAGGTATGGGTATGACAAATGACGATTACTATTTCTTCCGTAATACATTCTCTAATGCAGGTGCGCTTGATCGTATTATTTCTTTTATGAATACGACAGAAGACCCGGCTGTTGAGAGGCTTCTTGTTCCTGATATGGCTCTTACTGCTGCCGAGTACTTTGCCGTTGAAAAACATGAGAAAGTATTGGTGCTGCTGACTGATATGACATCGTATGCAGACTCTTTGGCTATTGTTTCCAACCGTATGGACCAGATTCCGTCAAAGGATTCAATGCCAGGATCTTTGTACTCTGATTTGGCAAAAATTTATGAGAAAGCTGTGCAGTTCCCTGATGAGGTTGGTGGAGGTTCCATCACTATTATTGCTGTCACAACGCTTTCTGGTGGAGATATTACTCATGCTGTTCCAGATAATACGGGATATATTACAGAAGGACAGTTGTTCTTGCGTCGTGATTCTGATGTTGGTAAGGTTATTGTAGATCCGTTCCGTTCACTTTCACGATTGAAACAGCTTGTTGCCGGAAAAAAGACACGTAAGGATCATAGTCAAGTAATGAATGCGGCTATTCGTCTGTATTCTGATGCAGCCAATGCAAAAACCAAATTGGAAAATGGTTTTGACTTGACTGATTATGATAACCGTTGCCTTGATTTTGCAAAAGATTATGCTATGAAACTGCTGGCTATTGATGTTAATTTGGATACGACAGAGATGCTGGATGTTACATGGGAGTTATTCCGTAAATATTTTACTTTGGAAGAAGTGAATATAAAGAAAGAATTTACGGATATTTATTGGAAATAAATTCTTTTGTGACAGGTTTTTATGTACTTTGGTTAGGTTCGCCTGTAATAATAGTTGCTATTCCCGAAATACATATAGGCAATATGCTTAATAAATTGATAATAAAAACTTTATAACTTAAAATGGCAATAAAGTTTCAATATAATAAAACGTCGCTTCAGCAAATAGACAAGCAGTTGAAAATGCGTCAGCGTACCTTGCCCATTATAAAGAGCAAGGAGACCGCGTTGCGCCTTGAGGTAAAGAAATGCAAGGCGGATGCTGATGAGTTGGAGAAGAAACTTGAAAGCCAAATACAAGGCTATGAGTCCATGTATGCCTTGTGGGGAGAGTTTGATGCTTCTCTGGTTGCTCTTAAGGATGTGGAGCTTGATGTCAAGAAAATTGCAGGTGTCCGTGTCCCTATACTGAAGAATATTCAACTTGAGGTGAAGCCTTTTGGACTGTTTAGTTCTCCTAAGTGGTTCTTTGATGGAATCAATCTTTTGCAAGGACTTGCCAAGACTGCTGTGGAGCGTGAATTTGTTCTTGCAAAACTTGGATTGCTTGAGTATGCTCGTAAAAAGACTACACAGAAGGTGAATCTTTTTGAGAAAGTGCAGATTCCAGGATTTCAAGAGGCTGTAAGGAAAATCAAGCGTTTTATGGAAGATGAAGAGAATTTGTCGAAGTCTTCACAGAAAATCTTGAAATCGCTTCAGGAAAAAAGAAAGGAGGTGGAGATATGATTCAGAAAATGAAAAAACTGACATTCCTTGTGACTAACAAGGAATACGAAAGTTTTCTTGATGATATTCGTGCAATAGGTGTTGTTCATGTTGAGGAACTACAGAGTGGTTCTACAAGTGCTGAGCTTCAGGAATGTTTGTCTTTGGCAGAACGTTATAAGAGTGCTGTAAACGCGCTTGATTTTGCTGTGGAAACCTATAAGACAAAAAATATCTATGCAGAAAAAGTGGTTGATGCTTCAAGAGCAGGCGATTTGCTTACTTTGATTGAGGATCAACTTACTGAAGAGAATAAGCTGAAACATGCTCTTGATTCAGTTGAGAAGTCCATTTCCATTCTTGCTCCGTGGGGTAATTTTGAGTGGGCTTCACTTGAGCGTCTTTCTAAAGTAGGATATAACGCTTATTTTTTCTCTTGCTCCTCCAAAATGTTCAAACCAGAATGGAGTGAATTGTATTTTGCCATTCCTGTAAGCGAGTCGGAAGGCAAAACGTATTTCATTACGTTTTCACAGGACAAACCAGACATTGCGGCAGAGAATATTGATTTGCCTCAGATGTCTCTTCACTGTTATCGTGAGGAAAAGTCCAAACTGCTTGCAAAACTGGGTGATATTCATGAATTGTTCTTGCGTATAAATGCAGAAGAAAGAGACTGTCTGCTTGCAGGTCAGATAGAGAATGAGAATAAGATTTCATTGTCTAAGGTCAAACTTAGTTCTGAAAGTCTTGCAGAAGATTCTGTGAAGATGATTGTAGGCTGGACACTTGAAGAAAAGTCAGCAGAGATAACTGATTATTTGGATAAGAATCATATTTATTATGAGATGGAGAATCCTGCTTTTGAGGATAATGTACCTGTGCAGATAAAGAATAATTCTTATAGCTCCTTATTTGAGCCTATTCTGCGCATGTATTCTCTTCCTAATTATCATGATCTTGATCCAACTCCTTTTTTTGCACCGTTCTTTATGTTGTTCTTCGGACTATGTATGGGAGACGCTGGATATGGACTCTTGATTTTGGTAGCAAGTATTATACTTAGAGGAAAACTCAAACCTGAACTGAAGCCTTATGGTACTTTGGGAATTATTCTTGGTACTATGACAATCGTTTGCGGTTCATTGACTGGTTCATTCCTCGGGATAGACTTGACTCAGAGTGATTGGGCTTTTCTTGCCCCTCTCAAACCGTATTTTATAAGTGACAGTAATTTTACATTGTTCGGATACTCTCCGATGATGGTCATTTCTGTCTTTATCGGTTTGGTTCAAGTTCTTCTTGGAATGGTGCTGTCTGCTGCAAAAGCTGCGAAATTGTATGGATGGAAATATGGTATAGGCAAGATGTCTTGGGTTGTGGCACTTCTTGCTATCATACTTTGTTTTGGAGTTCCGGCTTGTGGTGTTGAGTTGCCTTTGGCTGTGACATATATATTGTATGCTGTTCTGGGAATATCTGCTTTGGGAATTTATTTCTTCAATTCACCAGATAAGAATATCTTTATGAACTTTGGTTCTGGTATATGGGCTACTTACAATATGGCAACAGGATTGCTTGGTGATTTGCTTAGTTATATCCGTTTGTTTGCTTTAGGGCTTACAGGAGGTGTGTTAGGAAGTGTCTTCAACCAACTTGCTACTGATATGACGAGTGACATGTCGTGGGCTATACGTTGGTTACCTATGCTCATAATCCTTCTGCTTGGACATGGCATCAATTTTGCGCTTTGTATGATTTCTTCATTTGTCCATCCTATGCGATTGACATTTGTGGAGTTTTTCAAGAATGCAGATTTTGAAGGAGCTGGAAAAGAATATACTCCATTCAAACTGAAAGTGTTCAAAAAGGATTAGGGTTATTGCAGGAGAATATAAGGAACTGCGAACTTGGCAGTTCTCATACTGCTTCATACACATTTTATGTGTGTATCGGAATGAGTTTAATGAAAAATAATAAATAAAAAATAATAATTAAAAAACAACTTTTATGGAAATTGTATTTGCTTATTTGGGAGTGGCACTGGCTGTTGCGCTCTCTGGAATTGGATCAGCTTATGGAGTAACAATCTGTGGTAATGCTGCTATCGGAGCTTACAAAAAGAATCCGGGTGCCAGTGGTTCATACATTGCTCTTGCCGCTCTCCCGTCTTCACAGGGACTTTATGGTTTTGTGGGCTTTTTTATGTTGAACACACATGTATATAGCGGAATGGATATGTTTACAGCATCCGCTGTATTAGGTGCTGGTCTTGCTCTTGGTCTTGTAGCTTTGTTCTCTGCCATTCGTCAGGCAAAAGTTTGTGCTAACGGTATTTCTGCAATAGGTGGTGGATATAATGCTTTTGGTACAACAATGGTGCTCGCCGTGTTCCCTGAACTTTATGCAATTCTCGGTCTGCTTGTGTTGATTCTTATTGCAGGTGTTCTGCCTGTAGCACCGGTTGCTTAATGATTTTGAATTATTGATATTATGAAGCCATTCTTTAGTCCTTATACAGGGGATAAAGAATGGCTTTTTTGTGGACATCTGAATTAAGCCGATTCTTGTGCGATTTTGTACTTTCTTCGGTTGATTTGATGATACTGTTTCAAAAAGTGGATAGTGTGGGTCAAAGTGTGTCTGAGCCGGTTTTGTCTCAGTAGTGATTATGCAAAGTTCATTGAAACAGTATCCAGTATCTTCTTTTTGCAATAAATCTGCTAAATGACAATGTATGAGAATAGATCATATAGCACTGTATGTGCAGGATTTAGAAGCCGCCAAACAATTCTTTATTACTTATTTTGAGGGTGTATCCAATGTTATGTATCATAATCCGAAAACTGGATTATCCACTTATTTCATTAGTTTTCCTGATGGTGGAAGAATCGAGCTGATGAGTCGTAGTGAGGTAAGCACTTTTGCTTTCGAACAGTTTAGAGCCGGATATATACATATTGCGTTCAGCGTAGGTTCCCGTGAAGCTGTTGATTCTCTCACAGACCGTTTATCGAAAGATGGATTTGAAGTGATGAGTGGACCGCGCATTACCGGTGACGGATATTATGAAAGTTCCATTCGTGGTTTTGAGGATAATATCATTGAAGTCACAGAATGAAAATAAAGGGTGGATATTCTGAGAAAATCCAAAATGTTTTTCAAGATAAAATATAATTGAATTCCATTTGCCAAGCAAGCGTGTGTTTTTGATATATTCCTTGTTGCAAGCAATAGAGGAATATTCAAAAACACACGCTTGTTTGTATGTATTCAAAATCCCCATATCATATTTATCTATTCATAATGATATGTTATTCAGTTCTTCAATATATTCTTTATTTATAGTACTTGTCAATAGTCGGTGTAAATCACTAAGTGACAGGTTGGTTGTAGGCCAGAATTTGTCCGACAGCATGTAGTTCAAGATGCTGTGATACATCTGGCGCGCTTCCGGATATTCTTGTATGGCAATCAGGTCTGACATACAGACAAGAATCTTGCCTTTGTCCACTTTAAATTCAAATATAAGCCCCAGTTTGTGATTTCGCTCTACATTGTCAATCACTTGCACGATAGGGCGGTAATTTGCCCCTTGCGAGAGTTTTCTTCCTATATCGTCCGTCATTGTCTTGGTTATGATGATGCCGTTTTTTAGTGAGTCCGTATTCAAGGCTGTAGGATATGCCCATAATGGATACGTATTGGTATAACATTTGGAGCTGAGCAAATTATAAAAGGCATCGAGCACAAGATTGAGCCTTTCAGCTTTTTCTATGTCCGATAAATCAATGTCAATCTCTCCTATTTCAGTCAGTCCCATACTCTCTTGCGGTATGAGCACTACTCCGTCTTTTATCCTATGTCCGTCGGCAGTTTCCAGTCTCCATGCTATTCTGCCGTCAAGCCATTTTCTCAATCCCTCATTGTCTCTGTAATTTGCCAGCAATATTTTGCCTTTTACTTGTTCTTTGTTCGTATAGCAGAACTTGTCTGTCGCAAACAGAGGTACGATAGGGGAGCAGAAACCGCACCATTCCTTTGGCGATACCATTCCTTTCGGCTCCATAAAGGCATCGAGAATGCCAATATATGCGCTGCCTTGTCCCGGATAATCCTGAATGTCCAGCAATTGGAATCCTCCCATAGATTTTGTACGTAAATCAAGCTCGATGTCTGCCTTGTATAATAGTGTGCTCCATGCTCCGGATGCACGGTGGAAATCTTCTGTCTGGTCTACCATTCCTGCCTTCTCAATTCTTTTCCGGAACACCTCCATGTTGTAAGGATACAATACACCCGTATATTTCTTTATCTCTCCAAAGTCAGGGTAAGTTTGGAACTGCCCTGTCTCATGACTGACAACCGGCACAGGAGAAGTGGCGCATCCTTCATCCAACGTCATTGAGGAATTTGGGTAGAAGTGGTTGATAATGCCTCCGTCAGCAGCATCGGCAAAAGAAAAAGAACCTCGTGTGTGGGTGTTGTATTTGCCCCATGTCTCTCCTCCGTTTCTGCAAGTGACGAAAAAGTCCAAGTCCTCATTTCATCCATTATTTGACAGACTTCCTGACTTTTTGTAAGTGTGCCTTTGGGTGTGTTTATGACAGACTCCTCCGTCGCAAGGCGACACCTCCTCTAACTTAGTGGAGGAACTGTATGCGCTGTTAATCAATCTGTTAGCTTTTTAGTGTGTACGGTAACTTGGCTCCTCCCCTAAGTTAGGGGAGGTGTCGCTTTGCGACGGAGGAGTCTGTCTCAAAAGTCAATAAAAATTAGAGTATCCCTGACAATTTGATATGTTAAAACCAATCTCCGTAGAATCGCCTCAAAATGAACCGGACTCTGCCTCGGTTGCAAAAACGCGATTCTACGGAGGTTTTTGAGTCTCGAAAACAGAGTGGACAAATAGAACAATCCATGCGGCTAAAAGATATACAAAATCCCCTCAAAACACACCTTTTCCACCTAAAAGCCCACAAAAAGTCAAAATTACAAGGTGCTGAAAATTTATTTCCAAGGCACACTGATTTTTTTCGCAAGGTGAACGAATTTTATTTTCAAGGTGAACAAAATTTTCAAAGCCCGTTTTTCGGCCCAAAATCTGGTGTTTTTCCGAAACACTTTCTCAAAAAGACAACAGCCGCCTTTTCCTTGTCCCGAAAAACAAAAATGGATTTTGAACCCGGAAAAAGACAATTTTAAGACAAAATTTTCATAACTCGCTGATTATCAATACTTCCTATTTTGTACTCAACCCTTAGTTTTTGATCTAAAACTGCATACTTTTTGCTGAAAATCTATTTGATTGATTATCAGTAATTTATCGGTGAAGCGTCCAAAAATCAAGCAGCAAGTCAAAGTCGATAGCTGCCCCAAATGTTAAAATCCGCCTCCCGCCCAAAGTGACATAATGTCAAAACATCCCTTGCCTGTATACTTTTTATCCCTAACAAAGACATTTATGACACGTGCCCCTTGTGCTTTTTCTATGCTTTGGTGCAACTGTGTTCCCTGTCATTTGCCATAATGGCAGGAAAAAAGTTTGTGGCACATTTTTTGTTATGTCATAAGCGGAAGACTAATTTATAAGAAACAAACGAGTTATGGATATAAATAATAAGGAAGAAGAGATTCTGAATAATAAAGAGGCAGAGGATATGGACAATCATGCTGAATCTGCCGATATGGCAGAAAATGCTGACAAAAATGCAGACGTGTCAGATTCGGAAGATGCAGACAATGCTTCAGAAGAGAATGAGCTTGAAAAAGCAAATGCCAAGATAGCAGAGTTGAGTGACAAATATATTCGTTTGGTGGCAGAGTTTGACAACTACCGCAAGCGTGTGATGCGTGAGAAAGCAGAACTTATAAGGAACGGTGGTGAGCGGATTGTGACTGCCATATTGCCGGTTCTTGATGATATGGAGCGTGCGGAGCAGAATATGGACAAAGCAGAGGATGTGGCGGCGGTAAAAGAAGGAGTGACTCTCATTATCGAGAAGTTTATGAAACTGCTGAAGCATGAGGGACTGGAAAAGATAGAGGCTGTAGGGGCAGACTTTGACACTGATTTCCATGAAGCCATAGCAATGGTTCCTGGACAGCCTGACGAGATGAAGGGAAAGGTCCTCGATTGTGTGATGAACGGCTATACACTTAACGAGAAAGTTATACGTCATGCTAAAGTGGCGGTGGCACAGTAGTATCAGTTTTTTAAAGGTTTCAAGATTGTAAGGGTGCGAAAATCTAATTCATGAACTTTTTCAACACGGAGGTGTGCGGGAGATGTTTTTTTGAACAGGACATTATATATGGTCACTCCGATTATATATATGTTTTTTCTCTTTACTCCTTGCGCCCTCTGTGTTGAAAAATCTTCATAGGATGACAGCATTACGATGTGTTAGAGATTTATTCGGTGTATCATATAATGTGTGTGGTTGACAAGTGCCGGCGAGAGAACGTATTTTAGCCTTTGCGATTTCTGCATGTCCTTATATTTATTTTTAATGATAAAATGGCAAAGAGAGACTATTATGAAGTGCTTGGAGTGGAGAAAACTGCAAGTGATGATGAGATAAAGAGAGCCTATAAAAAAATGGCTATCAAGTATCATCCGGACAGAAATCCGGGCGACAAGGAGGCGGAAGACAAATTCAAGGAGGCGGCTGAGGCTTACGATGTGCTTCGCGATCCGGAAAAACGTCAGCGATATGACCAGTTCGGACCGGAGGGAGTGAACGGCATGGGCGGTTTCGGTGGTGGACAGAACATGAATATGGACGACATCTTCTCTATGTTCGGCGACATTTTCGGCGGTGGTTTTGGTGGCGGCTTTGGCGGTGGTTTCGGTCGTCAGGGACAAGGCTATCGCAAGCCTGTGTTCAAAGGCAAAGACCAGCGTTTGCGTGTAGAGCTTGATTTGAACGAGGTAGTCAACGGTACGACAAAGAAGTTTAAGCTGAAGAATGACGTGACATGCAGCCATTGTCATGGAAGCGGTTCGGAGGATGGAAAGACAGACACTTGTCCTACATGTCACGGAACGGGTTATGTGGTGCGTACCCAGCGGAGCATATTGGGCATGATGCAGAGTCAAAGTCCTTGTCCGGAATGTCATGGCGAGGGCTTTATCATCAAGAACAAGTGCCATGAGTGTCATGGCGAGGGCATCAAGCCGGGCGAGAGCATAGTGGAGGTGAATTTCCCTGCCGGATTGTCAGAAGGCATGGTTCTTACTCTTGAAGGAAAAGGCGGAGCCGGACGCCATAATGGAGTGAACGGCGATTTGCAGATTGTCATCAAGGAGAAGCAACACGAGGAACTGCTCAGAGACGGTAATGATCTTGTGTATAACCTGTTGCTGTCTGTTCCGATGGCCACATTGGGATGCACGGTAGAAGTTCCTACTGTAGACGGCAAGGCGAAGATAAACATAGAGCCAGGCACACAGCCAGGCACGGTCTTGCGCATGAAAGGCAAGGGTGTGCCCGAGGTGCAGGGATACAACCGAGGGCAGAAGGGCGACGAGGTGATAAATATCAGTGTCTACATACCTGAGACGCTTGGCAAAGATGAGAAGGAGGCGAT
Source organism: Roseburia sp. (assembly GCA_023665185.1). Taxonomy (GTDB): domain Bacteria; phylum Bacteroidota; class Bacteroidia; order Bacteroidales; family Bacteroidaceae; genus RGIG8745. The sequence continues at coordinate 68,721 of JAMPEL010000008.1, forward strand.
GAAGAAAATGGACAGAAGCGAGAATTTTATTCCGTCAGAAAGTGTGAGAAGCAAGATTTTCTCGAAGTTCAGAGCTTACTTTGAATGATTCCTCTTTGTAGGGTGTGCATATAATTTCAGGGCAGTCTGAAAGGCAGATGTTTGTATAATGTCTTTCAGACTGCCCTGATTGTTTTCCGGATGTCATACGCGTGATGACATGACATGGCAGTATCGTCTGTTTATTTTTAGATTACACAGTCTCGTTCCCGTTTTGTGTGCCGTATATGACTTGGCTGTGTCGTGGTGTAAAAACGCTTTTTACGGAACAGCAAAAAACACTGCGGCTGCATTTAAATTCTCAATCTTTTCTTTTGCTTTTGAGGATATTAGATGTAAATTTGCAGAAACTTGTGTAATATGATAAAAAGAATAATATTCGGATTTATAATAGCGTCAAATGTTTTTGGAGCAGCCTGTGCGCAGGAGGCGGATTATAACGAGAAAGTCATCAGTGCGTATTCCGACTCTCTTCTGTTGATGAAGAAAAGGATTGCCAATAGCGGGGAATACGATAAAAAGGACTTGAACCCTTATTTTTATCGTCTGGTTGGTCCGGCTACTTATTACAGTGGGTCAGTAAGTGAAATCATGAAGATAGACTGGCAGCTTCCCTCGCAGCGTGAGGAATTGCATGCTTCTTCCGGCATGTCTTATCGCGACAGGATATGCAAGGAAGTCGATGCCTCACTTGCTGGGATGTATGTGAACAGTCCGGCAAGTGTGAGCCGTTATGACGGGATGTACATGAATGAGAACATCATAGAGCAAAAGTCAGGCAAGTTGGGCAAAGACAGCAAGGATCTTGAGACTGTGCTTGACGATGTGAGAGGAATAGAGGATGTGACGGAGGTGATAGAGGATGTGGACATCAATATAAAGGTGACACGTCCCAATTTCTGGAAGACCAATGGCAATTTCTCCTTGCAGTTTACTCAGAACTATTTTTCGGAAAACTGGTATAAGGGAGGAAATAACAATGGTACAATGCTCGCCTCGCTGATACTTCAGGCGAACTACAACGACCAGCGTTATATACAGTGGGACAATAAGCTTGAGATGCGTTTGGGTTTTGTGACCACAACGAGTGACAGCTGCCATACGTTTCTGACCAATAATGACAAGTTGAATTTGTATTCAAAATTGGGTGTCAAGGCTGCCAAGTCGTGGTTCTATACCGTGTCTTTGGAGGCAAACACACAGTTCATGCCGGGCTACCGTTCCAATGACAGGCGGGTGTATTCAAAATTCCTTGCGCCTTTGGATGTGTATCTCTCTGTCGGTATGGATTACAAGCCTTCTCTGAAGAACGGCAACAGCCTGTCTGTAGCTTTGCTGCCACTGTCTTATAAGTTCAGGTATATCGGTACGGACGATGAGAACATTCATAATGTCTATCAGATAGGACCAAGCGGTTTCCGTCAGAACTTCGGTTCTAAGGTTGAGGTGAACTCATCGGTCAAGATTCTGAACAATTTCTCCTGGCGGTGCCGTTTCTACTACTTTACCTCGTATGAGTATGCCGAGTCGGAACTGGAGAACGTATTCTCCTTTGCCTTCAGCAAGTATATCAAGTCGGAGCTATATACCCTGTGGCGATTTGACGACAGCCGTTCAAAGGATTATTATGACGACAATCTTGGTTTCTTCCAGTTTAAGGAATACCTCACATTGGGATTGACCTATTCGTTTTGATTTTCTTTGGCGGAGGTTGCGGACAGATTGTTTCAGGATGAAGTCGATGCGGTTTGTGCGATGAATGATAGAATGAAGTTTTTGGGGTAGCTCGGAAACTTCATTTTTTTTTTGTTTCAGCGAAGGTTGTCGGGGTTTTTCGGGCTGTGGATGTTTCGATGTGCCGGAATGTTCAGCCAGGTCTTTCTTTTTGTATATATGTGATACTGGTATCTTTTCCTGTACTACGGGTATGAGGCGATAATGGATTAATAGCTACTTTTGCCACAGTAAAAAATGGGTGTGTTTATATGTAGAAAATATTGTTATGAGTAAGAAGAAAGTTTTGATATTGTCTTCAAGTCCGCGCAAGGGCGGAAATTCGGACACATTATGCAATGAGTTTATGCGCGGAGCCTGTGAGTCGGGGCATGACGTAGAAAAAGTGTGTTTGCGTGATATGAACATCAAGTACTGTACAGGATGTGGAGTCTGTTCCAATCTTCATCAGCCATGTCCGCAGAAAGATGATGCAGGTGTGGTTGTGCAGAAGATGATTGACGCAGATGTGATAGTGCTTGCCACCCCGGTGTATTTCTATACACTTTCTGCGCAACTCAAAACGTTGATAGACCGTACTTGTGCCCGCTATACTGAAATTTCAGGAAAGGATTTTTACCTGATAGCCACTATGGCTGAGACGGATATGGGACTGATGGAGAGAACCTTTGAAAGTATGAGAGGTTTTCTTGACTGTCTTGACGGTGCGACAGAAAAAGGATTGATTGCGGCATCCGGAGTATGGCAGAAAGGCGAGGTCAACTCTTCAGAGTATATGCAGTCGGCTTATATCATGGGTAAAAAGGTATAGTGTCGGCAGCAGTCCGGCAAATTGTCTGCCGGGCAAGTATGTCTAATAGGTAAGTTTGTTCTTTTATTATATAAGATATGTATATAGAAAATGTAAAATCACCGCAAGATGTGAAGCGTCTTTCGTTGGATGAGCTTGACATACTTGCGTCAGAAGTGCGTAAAGTGTTGTTGAGAAAATTGAGCGAAAAAGGCGGGCATATAGGTCCGAATCTTGGAATGGTGGAGGCGACAATTGCCTTGCATTACGTGTTTAACTCGCCAGAGGATAAAATTGTGTATGATGTTTCCCATCAAAGTTATGTACATAAAATGCTGACAGGGCGTGTGGAGGGCTTTTTGAATCCGGAGTCTTATGCCACGGTTTCAGGATACAGTAATCCAAAAGAGAGCGAGCATGATTTCTTTACAATCGGTCATACCTCAACATCTGTGAGTCTGGCTTGTGGTTTGGCAAAAGGGCGTGACTTGTTGGGCGGAACAGAGAATGTCATAGCAGTGATAGGCGACGGCTCTCTTAGTGGAGGAGAAGCTTTGGAGGGACTTAGCAATGCCGGAGAACTGGGTAGCAATATGATTATTGTGGTGAACGACAACGATATGTCCATAGCAGAGAATCATGGCGGTTTGTACAAGAATCTGAAACTGTTGCGCGATACTAAGGGTAAGGCTGAATGTAACTTGTTCCGTGCAATGGGGCTTGATTATATATATGTGGAAGAGGGCAATTCGGTAAGGGCTTTGACGGACGCTTTCAGTAAGGTGAAAGATACTGCCAAGCCGGTGGTTGTACACATATCTACCCAGAAAGGAAAGGGGTTCAAGCCTGCGGAGACAAATAAGGAACAATGGCATTATGGAATGCCGTTTGATGAGGCTACCGGTGAACCGAAGTTCATTGGGGCAGGAGAGAACTATAGTGATTTGACTGCTAAATTCCTGCTTGACCGGATGAAAGCCAATCCGGAACTGGTGGCTATCACTGCCGGAACACCTGGAGTGATGGGATTTACCAAAGAACGTCGTGAGGCAGCAGGCGGACAGTTTGTTGATGTAGGCATTGCGGAGGAACATGCAGTTGCCCTTGCTTCCGGTATTGCAGCAAGAGGAGGCAAGCCTGTTTGGGGTGTGTATAGCACATTTGTTCAGCGCACGTATGACCAGCTTTCCCAAGACCTGTGCATCAACCGTAACGCTGTTGTGATACCGGTGTTCTGTGGAACTGTATATGGAATGAATGATGTGACCCATCTGGGATTTTTCGATATTCCGTTGATAAGCAACATTCCTAATATGGTGTATTTGGCTCCAACGTGCAAAGAGGAATATTTTGCCATGATGGCATGGGCTGTATGCCAGAAAGATCATCCGGTTGCAATTCGTGTTCCGGGTGTTCGTGTGGAGAGCCGTAGTAGTGAGATTTTTGATACGGATTACAGCGATTTGAATAAGTTCAAGATGTCGTGTGCTGGCAGTGATGTTGCTGTGATAGGTGTCGGAAATTTCTATGGTCTTGGAGAATCTGTCTGCCGAAGGCTTTTTGCCGAGGAAGGTATCCGTGCCACACTTATAAATCCCCGCTATCTTACAGGACTTGATGTAGAGATGCTGGAGGCTCTAAAAGAAAATCACTCAGTGGTGGTTACTTTAGAAGATGGAATTCTTGATGGCGGATTTGGAGAGAAAATATCGCGGTATTATGGCGATTCAGATATGAGAGTCCTCAATTTTGGTCTTCGTAAAGAATTTGCAGACCGTTATGTGGCATCAGAACTGCTGGAATCAAATCATCTGACAGATGTTCAGATAACACAAGATATTATGAAGGTCGTGAAAACTGTTACGCTTTGTCGTTAAGTATGGCTTGTATGACTTTATGATTGTCTGATGTGATTACATATTATAGAGGTTGGTGGTTTGTGTGAGAAGCAGGCATCAACCTCTTTTTTCTCTTTTGTAACTCGGATAGAGACGGATAATGGCGGAAAATTGGATGTCTTCGCACTTTTTTTGTATGCTTTGACAAAAAAATGCCCATATTGTTTGGTGGATATAAGAAAAACTTATACCTTTGCACTCGCTTTCGGAAAGGTAATAGAAGAAAGTTACATGGTGGATGTAGTTCAGTTGGTTAGAGCGTCAGATTGTGGTTCTGAATGTCGTGGGTTCGAGCCCCACCCTCCACCCCTCTAAAAGAAAAGATGAGATTCAAATTTGGAATTTCATCTTTTCTTTTTTTTATATATGGTCTTGTTTTGAAAAACCATAATAAAACTTAATCAATTTGTTTAGTTTACAGGCTTTTACTAATTTTGTAGACCATAAAAACATTTGCCGGGCATGAATGGCTGCTCTGTTTTTGTTTTTCTGTTTACATCATTATTTAAGTAGAAAATATGAAGTTGAATAAATATATAGTATCAACATGTTTTTTTGTCACATCCGTATTGTACGGGTATTCTCAGAAAGTGACAATAGGAAATTATCAGTTTCCTAAAGAGAAGGCGACCTATTATGGTGAGCTTGAAGGTGGGAAGCCTCAAGGGAAAGGAAAGACTACATTTCAGAATGGCGATGTGTATGAAGGCGAATATGTGAAAGGGAAACGTCAGGGCTACGGTGTGTACACTTTTTCTGACGGAGAGAGATATGAAGGTGCGTGGTATCAGGACCACCAGCATGGAAAAGGTATATATTATTTTGCCAATAATAATAAGTATGATGGTTTGTGGTATACGGACTATCAGGAGGGCAATGGAACTATGTACTATTACAATGGAGACAAATATGTGGGTTCTTGGCATCAGGACAAGCGCGAAGGCGAGGGCACCTATATTTGGGCAAATGGAATATATTATCAGGGACAGTGGAAAGGCGACAGAAAATGTGGCAAGGGACTGTTCGACTGGCGGGATGGGAGTACGTATTCCGGCGAGATGGACAATGACATGCGTAATGGAATCGGAACGTATACTTATGCCAACGGTGACAAGTATGTGGGAGGTTGGAAAGATGATGTCATGCACGGGAAAGGCATTTATGAATTTAAGAATGGAGACAAGTATGAAGGCGACTATGTGAATGGTGAGCGTACAGGGCAAGGAATCTTTACGTATTCGGACAAAAGAAAATATGTAGGACAGTTCAAAAATGGATTAATGGACGGTTTTGGCATATATACTTGGCCCGATGCCTCTAAATACGAAGGCTATTGGCTTGATGACAAGGAACATGGCAGAGGTAAATATACTGCTGCTAATGGCGATGTGTATGATGGCGAATGGAAGGATGGAGAAATGCACGGCGAGGGTATCCTACGCATGTCGGATGGGACTAAATTCAAAGGCTCTTTCCGTAATGGATTGAAACATGGTAAGGGTATAGAGGAAGACAAGGACGGTATTCGTTTTGAGGGAAACTATGTGGAGGATTTGAAAGACGGCGCATTTGTGGAAAAAGACCGCAATGGCAATGTGATACGCAAAGGATATTACAAGCGCGGGCATATAGAGGTTGCCAACTGATTTTTATTTGATAATTGTTATAATAGGACGATTATGATAGATTTGAATATGCTTACGGAGCAGGTGAAGCAACTGGCTCTGGAGATTGGGGCATTCTTGCGGAACCAACGGCGGAATTTTCAGGCGGAAAAAGTTGTGCAGAAACGTTCACACGACTATGTGAGCTATGTGGATAAGGAATCGGAGCGTAGAATTGTGGAACGTTTGCATGAGTTGCTTCCTGAAGCTGGTTTTGTGGCAGAAGAAGGAAGTGGAATAAAAAAGGCTGAGAAATATTGGTGGGTGGTGGACCCGCTTGATGGAACGACCAATTTTATACATGACAATGCGCCTTATTGTGTCAGCATTGCGCTTATGGACGAGACAGAAGTGCTGCTTGGTGTGGTTTATGAGTGTTGTCGCGATGAACTGTTTTGGGCAAATAAAGAAAGTCACGCTTTCTTGAATGGACATGAAATAAAGGTATCTGATGTCAATACTCTTGACCAGTCGCTTGTTTTACTCGGACTTCCTTACGATGCGGAAGCCTACAGGGAGTTTGTGACTGATATGGTCAGGCGGTTGTATGGCAATACATGTAGTTTGAGAGGACTTGGATCAGCTGCTGCGGAGTTATGTTATGTAGCTTGTGGAAGGTATGACGCGTATGTGGAAGGATTTATTTATCCGTGGGATGTGGCAGCTGGTTCCATAATCTTGAGACAGGCAGGAGGGAAGATTACTGATAACGATGGTGGTGCGGCATGGACTACAGGAAAGGAAGTGGTTGCTACCAATGGACATGTACATTCGGAGCTTTTGTTGGTTGTGAAAGACTGTGCGGATAAATTTTTATGAAAAAAGTGCGGGAATTGCTTTATGCAATTCCTTTTTTCTTTATATTTGCTATATTTTTATAACTAATTCATAAAACGCTAATAGTATGATAGTAGACACTCTTGAGAACTTTAGAAAATATGTTTCTTTGAACTCTCTTTTTGCTAAGATTGAGGAGTATATTGCGAATAATGAACTGTCGGCTCATGAGCCGGGAAAAGTAGAAATCTCAGGCGAGGACCTTTTTGCCAACTATTGTGTGGCAAAAGGAAAGATGGCGGCAGAGGCGCGTTTGGAAACCCATGATGTGATGATAGATGTACAGATTCCTCTTAGTTGTCCTGAGACTATGGGATATACTCCTCGGAAAGATTTGCCGGAAGAATCATACGATGCTTCTAAAGACATTACTTTTTATGATGGTGCAGCCCAACAGTATGTGACTGTATATCCGGGAATGTTTGCAATTTTCTTTCCGCAGGATGGCCATGCTCCTTGTATCAGTGAGGAGAAAGAGATTAAGAAGGTAATATTTAAAGTAAAGGCTTGATTGTGGTATGGCAAAGAAAGTAACAGAGAAGACTGTAGCTTCCAGTAAGAAAACGGTATCCAAAAAAAGGCCGAAAATAGGGCTTGTGAAGAATGATAAATGGCTTGAACCTTATGAGGAGGCAATCAAGGGACGCCATCAGCATGTTGTAGATAAAGTAGCGGAACTGACAAACAACGGACAGTGTTCTTTGTCTGATTTTGCTTCTGGCTATTTATATTTTGGCTTGCATAGGACTGATAAGGGGTGGACATTGAGAGAGTGGGCACCCCATGCAACAGAAATATATATCGTGGGTGATTTCAATGGATGGAAAGAGTTGCCTCAGTATAAAATGAAAAAAATCGCCAATGGCAATTGGGAGATAAATCTCAGACCGGGAGCATTGAAGCATGGTGATTTATATAAACTGAGAATCCATTGGGAAGGTGGAGAAGGCGAGCGTATTCCTGCATGGTGCAGACGTGTTGTGCAAGACGAGCGGACAAAAATATTCTCTGCTCAGGTTTGGGCACCGGAGAAACCGTATGTATTTAAAAAGAAAAGTTTCAAACCCAATACATCTCCTTTGTTGATATATGAATGTCATATAGGTATGTCGCAAGATGCGGAGAAAGTAGGTACTTATATGGAATTCAAAGACAATGTTCTGCCTCGCATTGCTAAAGACGGATATAACTGCATACAGATAATGGCTATTGCCGAGCATCCTTATTATGGAAGTTTTGGTTATCATGTGTCCAATTTTTTTGCGCCTTCAAGTCGTTTTGGAACTCCTGAAGAACTGAAAGAACTTGTGGACGAGGCTCATAAGATGGGAATTGCCGTGATTATGGATATAGTACATTCTCATGCTGTAAAGAATGAGATGGAAGGGTTGGGCAACTTTGCAGGAGATGGTTGTCAGTATTTCATGTCGGGCGAAAGAAGAGAACATCCAGCATGGGACAGCCTTTGCTTTGATTATGGTAAGAACGAGGTGATTCACTATTTGCTCAGTAACTGTAAATATTGGCTGGAAGAGTTTAAGTTTGATGGTTTTCGTTTTGACGGAGTGACTTCAATGCTTTATTATAGTCATGGACTTGGTGAGTCTTTTAGTGGATATGGCGACTATTATAACGGACATGAGGACGATGAGGCTATTGCATATCTTACTCTTGCCAATCTTCTTATACATGAAGTGAATCCTAAGGCAATAACCATTGCTGAGGAAGTCTCTGGTATGCCAGGACTTGCTGCGCCTTTTAAAGACGGTGGATATGGATTTGACTATCGCATGGCGATGAACATTCCGGATTATTGGATAAAGACAATCAAGGAACTCCCGGATGAGCAGTGGAAGCCAAGTTCTATGTTTTGGGAGACTACAAACCGGCGCGCCGATGAAAAAACAATTTCTTATGCGGAAAGTCATGATCAGGCACTGGTTGGAGATAAGACAATTATTTTCCGTCTGATTGATGCCGACATGTATTGGCATTTCAAGAAGGGTGATGAGAATTATACGGCAAACCGAGGTATTGCGCTTCATAAAATGATTCGTTTGCTTACTGCGTCGACAATGAATGGCGGTTATCTGAATTTTATGGGGAATGAGTTCGGACATCCGGAGTGGATAGATTTTCCGCGTGAGGGAAACGGATGGAGTCATAAGTATGCGCGTCGTCAATGGAATCTTTTGGATAATCATGAGCTTTGCTATCATTATCTTGGTGATTTTGATGAGGCTATGATTAAGTTGCTTGGTTCAGAAAAGAAAATCCAAAAGACAAAAGTTGTGGAGGTTTGGCATAATGACGCAGATCAGATATTGGCTTACAGTCGAGGAGATTTGCTGTTTGTATTCAATTTTAGTCCGAGTCAGTCATATACAGGATATGGATTCATTGTCCCTCAAGGAGCTTATGATGTGGTTCTGAATACAGACTCCAAGATTTTTGGAGGAAATGAGCTGGCTGATGATTCTGTAAGGCATCTTACAAATTATGATCCTGTGTATGCAAAGGATGATAAGGGATGGCTTAAACTTTATATTCCGGCAAGAAGTGCTGTCGTTTTGCGTAAAGCAAAAGATTCGTAAGGTTTTGTTGGATTTCGGTCAATATAAACGCAATTTCTAATAGAGAAGACGAAAGTGAGTTATTATCATTCTACATTACAGAAAACCACAGGACTAATTCGTTTTTCCTGTGGGCTTCTGTTTGTATCATTTAGTTTCTTGTATTTGTATTGTATACAAGGGGATTTATTGGCGGAAGCACAATTTGTATTTTCAAATGGAGTTACTACTTATTCCATTCTTTTTGGGGCATTGGTTATAACTGTGGTGTTACAGATTCTTCAGTGGCTTGTATGCCTTATTTTCAAGGGATTCCCTGACAAGTGGTATGCTATCAGTTATTTTCCTTCATTTCTGTTTTTTTCCATAATAACGGATGTGAATCGCAATGTCTTTGACTCTTTCTCATGGGGTAGCTGGAAATGGTTTGCACCATTGGCATTGCTGCTTTTTGTTCTCTTTGCTTTGTTTATAAAGAAACGTTCTGGTGCTGAGGACTCTTCTTCTTTGATTAGTATGAGTCTTTGGCCGAATTTTCTCATATTGCTTGTGATGATTTTGTGTACGGGAAGTATTCCAAGTACAACAGATGTATATCATTATGAGCTGAAAACTGAACGTCTGATAATGAGTGGAGAGTATGAGGAGGCTTGCAAGGTTGGTGCCAAATCGTTGGCCTCAAGCAGACGTCTGACTGAACTTCGGGCTTATGCTCTTGCCGCAAGAGGAGAGCTTGGTGAGAAATTGTTTGATTTTCCTCAATACTATGGTGCTAATGGATTGCTTGATGTGTGTGATTCTTTAGGACATTATCGGTTTGACTGTAGAGATATTTGCGCCTCTCTTGGATTCAGATGTGGAAAGTCGGTCAAAACTTTTGGGCGGTATATTGAATTGGCTGTGGCTGCTGACACATTGCAGCGGCAACCTCTTGGAGACTATTATCTTTGTTCTTTATTGCTTGATAAAGACTTGTCGACTTTTGAGAAAGAGCTTTCTCGTTATTATGCGCCTGACCAGTTTTTGCCAAAGGCTTATAAAGAGGCTTTGCTTATAAACTATGATATGTCCTCCGATTCTATTCCGCAATATGCCGATACTGTATTGCTTGCCGGATTGAGAGAGTATAGGCAGATGAAAGAAGAACTGTCTGATGCCAGAGAGCGTGTTAATCGGACTCGCAGAAAATTCGGAAAAACTTATTGGTGGTATTATGATTATTCTGATGAAGTAGAGAAAGAGGAATATTGAAAGCCTTTTCTTGGATACGTGTTAGAAGATTTCATGCGTATTATAGAAGTTTATTCTATATTTCTATGACTGTCTGTTTAATATTTGGGGCAGTGAATCGGGTAGGAAGTAAGCGTTCTTTGATTGGTGTTTACTTTCTACCCTTTTTGTATGACCATCTTGTATTCTTTTTTGCACATAAGATTGTGTGCTTATCTCATGCCTCGGATAATATATTGGACTCCGGTTGCAGTGTCCTTTTTTCTGTCTCTAACAAGTTTGTACCCCAGTCACACATTTGGAAGATGATAGGCAAGATAGATTTGCCTAATTTTGTAAGTCTGTATTCTACTTTTGGAGGGACAACAGGAAAAACCTCACGTTCTACAATACCGTTCTTTTCCAATTCACGTGCCGTTTGTGTAAACATTTTGTTTGATATACCGGGCATTTTATGCTGCAAATCAGAAGACCGTAATGCTCCGTCTTTTAGCATATAAATCATCATGGTTTTCCATTTTCCTCCTATGAGGCTTAGAGTCAAATCGAGTGAGCAAAAATATTCCTTTCCACGAAAAATTATCTTTTGTGTATCTTTCTGACTATTCATAAAATACTCCTTCCGGTTACTATGTTACATATTTGTGCGTACTTGCAAAAGTAGGAAAGTTGTAGTTATTTTGCAAAGAAATAATCAGAAATATGAAGACGATAATTATTAATGGAAGTCCGCGAAAGGATGGCAATACGGTCCAAATGTGCCGTGCTTTTGCTGAAGGAGTTATATCTCAGAGAAAAGATGTAAGCATTGAAGTTGTAAATTTGTATGACTTTGATTTTAAGGGATGTAGAAGTTGTTTTGCTTGCAAATTGAAAAATTCATCCACATATGGAAAATGCGCAGTCAGAGATGCTATCTCACCGATATTGGAGAAAGCTCTCAATGCGGATATTCTTGTTTTGGCCTCGCCAATCTACCTGATGGATGTGTCTGGAGAATATAAGTCATTTCTTGAGCGGCTGTTATTCCCTTTAGCTTCTTATGAAGCGGGATATAAGTCTCTTGCAACCAATAAAATGCAAGTCGTTACAATTTATACAATGAATGTTCCAAAAGAAATGTGTCCAACTTCGGTGATTGCAAGCACAGAGTATTTTATCGGGCATATATTTCAAGAGCCGCACCGGATATGTGCCTACAACACTTATCAGTTCAAGGACTATTCAAAATATAAGGTAGAGGTGTTTAATGAACAGCAGAAAAGGAAATACCATGATGAAGTTTTTCCTGTTGAGTTGAAGAATGCTTTTGTTTTAGGTCAAGAGGTGGCAGCAAAAGTAAGCGAATAGGGAAGAATGATTTTTATATATCCACAGATTATAGTTCCGCTACAGTCTGTGGATATATTTTGGAAGGATTCAATTTATATCATATCGTATTGACACGCAGCTACTAATGCAATATAAAATACAGTTTCTGTAATTATAAATGCGGCACCGCAGCAGTCACCTGTATATCCCTTTATTCTGTGTTTCATCATTCTGAATAACATGAGTATGATAAGTGCTGATGCCGCCATAGGAATTATCAATGACGTGCTGTGTATGAAGAATATGAAAGACAGCAGACCGAAGAAGGTTGATATGAGAATGTCACAAACAGTCATTCTATGGTACACCAGTTTGTTTTTCGCCTCACTTTCTTTTCTTGCATATGGCAGTACATTAATAATATGAGAACACAGATACTTTGAATAGGTGTCGGCTGTAATGAAGGCATGCGGAATGATGCTTTCCGGAAGATTTGAAATCAGTGAGAATATAAGAATATAGTATACTGCTAATCCAATGACACCATAACTGCCGATATGCGAGTCTTTCATTATCTCCAGCACACGCTCTCGTGAGGTTCCCCCGCCGAATCCGTCACAAAAATCAGCGAATCCGTCCTCATGCAACGCACCGGTAATGAGCAGTCTGCTTATGATAGCCATTATGATACACACATTTGTTGGGAAAAAGTAGGTGGCAATGCAGAATGTAGCTGCCATCACGCTACCTGTCAGCCATCCAGTCATAGACCATAATGGCACAACCCGTTCATAATATTCTTTGGGTACATTGGCTATTCGCCAGAAAGGTAACCGTGTGAAGAATATGAATGCGGCGAGACTTCGGTAGTATATATTTTTTATGATCATATTGAATAGTGCTTTTTCTTGTTTGTCTTATTTGGGTTGTGTGGAATATTTCCTGTCTTTGTGGAATACATCTGATTCCTGCTTATGATATGAGGTAAGTTGAATAAAAAAGGGTTAGCAGCAGTATCATCATGCTTTCCGCCACCACCGAAACCCTTAGAGACAAGTACATGTCACCGGTTGTCAGTGGGCGCGGATTGGTACCTATATACGGTTTGTAGAAATACTCTCCAAAATAATTGTGCGGACCTCCAAAACGACAGTTTAGTATAGAAGCAAGAGCGGCTTCTGGCCATCCGCTGTTCGGACTGGCATGTTGAGGACCGAAATGCGCCACAAAGGCAAATGACAATTTAAGTCGTTTCATTGCTGATATATTCTTCATGCAACCACCGGATTCCTGTTTGCATGATTTGTTATGACAGACTATGCACGATGCCAGTATCATTAATATGGCTGTCAGGCGAGCAGGTACATAATTTGCAAAATCGTCTATTTTGGCAGCCCAGCATCCGAAATCTTTATATCTTTCATTCTGATACCCAATCATGGAATCAAGCGTGTTGACCATTTTGTAAGCCATCATGCCGGGAACTCCAAGCAGAAACAACCAGAAGAGCGGAGCGATAACCCCGTCGCTGAGATTCTCTGCCAGTGTTTCGAGTGCGGCAGTCCGTATTTCCTGCGGTGTCAGCTCCGAAGTGTCACGTCCGACAATTCGTCCTACCTGCCTGCGTCCTTCCTCTGTACTTCTATCCACGGCTTTGAATGTCATCCTTACTTCCTTGCGCAAGGTCTTGCCTGCCAGACAATAGAAAATCAATATGGAGCATATGGCCACATATAGCAGGATAAACAGTGATGACGGTATAGCCATTCCATGCTGCTGGTTTGTGGAAAAGATGAAGGGAGCATACTGCAAACACCACGACAGTCCTTGTTGCAGGAGTATATAGACTCCCAAAATGCAGGCTACAGCAAAGACTCCTCCCTTTATTTTCTTGTGTCTGCCCTTGTTTAGTCTTTTCTCACCAAAACTGATTATTCTTCCGAACAAGACAACAGGGTGGGGAAGACGCTCTGGGTCACCAAACATGTAGTCGAGTATCCATCCTGTTATCAAAGGCAGGATGAGTATGATTAAGTATATGTTCATTCTAATATGATTGCGATTTTACAGAAAACTGACAATTGAGAATCAAGAGGCACACACAGTTCGTGATGGGCATCTTGATTCTCAATTGTCAATATCTTGGGACTTTGTGGAGATTTAAATCAGATTCCACTTCTCTCCTGTGTAAATGTCTTTTCAATAAGCCTTGTTGATGGCTGTAAGCGCATTGAGCGCGCGCGGAAATCCAATATATGGTATCATGGCTGTAACAGCCGCCACCATATATTCTTTTGAGTTCCCCACATTCTTGTTGCCGCAGGCATGGCTGTACATTTGTGGCTCTGTTCCTCCCATAGAGGCAAGGAAGCAGAATGTCATCAATTCTCTTTGCTGCATGGTCACACCATTTCTTGTATAGAAATCACCGAAACAATATCCCGCAAGGAAATTATTGATGTGTTCCTGTCCGTGGGGCGCGTCCTTGAACATCTGCTCAATGCTTTCTTTGCCGAAAATAGATTCCATCCATTCCCGTCCTTTCTCGATGCGGGTAGTCATGTCCGTTGTTGCCTGATCATCGAGAGGCAGTTTGATGTCGTTGTTCTCGAACACATCGTTCATGGCAAGCAGGAAGTCGATGACTCTTGAAAAACCGACATATGGTATGGACTGGTAGACAACCTCACGTATCTCTCTTGGTTTCAATCCCACATTCAGTGCCGCATTCACCATAGTCTTGAATTGAGTCATGGCACGGCCTCCAATAGTCGATGCCAAGATTGACATTATCCGGGTTTTCTCATCAAGAATCTCTGTATATTTAATGTTTTCATCGAATGCAAAATTGTCGAATATGGCAGTAAGTTCCGGGTCGCTATGCAAAGTGTTCACACTGTTGCGGGCAAATAATCTTCTGATTATTTTTTGCGCTGTTTCTGTAATCTTGATTTCTTTCATGGTGTAGAGTGAGTTTTTTTTATATTGCTTATTTTATGATGGCAAATATAACATTTTATTTTTATAATGACATGTTGTTTTAGGTTTATTTCCGCTTTGTCTGATATTTCAAGTGATTAAGTGGGCATAAACTTGCAAGACACTATCTACTTGCAAGAAACCTATTCTGTTGTTCTGCAAATGCGATAAGATGACTGACCGTTTGAAGCTGTTTCTGTCCTTCACTAAATTCTTAAAACCGTACTGTTGTTTTTGTAAACCGCAATGCGGTTTGATGAATGTTGCACGCAAGAGACGAGGTTTCTCTACAAGAGAATTTTATAAATTAAGTTCCCGTAATATTTTTGCAAATCAAATAATTCTTTCCTAATTTAGAAGGGGAGGCATCACAAAGCGATGGAGAAGTTTGTGTAAAATGTTAGCAAAACATCGGAAAATCTAACAATTTGATATGTTAAAACCAATTTCCGTAGAATCGCCTCAAAATGAACCGGACTCTGCCTCGGTTGCAAAAACGCGATTCTACGGAGGCTTTTGAATCTTGAAAACAGAGTGGACAAATAGAACAATCCATACGGCTAAAAGATATACAAAATTCCCTCAAAACGCACCTTTCCCATCCAAAAGCCCACTAAAACCCAAAATTACAAGGTGCTGAAAATTTATTTCCAAGGCACACTGATTTTTTGCGCAAGGCGCACGAAATTTATTTTCAAGGTGAACAAAATTTTCAAAGCCCGTTTTTTGACCCAAAATCGGACATTTTCCAAAATCACTTCCTCAAAAAGACGGCAACCGCCTTTTCCATGTTCCAAAAAACAAAAATGGATTTTGAACCCGAAAAAAGACAATTTTAAGACAAAATTTTC
>JAMPEL010000090.1 GCA_023665185.1 Roseburia sp.
TTTGGGCACTTTTGGGCGGAACTGGTGTGTTTGGGGTTGAATTTTTATATCTTTTGGTCGGGCGGATTGTTCTGTTTGTCCACTCGAAATTCAAGACTCAAAAACCTCCGTAGAATCGCGTTTTTGCAACCTCGGCAAGGTTCGGTTCATTTTGAGGCGATTCTACGGAGGTGGGTTTTAACATATCAAAATGTCGGTGTATTTGCAATTTTGACAATATTTTGACAGACTCCTCCGTCACTTCGTGACACCTCCCCTAACTTAGGGGAGGAGCCTGGCTACCGTGCTTGTATAGAATTTAACTATTTGATTAACAAGGTATATAGCACCTCCCCTAAGTTAGGGGATGTGTCGCTTTGCGACGGAGGAGTCTGTCTGAATATATCACAGAACACACTTACAAATAGTCAATCAATCTGTCTGAACACATCAAAAGCACATTTACAAAAAGTCAAAGCACCAACGGGCACAACATTGCCCTACTTTCCAAGCAGAAATTCCTTTGCAAACTCAGGAGATATTGAGTTGTGGAAACTGCGGCACACTTCTGCCGCAAAGGCACATCCGTAACTGACAATCCTGTCCCACTTGGCGGCAGTTATCGAGGCAATGTCATCGCGCCCGACATTCTCCTTGATGAGTCCGTAGATGATTCCCGCATTAAAGTTATCTCCAGCGCCGATAGTGCTGACAGTCTCTATTTTCTCTACCGAATAAGACTTGGACACGGCAGGAGTGATGAGGCGTATGTCGCCTCCGGCATCCGTACAGAGCATGTTCTTACAATAGAAATCAATCTCTTTCTTATACACCTTGTCGGCATCAGATATGCCGAACATATTCTCAAGGTCCTCGGTCGAGCCTCTGACAATGTCGGCATACTCCAGATTCTCAAGAATGTCGGCATAGAGCTTTATAGCCTCGGCACGGTGTGTGCTGCGGAAATTCAGGTCGTAATAGATGAGTGCCCCGTGGCTGCGCGCATATTCAAGAAACTCCTTCACTTTAGGGCGCAGAATGGGGTTGAGCACGAAATAAGAACCCATCATCACAATGTCGTCCTTGTTTATCTCGGGCCACTCGGCAATGTCGAGCCTCGCCTTAGGATAGTCTTTGTAGAAAGAGTATTCAGCATCGTTACGCTCATTGAGCCATGCCAGCGAGATGGCGGAGCGGCTGTCGTGATAGACGTTCACGTTGTCGGTGCTCACACCGTTGCTCCTCATGAACTCAAGAATCAGGTTTCCCACACGGTCGTTGCCTGTCTCGCTGATTATTGTCACATTCTGTCCGAGACGTCCAAGCGAAATGATGCCGTTAAACACAGACCCTCCGGGAACGGCAGCCGTAGGTTGCCCGTCCTTGAAGATAATGTCCATAATTGTCTCGCCTATTCCTATTATCTTTCTCATAACGCATTATTTATCAATAAACTCGATTACTTGCTGCAAAGTGTCGGCACGGAGCATGAACTCAGAGAAAGGCTTGTTTACCACTCCCTTTCCCTCCATCCTGTCTATCATCAGAAAAAGGTCGTCCCAGAATCCGTTGATGTTCCAGAATATGATTTTCTTGGAGTGCATACCAAACGTGTTCTCAGCCATAGCCGAGAAAGCCTCGTCGAGCGTCCCCACACTTCCGGGGAGGGCAACCATGATGTCGGACTCGTCAATGAGCCACTGCTTGCGGTCGCGCAAATCGTCGGCATGGAACACCACGTCGATGTGCTCGCTTACCATGTCGTTCTGCACCACCTTGCGGGGCACGACTCCGAACACTCTTCCGCCGCTCTTCTTTACAGAGGCAGCCACCGCCTCCATCAGTCCGCACCGTGAGCCGCCGTAGACAAGGGTCTTGCCATGCTCGCCCATCCAGCGTCCAAGCAGTTCTGTCTGCTCATAATATACGCTCTCCATCCTTTCGGAAGAAGAACAAAATACACCTATCTTATCCATTGTTTACTATTAAATTTGTGAGCAAAGTTACTCATTTATATGGCTCTTTCATGAAATGGTATGGATTTTTGCTATAAAATTCATTAAAAGTATGAGCGTTAGTTCCATGTAGAGAAAATTGTTCGTAATTTTGTTGCATCAAAGGAATATATGGGCATGACGCAGAAAATGATGTCTGTGTATCCGGTGTATATCTTTAATTTTTTGAATCTGAAATAACAAAATGAAGAATATATTCTATTTTCTTGCCACCCTCCTTTTGGCAGTGTGCGCTTTCTCCTCATGCATCAAAAGCGATGACATAGCCACTGCTCCAGAGTGCTACATCAGTTCATTCTCCGTGGCGGACATAAAGAGCGCGGTCACCACAAAGAACAGCAGCGGAGAGGACACCATCGTGTACCGCACAATAGGAGGAAACAGCGTCTATTTCAATATAGACCAAGTGAGAAACACCATCATATCTGTAGACTCGCTCCCTGTTTGGACTGATTTAAGCCGGGTGGTGCCGACTGTCAATTCGTATGGCTATGTATACTACAAGCATGAGACAGACTCGCTGTTCATGCCCCTGCTCAGTGGAAGCGACTCCATCGACTTCACATCGCCCCTCGATTTTCTCGTGATTGGAACAGACGGATTCTCCACCAAGCAATACAGCGTGAAGATAAACAAGAGCGAGACGGAGGCGGACTCTTTGGTATGGAAAAAAATAGAAGGCTCCGACTTGCAGGTGGCAGGCGCGCACAAACTGTTGTATTTCGACAACCGACTTTATGTATTCACATCTGACGGAACGTATGCCACAGTGACTTCCTCACCGCTACTCAGCGAAGGACGCTCATGGTCTGTGCCCGCAGAAATCGTATGCCCCGGCAACGGAAGCATTGAATACAACTCTGTCACAGTGTTCCACGACCGCCTTTACGCGCTCGGAACAGACAGGAAAATCTACATGTCCACAAGCGAGAGCAAAGGCACCACATGGGAAAAGGCCTCGGAAAAAGAGGTTGCAAGCCTGCTCGGCGCGGACAAATACTGTCTCTACGCTTATGACGGCATTGCCATTATGGCAACCGACGACATGATGCAATGGAAGGAAAGCGGGGCTGTAAACCTGAACATGCTGCCGCAAACCTGCATATCCACAGTGGCTTACGACACACGGACCAACACCACACTGCAAAATGTAGTTATGGCAGGCCTGAACGGCAACGACAGCCAACATGCCGCCGTATGGTATAAAATATCGTCGTCCGACCCGAACAGCAACCAGAAATGGGATTACATAAACGTGACGGAAGAGAACGAGTACGGATGTCCGAAACTCGAAGGACTCTGCATCCTGCGCTATAAAGACATGCTCCTCGCCATTGGCGGACGGAACATGGCAGACGACAGTGCCACAGCATACGAATGTATATACCGCTCCAACGACAACGGAATCACATGGAAAAAGGTGACAAGCAAAATCATGCTGCCGGAGAATGTCATAGGGAAAGATGTGGCTACAAGTATAGCCACAGACGGAACAAATATATGGCTTGTAAGAGACGGCGGAGAAATATGGCAGGGACGGATTAACAACACCGCAGAATAATTGTAGCCGGGCTACAGGAAGGATTATGAAGATGGGAATACGCGTTTACCGGAACTTTCTGGCGGCAACAATTATCTGGCTCATCCATTGTCTTACAGGCAGCGCGCAGGAACTGGAGTACAAGATGGAGCTGGGCGCAATGGCGGGAATAGGCTTCTATCTGGGTGACGCCAACTATTCGGGACTGTACAAAAACACAGGATTCGGAGGCGGTCTGATGGGCAGATACAACATCAATCCGCGGATGTCGCTGAAATTCAATATCCTGTCCGGTAAAATATCGGGAGACGCCACGAACTTACAGAACAAGTTTCCTGAAATAGAAGGACAGGAATGGAAATTCGACAAGTCGGTCATTGATGTCGGATGCCAGTATGAAATCAGTTTCTGGGCATTCGGCACAGGAGCGGGATATAAAGGAACAAGAAGGCTGACACCTTATATAGAGGCAGGACTGGGCTTTACGCAGACCAAAGGTGCCTTTACGATGAACATACCTTTTGGAGTAGGCATCAAATACAAGCTCAAGGAACGCTGGAACGTAGGCATAGACTGGACCATGCGGTTCAGCCTGAGCGACAAGCTGGACGGAATATCAGATCCTTACAGCATACAGGGAGGATTTCTGAAGAACAAGGATTCGTACTCATTCACCATGATATACATATCCTATGACCTCTTCCCAAAACTGAGAAAATGCAACAATGACTGAGCGTCACGGACAGGAAGGCATAATTCCGGACAGGAAGAAACATCACGGCAGGAATGCATTTCAATTGTCCGCACAGTTTACCAAAACAACTAAAAACAATAACTACAATGTATAAAGAACTGATTGACCGCAATAAAGTGCCTCGCCATGTGGCAATAATCATGGATGGAAACGGACGATGGGCAAAAGTTCGCGGAATGGAAAGGACAATGGGCCATCAGGCTGGCGCACAGACTGTTCATGACATCATGGAAGCGGCTGTCAATCTCGGAATAGAATATCTTACTCTATATACTTTTTCTACGGAAAACTGGAATAGGCCTGCGGATGAGGTAGCAGCACTTATGGCACTTCTGCTGAAGAATCTGGAGGAAGAACTGTTCATGAAGAAAAATGCACGTTTCCGGGTTATCGGCGACATCAAGAGACTGCCGGAAATAGTACAGGAGGCTTGCTCTTATCTTGAAGAGAAAACCAAGAACAACACTTCCACATGCATGGTACTTGCACTGAGCTATTCCGCCAAATGGGAAATGACTCACGCAATGGCTGACATAGCGGAAAAAATCAGAAACAACGAACTGAATCCTTCCGACATCTCGGAAAATATGATAGACCGGTACCTGAACACCAGTTTCATGCCGGACCCGGAACTGATGATACGTACAGGAGGAGAAAAAAGACTAAGCAACTTCCTGTTGTGGCAATGCGCCTATACCGAGCTTTATTTTACTGACTTGTTCTGGCCTGACTTCAACGAAGAGGAACTTTGCAAGGCTGTGTACGACTATCAGGGCCGCCAACGACGCTTCGGGAAAACAGGAGAGCAGATAGAAGAAGGAGAGAAAAAGCAGTCAGGCAAAGAATAAAAAAAGAACGGGAATAGCCCTATACGAAACGCTCATAATCAGAGAATAACGGCAACTAAAACAAGGAAAGAAAACAACGAAACCAGTGAATGCCTGCCATTCATTAATAATAAACGCAGCACATTAGAATAGATGAGAACTATACAGTTATTACTCTTATTTACCCTGCTTTTGACCTTTACGACAAAAGTCAACGCTCAGGAAGTCTACGAAAAGCCAACAATGGTTTACGGACAAACCAGAAGAGTGGAAATTGGCGGTATAACCGTTGAAGGTATCAAGAACTATGAGGATTATGTTCTCATAGGCATATCCGGTCTTTCCGTAGGTCAGGAAATAATGCTTCCCGGCGATGAAATAACGGATGCGGTAAAACGCTATTGGAAACACGGACTCTTTTCAAACGTAAGAATAGAGGCAGACAGCATTGTTGATGAAAAAGTATATCTCAAGATAGCCCTTTCCATACGCCCGAGAGTCTCGGAAATAAATATAGAGGGTGTAAAGAAAGGAGAGAAAGAGGACTTGGAGCAGAAAATAGGAATCATCAAGGGCAACCAGCTTACTCCCAATATGATAGACAAAGCCCAAATCATCATAAAGAAATATTTTGACGAGAAAGGATTCAAGAACGCAGAAGTCAATATCATCCAGCGTGACGACCCGTCAAAAGAGGACCAGATGATTGTAGACATCTTGATTAATAAAAACGAGAAGGTAAAGGTCAATGGCATATATATAACCGGTAACGAGAATATCCCAAGAAAGAAATTCACCGGTAACTTCTTTTCCGGCGGTTTGTTGAAGAAAACCAACGAGAAAGGATTCAAGAGCCTCTTCAAATCGAAGAAGTTCATCATGGAGAAATTTGAAGAGGACAAAGAAAGAGTCATTGAGAAATACAATGAGCTTGGCTTCCGCGACGCCCAAATTGTCACGGACAGTGTTGTAGACCTCGGAAACAACCTTGTCGATGTATACCTGAACATTGACGAGGGACAGAAATACTATGTCCGCAACATCAATTGGGTGGGAAACACCATATATAATACGGATGCCCTGAACTTAGTGCTCAGAATGAAAAAGGGCGATGTCTACAATCAGAAACATATACAAGAACGTCTGAATCAGGACGATGACGCCGTAGGAAACTTCTATTACAACAAAGGATATGTATTTAATGAGGTGGTGCCTGTAGAGGTGGACGTGGACGGAGACTCCATAGACCTTGAGATAAGAATCCGCGAAGGAATACAGGCATCTATCAACAAGATAAAGATTTACGGAAACACCCGTGTGTATGAGGATGTCATCCGCCGAGAGCTGAAACTGAAGCCGGGCGACCTTTTCAGCATGGACGCTTTCAAGATGACCTATCAGGAAATAGGACAGATGGGACACTTCGACCCTGAACAAATCGATTTCAAACCGGTGCCCGACCCGAACAACGGAACAGTGGACCTCAACCTCGGACTTACTCCTAAGGCAAGCGATCAGGTGGAGTTCTCGCTTGGATGGGGACAGACAGGCGTGATTGGAAAAATAGGATTGAAATTCACCAACTTCTCCATGCGCAACCTGTTCGGCAAAAACGGCAACCGCCGTGGAATCCTGCCGCAAGGCGACGGACAGGAGTTTGAGATAAGCGGTTCTACCAACGGCGACTACTATCAGTCGTACAGCATCTCATTCTTCGACCCGTGGTTTGGCGGCAAACGTCCGAACCAGTTGTCGGTATCGGCATTCTATTCAAGACAGACAGATATAAGCAGCAACTACTATAACAGTTCATACTACAACAGTACGATGAGTATGCTCTACGGTTATGGCAACTACAACAACAGCTACTACAATAATTACTCATCCTATTACGACCCGGACAAATACATCCAATTGTTCGGACTCTCTATCGGATGGGGCAAGCGTCTGAACTGGCCTGACAACAATTTCAGTCTGTCCGCCCAGCTGGCATATACCAGATATATGCTCAAAGACTGGGAGTATTTCCTTATTACAGACGGAAACTGCAACAATGTGAACCTCACACTCACACTGTCGCGCACATCCATAGACAACCCTATATTCCCTCGCCGCGGCTCGCAGGTGTCATTGTCAGTAAGCGCGACACCGCCTTATTCGCTCTTCGACAATATAGACTACAAGAACCTTGCGTCGAGCTATCAGGACGCAAGCTACATGACAGACCTGCAAAAGAAATACCGCTGGATAGAATACCATAAGTGGAAGTTCAACTCAAAATTCTATACACCGCTGTCAGGCAACTCAAAATGCTTTGTCTTGATGACACGCTTCGACTGCGGATTTCTCGGACACTATAACAAGTACAAGAAATCGCCGTTCGAGACGTTCTACATGGGTGGCGACGGCATGTCTGGATATTCTTCAAGCTACTATTCCGAAACCATCGGACTCAGAGGATACGACAACGGCGCGCTCACTCCGGGCTACCAATACGGTTATGCCTACTCACGCATGGCACTTGAGCTGCGCTACCCGCTCATGCTTCAAGGCTCAACGAACATCTATGCCCTCGCCTTCATGGAAGGCGGAAACGCATGGTCGGAAGTCAAGAACTTCAATCCTTTCGACATGAAACGCTCCGCAGGATTCGGTGTACGTCTGTTCCTCCCGATGGTCGGTATGATGGGTATAGACTGGGCATACGGATTCGACAAGATAAACGGAGTCAAATCGTATAGCGGAAGCCAGTTCCACTTCATTCTCGGACAGGAATTCTGATGATTCCCCGGCATCGCGCCGCCAACAAAAATCAGAAAGGGCAAAAAAACTGCTGTGCCGGAGAACCAACGGCAGCCGCAAACGGTTTACATATCAATTAGTCAAACTAAAAAACAAGGAAATATGAAACGTATCTTTTTTACACTGCTTGTCGCAATAGTTTCATTCGCAAGTGCCAGCGCACAAAAGTTCGCTCTGGTTGACATGGAATACATATTGAAAAACGTTCCGGCATACGAGCGCGCCAACGAACAGCTCAACCAAATATCAAAGAAATGGGAAGGCGAGGTGGAAGCACTCCTGCAGGAAGTGGAGACAATGTACAAAAAATACCAGTCGGAGGTAGTATTCCTTTCCGAGACACAGAAAAGCAAGACAGAAGAGTCCATCATGGCGAAAGAAAAGGAAGCAAGCGACCTGAAAAAGAAATATTTTGGCAATGACGGCGAGCTGTTCAAGAAGCGTCAGAGCCTCATGGCACCTATTCAGGACGAGATATACAATGCAGTCAAGGATATATGCGACCAGAGAGGCTACCAGCTCGTGCTTGACCGCGCGTCGGGCGGCAGCATCATCTACGCATCGCCAAAAATAGACATCAGTGACGAGGTGCTACAGAAACTGGGATATGCAAACTAATCAAGTTTCCGGATGGAATATTGACCAATTGCCGAAAAATACGTAAGTTTGCACAATTGTTATCACACGAATGTAAAACTACTAAAAACAAATAAAGATGAAAAAACTTATTTTGATGGTTCTTCTGGCATTGCCGGTGAGCCTTTTCGCACAAAAATTCGCACACGTAAACTCTGCAACAATCATCCAGTCAATGCCTGAATATACAGCAGCACAGAATGATCTTCAGACTCTCAGCAAGCAGTATGAGGACGAGCTGAAGCGTATGCAGGACGAGCTCCAGACTAAAAGCGATGATTTCGAGAAGAATCAGGCAACAATGCCGGATGCTGTAAAACAACGCCGCCAGCAGGAACTTAACGACCTGTACCAGCGTATGCAGCAGTATTACCAGACAAGCCAGCAGGAGATACAGCAGGCACAGCAGACAAAGATGGGAGAAATAAGCGACAAGGTTACAAAAGCCATCAAGGAAGTGGGTGTGGCAGGAGGATATGTCTACATCATGGACGTTACATCAGGCATACCTTATATCAGCGAGACACTCAGCACTGACGTGACATCACAGGTGAAGGCTAAACTCGGCTTGAAATAAGACCATCC
Organism: Roseburia sp.; assembly: GCA_023665185.1. Lineage (GTDB taxonomy): Bacteria > Bacteroidota > Bacteroidia > Bacteroidales > Bacteroidaceae > RGIG8745. The sequence goes on from JAMPEL010000090.1 coordinate 9,139, forward strand.
GAAAGAATTATATTGTGCGCAATCCACAGCACAACTTACACAAGTTGCACTGCGGATTGCGCACATTTTTTGTATACAGACCATTCTCCGCAACACATACAGGCTTTCCGGCTACTTTGAGTAAAGACTTGTATAGGCACTAAGTTTTCCCATATACCTTATTTATATATTCCGTAGCTGTAGTATTGAAAAAAAAAGCAGGACAAGACTGTCACAAAACCGCATTCTTTTCGTCTATATAAATAAGAGACCTTTCAAGCGTTTATAATGACAGAGAAAGAATATAGAAAAGAAGTCAGACAACTACGTGACAGATTGATTGCTAAGGCTGTGAGTATTCTTGGCAATGAAGAAGATGCTGAAGATGTGGTGCAGGATGCACTGCTGAGACTTTGGCAGATGCATGAGGATATACATCCGCCGCTGACAACTCTCGCCTTTGTCATTGTGCGCAATTTGAGTATTGACCATTTGCGAGTCAGACATCCAGACTGTGATATGGAAGGAGTGGACATTCACGACATGTCACCGTTTCTGGAAGAAGACGAACGGATTGGGCGGATGATGGCCGTAGTGGCTACCTTGCCCGGAATGCAGCAGACTGTGCTCAGGCTTCGCCATGTGGAAGGAATGGATATGGCGCAGATTGCAGAGCTGACAGGCAGTACCGAGGTGGCTGTGCGGAAAGTGTTGAGCAGGGCAAGAATGACAGTGAGAGACAGATATGTGAGTATGGGAAAAGAAAAAAAGTAATGTGGATATATGGACTGTAAATATTCAATATCAGAGATAGAAAGACTGGTAAACCTGTTTATGGATGGCGACACTTCACTTGAAGAGGAGCGTCTGCTATATGATTTCTTCACTCATGAAGACATCCCCGACTCGCTTCTGGAATACAAAGACCTCTTTGCTGATTTCGCAGCAATAGGGCATGACAATGCTTCGGTATATGATGACACCGACTTGGTGTGCGTACAAGCTGAAAGTCCCGTCCATAGTGTCCGAAACCTGAAGAAATGGGCAATAGCAGTGGCAGCGTCAATAAGCGTAGTGTTTGGAACTTATGTCGTGTCCGACTGGTATAAGGAACAGCAATTGTCCCGGTTGTATGGTGGAAGCTATATGGTTGTGAACGGTGTACGCATTGACAACCTAAAGAAAATACAGTCAGATATAGAGAGTGTGCTTTCCCATGCGGACGAGATAGAAAAAGAAATGATGACAGGCAAAAGAATCAGAATGGCGGAACAGGCTGTGCTGAATGGAATTGCCGATGAATCCGAGCGGGAAAGAATCAGGTGCATATTGGAAGAATGAAACAGGCAGGATGTATGGCGAGAAACTCCGTTCTCACAATCTGGAGCCGTGCGGACTCCTGTTGCATAAGAGTAGCAAATAATTAAAAAGAATATGATATGAGACTATGGACTGTATTGACACTTATGTTCTGGGGCATCATGCTGAAGTGTACCGCACAGAACAAAATAGACGAGGCTGTAGACAATTTTTCCTCAGCAGGAACCTCTACATTCACTTCCGTTGTGGAGCGGAATCCGAAGACACACAAAGTAAATAAGGTGGTGAAGGTATTGAAGTTGAACAGCTTTCATGGGTGTTCTGCCATAAATACCGCCTTCGAGAAAGAGAAACAGAACGGCAGTGTGGTGACACAGACGGACGGTAAGACCACGACTGTTACCATCACTCAGGAAAATGACAACGAGATACGCATCTACTCGCTTAATTATATGACAATAAACAAGCGTAATAATGTGGTGACAATTATCATCAAGTATAAAAAGAAATAACTGAAAAATAACGGACAAGTATGAGAACAATCTTATCGCTGGTATGCGTGGCATTCATCACGCTCGCAGCAAACGCGCGCAAAGTAGAGTGGACATTCGACGCTAAGGACTTTACGGCAATCAGTGCCACCAATTTGTATGTCAAATATACACAAGGCAATCAGTATAGTGTCAGAGTGAAAGCAGAAGAAAAGTATGCCGACCGCCTGGAGCTGAGTGTGGATGGCAACACATTGGTGCTCAAGCTCCAGAATGACAAAAAGAGCAGCTTCTCCAGTAAGGATTCACTGGACGTATGCGTAGAGGTGGTGAGTCCCGTGCTCACAAACTTGAAATGTACGGGAGTTGCAGTCTTTAGCTCCGGCAATATAAGTGTGCAGGACAAATTCAGTGTGTATGTGTACGGCGCATCCAAAGTGCAGCTCGGAGATTTGGACTGCCATGCCTTCAGCTCCGCCGTGTCAGGAGCGGCAGTAATGAATGTAGGCAGTGTGAAAAGCAAAGGCATTGTATCCGCTTCCTGTAACGGCGCGTCAAATTCAAACATCAAGTATATAGAGACTACGGATGACCTTTCGCTCGATTGCACCGGTGCATCGAAGTTTCATCTGGAATTGAAAGCCCGCAACATAAAGTCTACAGTAAATGGCGCATCCGCAGTAAAAATGGAAGCCGCTGCGGAAAAGGCGAAAATAAATGTGTCCGGTGCCGGAAAGCTGGATCTCGGTTTTACCGGTGGAGAGATGGTTATCGGCAGTTCCGGCGCGCCTACATTGAATCTGGATGTAGACTGTAAAATGATTCGTGCAACCAACAGCGGAGCCTCCGTATTTTCCATTGCCGGCACGACAGATGACATCAAGGTAGAGTGTAGCGGAGCCTCACGCATTAACACAACTCGCTTAAATCGATTCTGAATAAACATGAGGTTACAAGATGAAATTGATTGTTGGACAAGTAAAGGACATAATATTAGGATAAACGATATTCCCGAAAAAGCATCTTGTAACCTCAAAGTTCATTCTCTGTGTCTACTGAAGAAAAATATATGACTCACCCGACATTTCAAGTGATTTATCTCATTTATAGCAAAGTCAGGTTTTGATGCAGGTATATTTTGCGGACGTATATTTGACAAACTTCCTGACTATTTGTAAAAATGATTTTACAGATATTTTTGATGGGTTCTGACAGACTCCTCCGTCGCAAAGCGACACCTCCTCTAACTTAGAGGAGGAGCTATATACCTTGTCAATCAACACGTTAGTCTCTCAACTAACTCGATAACCAGGCTCCTCCCCTAAGTTAGGGGAGGTGTCACGAAGTGACGGAGGAGTCTGTCAAAGATATTAGCAAAATATTGAATTTTCTGACAATCTGATATGTTAAACCCCACCTCCGTAGAATCGCCTCAAAATGAACCGCGACTTGCCTCGCTCTCAAAAACGCGATTCTACGGAGGGTTTTGAGCCTCGAAAACCGAGAAGACAAATAGAACAATCCGCACGACTAAAAGACATAGAAAATCAACCCAAAACACACCTTTCCCACCCAAAAGCCCAACAAAACCCAAAATTACAAGGTGCTGAAAATTTATTTCCAAGGCACACTGATTTTTTGCGCAA
>JAMPEL010000091.1 GCA_023665185.1 Roseburia sp.
TATCAATTTTGCCCATGCGGCTTAGTATAAATTAATTTTTACGACTTACTTAATAAGTCCACTTATACTATTTGGAGTTGGTGGTTTCTCCAAATATTCCGTAGGATTGTTTACTTCTTCCGATAGCCAACCTCATAAAGGCTGTTTATAATTCTATTCATTGAGTATCAATTGCTCATCTATAAAAAAGAATATATTCCAGATGATATTCTAATCATCTGGTTGTTGCAGGTGTATTGCAGCAAAGAAGCAAATCTGCCACTGTGGATTATATGAAATCGTACTACGATGAAGAATCGAAATCAGCCCATACACCATACAAAAAGCCCGTATGTACACTTTCATGCACATACGGGCTTTTCCAAAATTAAAATACGAAATAATTCTTACCGGAGAATCAAACAGCAGTTCATTTTACAACCACCTTTTTTCCGCCGACAATATTCACCCCTTTTCGCGGCTTGCGCAAACGCTGGCCACTGAGGTTATATATCGTATCATTAGAACTGCCTTTTGACTCCGGATTCACCACTGGAGCATCAATAGCATCAGGGATACCGCCTCCGCCAACAGGAGTGATTCTGTACAATCCACTGGCATGGCTGCGAAGCAATGGAGCGAACTCGGAATTTTGGTACGTGCCGAGTTCTTTACCTGTCCACATATCCGTTATCTTACAAGCATAACCAGTTTCAAAACCAAGCGCAGTCAAATCAAGCACTACATTCTCAGCCGTTTCCGACGCAGGATTTGAGGTGTACACAAAGAACTCCATTGTCACTCCGCTTGGGGCTGAAATCACATCATCGTCATAACCGACTGTCGCCTTAAACTTGACGAACTGATGGTTTTCGGGAAGGGTAAATGTCAGAAGTGAAGGCGCATTCACACCAAATCCTTTCTTATATGTCACTCCGTTGATTTTCATCGTATTCCCGTCATTGTTCGTATTCTTCTTCGGAGTGTACCAGCCATTAATTGGGTTTGCGTCCCAATTAATGGTAGTCAGCGAAGTCTCATTGCCTTCTGCATCCACAAGCACAGGATTGCCCCAGTCGGCATGGTCATAATTCAAGTTGTCCCCACCATTTGAGACCAGAAGATACAGCTTTTCAGCTCCGGCAATATCGGCTTCCATCTCAACCGCATTATTGGTGCTCTTGCTGATAAATCCGCTTCTTGCAACACTTCTTGAAGGGTCAGCCTTAATCGTCTTGCTGCCGGCATTGGCATCTGTGGTTTGATTAATCATGGCAGCATCATAATTGAATACAAGGAACTCGACAGACGACTTTGAACCTTGATCCGTTCCTGTATTGTCGATTCCGGCAAGTGCGGTGAACCTCACGACTCCTTTCGGCAGGTTATACAGCAGCTGGGAATTGGCATGAGTGGCAATACCATTCGTATATTTCTTGTTGTTGATGGACAATGTACCACCATTCAGGTTCTTGTTTATCTGCACATTTCCCCATCCACATGTTTTTCTTGTAGGGGTAAGCGTTGTCAGCTGTATGGCACTTCCGTCTTCCATTACAAGCGTTGGATTTATCCAATCGGCATGGTCACTGTCATAACCGTCCCCTCCGTCTGTAACCACCAGCAACAACTGTGTCGAACCTTCAGGAATGTCCACGGATACATCTGTGGAATATCCAGTAGTAAGATAGGATATAGTTCCGCTCCTGTATAAAGCGGCTTTCTCATTGACGTCCTCATTTCCTCCGGTATTGAACAATGCCACATATTTATCTTGTCCTTCAGGAGCATCGGCTGCCCACACTATATGATTGTAATCATTCGACACCTGACGGTTGTTCTTTGAATAATGGTGCATGTACAGCACATCCTCATTTGTCAGCAACGAGTTTGTGAAATTGTCATTTCTCGTCAATTCGCCTCCAAACATTAACGGCGACTTGAATATTGTCCACAAGTTCATCAGCGTATATTGCTCGTCTTCCGTGAAGTTCGTCCAGCGTTCGCTACCGCGCTCTCCACGTATGCTCAGACGTCCCAGCGGCAACATATCGGCATCAGGCCAATGTCCCTCCTGAATATAAGGTGCCCATTTGGCACATATACCAAACTGATAGTTCAACTGACTCCAGTTGTCCCAAAAATCATCGACAGTCCTCCACAAATTGGCATTCTGCCGCAGATGGTCAATCTTATCCAATGGGGTCTCACCCGGTGAAAGACTCAGCACCATAGGACGTCCGCACTGCATGATTGCCTTATGAATCATCTCAATCTCCGCTGTATGATAAGGACGGGCTATATCATCAACTTTCACATAATCAACTCCCCATGAGGCATAAAGGTTGAAGATTGAATTATAATATTCCTGCGCCCCTTTCTTCCGATAGTCTACCTTATAATTGTCACGCAACCAAGTACATGCCGAATCATTGTTGCAAATCTGATCGCAAGTAATGCCTTCAGTCCCAAAAACCGGACATTTTTTTGTTGCTGCAAGCTTGGGCAGTCCCCGCATGATATGTATGCCGAACTTCAATCCTTTGTCATGACAATAGTCGGCCAGTGCCTTAAACCCAACCCCATTGGCAGCAGACGGGAAACGGTTTTCTGCCGGAATATAGCGTCCATACTCATCAATATCATAAATGGGGTTCGTCTGGTTATAACCTCCAGCCTTGTCATTCTCCACAAACCAACGAATATCTACCACCACATATTCCCAGCCATATTTAAGCAGATGCTCTGCCATATAATCTGCATTCTGCTTCACTTCTTTTTCTACTACTGTCGGGCCGTAACAATCCCAAGAATTCCAACCCATTGGCGGGGTTTCCGCCCATGCGCCAATCACTTCCGCATCATTCTGCTGCGCGGCTATTTTTGTTGCATTCAAAAGCCACGCACAAGATAATATTAGTATGCTTTTTCCAAACATATTCTGAATCTAATATGATATAATACTATTTCATAATGATTTCCGAGGCATCAGCCGGACATCTGAGTTCAAACCAGATGGAACAGGCGCCCATCCGGCATAATTATTTTTCTTATAATTCAGGTCTACGACATTTATTTCCTTGAACTTACGCCATTGCACACCGTCACGGTCAAGTTTAGCTATACGGTTTGCAGGCAGATTGGTCACTTCCACTTCCAGCGTGTTCTCGCCTCTCTTCAAAAACCTGCTGACATCCATTCTGAATGGCACGGCAAACAACACACCACAGTCCTGCCCATTTATACGCACACGGGCAGACTCACGAACATCTCCCAAATCCAAAATATATCCGGAAGAAATGTCCTTGAGACTAAAAGTCGTCGTATATACTCCGGTTCCCATTGTCACATCGCAAACAGAATCGCCAAGTTCAGTCCACGATTTAGGATGTTCCATCACAAATTGCCCTGCCTCCACTTTCGGCGCGCTCTCGACAAAGCTCAAAGTCCATCCGGTGAGAACAACCGCATTCTTCTCGTCCGCAGTATAGTAAACATGTTCCGGCAACATACCATTCTCACCACATTCCTGCATAATCTTATCAGCAGAAGCGTCATTGAATGTACGAAGTATGACGGACTCTCCGGAAGCCAGCTGCAAACGCACTTTCGCATTGTCTCCATCAAGCTGTATTCCAGCACGTCCTATTTCTCCTGTCATCGGATTATAAAGAGCCGCATCTTTCGCACCAATGCTCAATGTCACATAACCATCAAAATCCCTGTCCTGCAAATTAGAAATGAAATAATGATAACCATCAGAATTTGATCTTCTGATACATGACAATCCTTGCTCGCGCATTATCTCTTTCTTTGCAGCGTATGACAATCCGTCCGTATAGTTTGGCGAACAAATCACAGTGCCTTTTCCATACGGTGACACACATCCTTCAGAGAAGTCAATCTTGACAGTTGCGGACAACTCCTTCATTACTGCATCAAATTCCGCCTGCCGCTCTTTCAAAAGTCCGTATCCGGGAACACCCTGCGGACACGAAGCCACAAATATGACCTTTGCGCCTTCATAAGCAAGAGCCAGAACCCGCCTCAATGTCTCAACTGGCATAAACTGCACATCAGGTATCACAATGGCAGAATAAGCATTCTTGCCTGTGGTTGTCAGATGCCCGTCGCTCACCCGCGTCTTCTCTATATATTTATCAGAGATATAATCCACATCATATCCCGAAGCAACAATATGCTGTATCGTTTTAATAAATTTCGGAGCACGCTTCTCCATCGAATGAATATCGAACAGAACAATCCGGTCCGGCTGTTCATATATCATGTCATAATAAGGTAGATAGACCAAGAAATCATTGTCCGGTTCTCCCCATTGCAAGAAAGACTGACAACGCTCAATATATTTCGTAAATGCCGGCAAATCCCGCCAGATACTATTGTTCGGAGTCATGTCAACCGAAGCATAGAACCTCCACCCCGGCCATTCAGCCTCACGCGGAGAATAACATGAACCGTGAAAAAACACATGATTTATACCGGAAAGAAACATCAAGTCTATATCCGGCTTGCATTGCGACAAGGATGTGCGGAAATGCTCTGTAAGCCATGTGAATGTCTCAGACGAGGTGTATTTCTTTCCTGAGATATGCGCTCCGGAGGAAGCATACTTCAACATGGAGATGTCCGAGAAATTCTTGCGTGTATATGCCGTATCACTTCGCAATCCCTTTATTCCGAAATCACTCAATCCAAAGCCCTCACATTCCGGAATGTCCACTTCCGCATAAATATCAATCAGATTGGCGGGACTTCCGTGTGCCTGATTGCGTGTAACAGAACCATGCTTATGTGCCCAGTCTGTCCACTGCGTGGTAAAGTTCTCATAAAGCAATTCACCCATTGTCTGTCGGTAGTCGCTGACTATACGGCGGCTCACATCTGTCTGTTGAGCCTCCACACGCATAAAATCCGGAAAAAAGTCCTGCAATTTATATCCTCTGCGCTTCTCAAACTCCTCAAGCAAGAGCGGTGTCCAGTCTGCCCCATAAACCTCATACGAGTCATTAAAGAAAGTATGAGGCGGCTTGACTCCCTGATTGACAAAGGCTGTGTCGAAACGCTGCAAATAATGCTCTACCGATTTTCTGTCAAAATGGTCGATGACCAGTCCTTCTCCACCAGGAGCCGCACGCTTCACTTGTTGCCGGGTACGACCGCAATAAAGTGCGACAATGCGCCAATCGCCTTTCGGCAACTGCTTCAGGTTTATCTCATTCTTCACTCCAGACGCAGCAGGAGTGCTCACCACCAGACTTGTCAAATCAAGAATCCTTTTATAGAGATAGTCTCCCTCACCGGTCTCTTTCAAATCGTATGCCATCACGCAAGACAATCTTGCCACATCTTTTTGCTTTGGCTCAAACACAGAAATGTCAAGCAGCTCATTCGTTCCGCCCTTCACCTCATAATCCTTGAATATAGCCTTTGCAGCTCCTTCGTCTACAGGAACAAGCGGACCGCCAAAAGGCCATCCGGTACCAGTTGCCATATTCGTCTCTATTCCGACTTCACCCCCTACGGTCTCCACATGCTGCAACATCCTCATCCACTTTGGCGACAAATACGGAATATCATTCTTGTCATTCTCCTGCACTCCATAAATAGGAGTTATCTCCACACCGCCAATTCCAGCTTTCGCATATTCTGTCAGGTTATAAGTAAGGTTTTGCTCATCGACAGCACTTCCCAGCCACCACCAACGCGTATAAGGACGCGCCTCCGGCTCAACCGTTATCCACTGCTGGCCTGACACTGGTAGGATTCCTGCCGTCACCAACCATGCTACAAAAAGTTTTTTGGCATTCTTCATTCTGATTATCATTTAATTGTATTGTATTTCATTTAAGGCCGTATTCTATATACATATAGTAGATTCGGACATCAGTACAAAGATAAGGAAAAAATCACACAGGTCGGCAATCGAACATTTTTTTTATTCAGACTGTCCCCCTGAAAGCAATCCACAAATTAAATAGACAAGCAAAAAAAATCTACCCTCACTCTTCACAGAGTAAGGGTAGCCAGGTGAAATGTTAATATTTCTATTGGGGGAAGGACCTGAGTTTCTCAACCCGTTTCGTTCTCACATTTGTTTGGGACAAATTAATGAGAACTAATGTCCATTAGCATAATATATGTATGAATATTCATTTCGATATTCATTAAAGAATCTCTTATTGCACCCATCCTTTTTCGGAGTCATCCCCGATGGATTTTTTCCGGAGCAACTTTGTTTGGGACTCTTTAAGCAACCTCATTTCTGAATTGCGTTACAAATATAGGCATTATTCTAATACCACAATACATTTAGGCATAAAAATCTACCACTTATTTGCTTTTTTTGCCCGCTTAGTCCTATTTTTAACAGAAATTTACAAACGGGGGGGTAATTTTTGAGGTATTTTTTCAAAAAAACGCACCGTACTATTTCGGTAGCCCGAAAGTGTCAGAAAGTTCCTTCATTTGCTCCTCTGTCATACCGTCCGGCACAAACCCCATATTTTTAGCGGCAATGTAGATAAGAGCCGACTTGTTCAGCACATCAACCTGGTCAAATGCGGACATAATATCAGTATCAACCGCAAAGACTCCATGCTTTTCCCACATCACCACATCATAGTCATCATCGATAGCCTTTATTGTAGCATCAGCAAGTTCCACACTGCTTGGCATCATATATGGCACCATACCAAGTCCGCGCGGACAAAACGCTTTCGTTTCAGGAATCATGCTCCAAAGAATCTTTGTCGCCACATCTTTCTCCATAAATTTCTTGTTATGAGTAAGCGCGACAAGCTCTATCGGATGGGTGTGCAAGGAAGCGCGGTAAGGCGATCCCTTTGCCAGCAGATAATTATGTACAGACAAATGCGAAGGAAGCTCAGATGTAGGCTTCACCGGTTTGTCCGCAATAATCACATACGACGCACAATCATCGAGTATCCTTATGATGCTTCCATTGTCCATCGGCCAACGCGCCAAATCGCGCATACGCATCTGAGTACCTTTGCAATAGAAATAGCACCCCTTGAGATGAGGCAGCGTAGTGCCGATAGGCATCACATCGCTTATGGCAGGCATTGCCTTTATCTCCTCATCCACATATTCCGTTATATTCACCGTAATGTTACCACCATTACGCTCAGCCCAACCTTTCTGCCACAAATAGCCGGCAGCCTCAGCCACCTGATTCACGGCTTTTGCCAAAGCCGGACGATTTTCAAGAATTGAAGTCATAGATATTGTTTTACCGACGGGTCATCATGCCGGCGGACAGTCTTTTGCCGACCTCCATGCCACAGCAGCCTCAGCCCCGCCTTTTGTATTTTACATTTTTAGTTATTATTTCAAATTCAGCTCATTTGCCCATTCCGTTACAACATTTGCGGCAAGAAAGAGCTGATGATAAGTATGATGATTCCGATCACAAGCACCGCTACAGTCTTGCGCGAACATCCCTTCCACTCATTCAAGATGATGCCCCAAACATTGGAGAACACCACATTGAGAGCCATTAGAATACAGAAAGAAAGCGTCATAAGTGTCTGCGACTCCGTAAGGAATCCCTTTCCTAGCGACAGCCCGAAGAACTGGCTGTACCAAAGCGCGCCCGCCAAAGCACAGAACAGCAAATTATTGCCCCATACATTTGCCTTCTTGTAATCGCCCCATGTACCGTTCTTGCTGTTCTGGCAAAAACAATACACGGCATTTGTCAGAAAACCGCCCAGCGTCACAAGGAATGTGGCAGGCAGTGTCTTATACATATCGGGGGTAAGCTCTCCGAAGTTGATGTCCTTTCCAAATTCCAGTCCCACATTGAAGCAGCCGCTCATGAATCCGGCGAGCAACGCGATGGCAAGTCCCTTCGGGAAATTGAAATCCTTGACCGCAACCTTCTTCTCCTCCTCCGAAAGCGACGCTGCCTTCATTGAGCCAGCCACACCAATAACGGCAATACCAAGCAATGTGACAACCACTCCAAGCACTACAGCAAAAGTCAGTGACGACAATGCGTCCTGCTCCGGGAAAAAGGCATTGAGCAGTACCGGTCCCATTATCGTTCCCAGTCCCGCACAGGTTCCGAGGGCTATAGACTGGCCAAGAGCCACACCCAGATAGCGCATGGACAGTCCGAATGTCAATCCGCCGACTCCCCACAGCACACCAAACAGCATGGTCATCCATATATTGAATGACGAACCACCTGCAAACAGCTCAAAAAAGCAGTGTCCTTCCGGAACTGCCAGCATGGCACCAAACAACGGCAGCACGAGCCAGGCAAACACACCCTGCACAATCCAATAGGATTCCCAGCTCCATTCCTTTATTTTATTTATCGGGACATAGCAGCTCGACTGGCAGAACGCGCCCACCGCTATTATCAACAGTCCTATTACAATTTCCATATTTTCCTTATTTGCCCGACTGACAAGCCGGCGAGCGGACAAACCGGCCGCATCGGAAAAATCCGTTTCCTGCCGCAACCGCTTACTTGTCCACCCGCCTGCTTACCAGCTGCAAAGCCTTATCGTTTAGATGTTACCTCAGCCTCGTATTTCTCTACTTCCTTGATGAAGCTCTCGCCGACAGGCACATTGTTGCGCAAGCAGAACTCATCCCATACCGCGCCCCACGGCAACGACTTGCATTCCTCAAGCAATGCGAGACGCTCGAATCCCTGTCCGTTAAGCTCATACTCACGCAATGTCTTCAACGGTTCAAGCAGAGCGTGCAGCATACACTTCTGAGTGGCACGGCTACCGATTACATACGCACCGATACGGTTGATGGAAGCGTCGAAGTAGTCAAGTCCGATATGTACCTTGTCAAGCGCGTCACAACGCACAATCTCCTTACAAAGGTCGAGAGTGTCATCGTTCATGATTGTCACGTGGTCAGAGTCCCAGCGTACCGGACGGCTTACATGGAGCATCACTTCCGGAGTATAGAGCAACAGTGAAGACAACTTGTCAGCCACACTCTCAGTCGGGTGGAAGTGGCCAGTGTCAAGAGTGACAATCTTGCCACGGCTTGCCGCATATCCGATATAGAAGTCATTAGAGCCAACAGTGTAGCTTTCAAGCCCGATACCAAACACCTTAGACTCCACACAATCCTTCATGTTCTCATACTTCACCTCAAATATCTGGTCGAGAGAGTCCTTGAGCAACTCACGGTAGAGCTTGCGGTTCACTGTGATGTCCTTGCTTCCGTCGTGTACCCAAAGGTTCATGATACAAGGATCGCCCTGTGCCTTACCCATAGCCTCAGCCACAGCGCGGCAACGCTTTGTATGCTCAATCCAGAACTTGCGGATACCCTCGTCAGGATTCGAGAGCGACAGGTTTCCGCTCTTAGGATGCGAGAAAGATGTAGAGTTGAAGTCAAGCTTCATATTGTTCTCCTTAGCCCAGTCAATCCAGCTCTGGAAATGCTTCGGCTCCACTTGGTCGCGATCAACAACCTCGCCCTTGAAGTCGCCATATATCTCATGAAGGTTCAGACGGTGGTTGCCCGGAATCATAGACGCAGCCTTGAGCACATCCTGACGCAGCTCATCTATATTGCGCGCCTTTCCCGGATAGTTTCCAGTAGCCTGAATACCACCTGTAAGGTCTCCGCCCTGATTCTCAAATCCTGCCACATCGTCAGCCTGCCAGCAGTGCAAGCTGAGCTGTATGTTCTGAAGCTTTGCAATAGCCTCTTCTGTGTCAATACCAATGGCAGCATAACGCTCTTTTGCCACCTCGTAAGCCTTCTTGATAAGTTCTTCTTTCATTTCTGATTTATTTTTATAGTTAATAATATTTCTGTCATCAAATGTCCGTGCGGCTCACGGCAAGATATTTCTCGTATGCCGCGTCCCAAGCCTCCTTGTCCTGCGGGAGATAAGTCTTCAGCTCGATGGAAGAGGCTATGATTTTCCTCATCTCAAACATGTCACCGACAAGCCCGGCGGCTTTTGCCTGAAGCATGATATTGCCGATGGCCGTTCCCTCCACCGGTCCGCACACTACCGGAATGCCGACCGAGTTGGCGGCAAACTGCATCAGATGGCGGTTGTATGTGCCTCCGCCTATCACATGAAGTTTCTCAATCTCAAACGGCGACATGTCTTTCAGATAGCCCAGCACCTGACGGTAGCGCATGGCGAGGCTCTCGAAGATGCAGCGCGCTATCTCCTTATATCCATCCGGCACAGGCTGCCCCGTCTGGCGGCAATAGTTGCGTATGGCATCCACCATCGACACAGGATTAGCAAAGCAAGGCGAGTCGGGATTGATGAAGCAGCGGAACGGCTCGGCTTCCAGACTCTCGTCGTTGATGACATTGACATCCTTCGGCGCGTCAGTCCATTCCTTTCGGCAACGCTCCAGCAGCCACATTCCGCAGATGTTTTTCAGAAAACGAGTGGTGCCGCAGATGCCTCCCTCGTTGGTAAAGTTATAGGCAAAACTCTCCTTACTTATAATAGCATCCTTCGTCTCGATTCCAAGCAACGACCATGTGCCGCAGCTCAAATAGGCAAAACGTTCGTTTTGGGCAGGAACAGCAGCCACAGCCGCCCCGGTGTCGTGTCCGGCTACAGCCACCACAGGCACCGCGCCCAAACCTGTCTGCCTGCGCACTTCCTCGCTCAGCACTCCCACCTTGTCACTCGGATTCACATAACGTCCGAACTGGCTTTCTTTCAAGCCTATCACATCGAGCAGCTCCGCATCAATGCGCTTTGTGCGAGGATCAAGCAACTGACTGGTGGAGAGTATCGTATACTCACACACGGCCTCGCCTGTCAGCATATACATCAGCGCATCGGGCACGAACAGAATCTTGTCCGCAGCCTCCAGCGCAGAATCTCCATTGCGGCGCAAGGTCGCCAACTGGAATAACGAGTTGAAGTTCATAAACTGTATGCCGGTCTTCTCATAAACCTTTTCCTTCGGCACAAGCTTGAAATATTCCTCCATCGCGCCTTCCGTATGAGGGTCGCGATAGCAATACGGATTGCGCAATATGCCTCCGTCCTTGCCTATCATCACAAAATCGACACCCCATGTGTCTATTCCCACAGACTGAATTTCAATGTGCTCGTCTGCCACCACCTTCAGCCCCCGAACAATCTCAGCATACAGAGCATAAATGTCCCAGAAGAAATGCCCTCCTGTCTCTATTATGTGATTAGGGAATCTTGTCAGTTCACGCTGTTCAAGTCTGCCGTCCACAATGCTACCGAGAATAGTACGTCCGCTTGTGGCTCCCAAATCAACAGCAAAGAAATTACATACCGCCATATTTATTCCAAAGTATTAGTTATGTTTATCAGCTCCAAAATTACAGTTTTTATTTTGAAATCAAAGTAAAAGGAATAAGTTTTTTCATGAAAAGCCTCAAATGACAGGTTAAAGCAGTTAAAGCGGGAATAAGACAGGTACGGAGCGGTGTGGATACCAGCCTCCGTCGGGAATAACCGTTAAGCCGTTTATCATGAAACCAGGCTATACAAATGACAGTAAAATAGAGTTGAGTCTTGATACAGGCAATGTTTTGCGGATGGACCGACTAACTTCCCGACATTTTGCAAGCGTGTTTTTGGTGTATTCTGACAGACTCTTCCGTCACTTCGTGGCACCTTCCCTAACTTAGAAGAAACACTATATACCTTGTTAATCAGATAGTTATCTCCCATATAAAAACAATAACCAGGCTCCACCCCTAAGTTAGAGGAGGTGTCGCTTTGCGATGGAGGAGTCTGTCAAAAACATCAGCAAAGCATCATAATATCTGACAATTTGATATGTTAAAACCAAACTCCGTAGAATCGCCTCAAAATGAACCGGACTCAACCTCGGTTGCAAAAACGCGA
>JAMPEL010000092.1 GCA_023665185.1 Roseburia sp.
TGCGAAAAAAATCAGTGTGCCTTGGAAATAAATTTTCAGCACCTTGTAATTTTGGGTTTTTGGGCACTTTTGGGGATAAAAGGTGTGTTTGGGGTTGAATTTCTATGTCTTTTAGTCGGTCAGATTGTTCTATTTATCTTCTTTGTTTTTGAGGTTTGAAACCCTCCGTAGAATCGCGTTTTTGCAACCGAGGCAAGGTGCGGTTCATTTTGAGGCGATTCTACGGAGGTTGGTTTTAACATATCAAATTGTCAGATATTCTAATGTTTTATTGTATTTTTGACAGTATTGTATTATTACGTTTGGCAGACTCCTCCGTCACTTCGTGACACCTCCCCTAACTTAGGGGAGGAACCAAGTTACCGTGCTCGTAGCGATACTAACATATTGATTTACAATGCATATAGTTCCTCCCCTAAGTTAGGAGCAATTGGAGGGGAGAGCTTGCGATGGAGGGTGTCACGAAGTGACGGAGGAGTATCACTGAATAAATCCATGAGTCGTAATAATCAAAGCTTGTCGTTCCTTGTCAAAAAAAAGCGGAAGTGCGAGGATGTCAAGACATTACCTCCGGCAATATCCGCATCCTTGCACTTCCGCATGGCAGACACCACTCTATCCGGGAAAGATTGTCCGGAATAAAGTGTCATGTCCGGGTTATTTCAGTCTTGCGAGAGCATCCTTGATACGCTTCATAGCCTCTGTGATGTTCTCATCGCTTGTGGCATAGCTCATACGGAAGCACTCAGGACTTCCGAAAGCATCACCGCCTACTGTTGCCACATGACCAACCTCAAGCAGATACATGGCAAAGTCGGTAGAGTTGTTGATGACGCGCTCACCATCCTTCTTCCCGAAATAGGCAGAGCACTTAGGGAAAAGATAGAACGCGCCCTGAGGGTCATTTACCTCCAAGCCCGGAATGTCTTTTGCAAGCTCCACAATCAGGTTCTTTCTGCGCTCAAAAGCCTTGCGCA
Source organism: Roseburia sp. (assembly GCA_023665185.1). Lineage (GTDB taxonomy): Bacteria > Bacteroidota > Bacteroidia > Bacteroidales > Bacteroidaceae > RGIG8745. The sequence continues at coordinate 978 of JAMPEL010000092.1, forward strand.
TGTCCTCCACACACTGCTGGCTGCCTGTGTAAGCCGCCTCGGCAGCCTTCTGGCTCACTGAGCACGGTCCGCTTGTGTACTGTCCCTGCAACTTGTTGCAGCCCTTCACAATCCATTCAGGAGCGGCGATGAAGCCTATGCGCCATCCTGTCATCGCGTATGCCTTGCTCACACCGTTGATGATGACAACTCTGTCTTTTATGTCCTCGAACTCAGCCATCGACGCATGTTTGCCCACATAATTGATGTGCTCATAGATTTCATCGGCAATGACAATGACACGCTCATGCTTGAGAAGCACGTTCTTCAATGCCTCAAGCTCAGCCTTGCTGTAGACGGAACCTGTAGGGTTTGAAGGCGAGCAGAGGATGATTGCCCTTGTCTTGTCGGTAATGGCAGCCTCAAGCTGCTCAGGAGTAATCTTGAAATCCTGCTCGATGGTAGCCTCGATATACACAGGCTCACCCTCGGCAAGCTTCACCATCTGCGGATAGCTCACCCAATACGGCGCGGGAATGATCACCTCGTCGCCTGCGTTCACCAATGCCATGATGGCATTGCACACCGACTGCTTCGCTCCGTTTGAGCAGAGAATCTGAGAAGGCTTGTAGTCGAGTCCGTTCTCATTCTTCAGCTTTGCCACAATCGCATTCTTCAGTTCCGGATAGCCAGGCACAGGACTGTAGCGAGAGAAGTTCTCGTCCACAGCTTTCTTTGCTGCTTCCTTGATGTGGTCGGGAGTGTTGAAGTCAGGTTCACCCACACTAAGATTGATTACATCTACACCTTGTGCCTTCAGTTCACCACTTTTCTGCGACATGGCAAGTGTGGCAGAAGGCGATAGTCTGTTAAGACGGTCTGATAAATTTTCCATACTTCTTTATTTCCCAAATCCCGTCGCGCCGCTGGCATCAGGGATTCCCAAGTCCTTATGGCAAGGGGTACGGACTTTGTTATTGTTTTCTTTATTGTCGATATTGAACAGGATATGCCCGGCTTGTCATTTTCTGTTCCCGAGAAAGCGGAGCAGATACAGGAACAGGTTGATGAAATCGAGATACAATGTCAGGGAGCCTAACAGAGCCATTTTCTGGCTGTTTCCGTCCACTGTGTCGCATTGCATCAGCATCGCCTTTATCTTGTTGGCATCGTAAGCCGTCAGTCCGGTGAACAGGAGCACACCGAATCCCGATATGATGTAGTCCATCATGGTGCTGGCAAGGAACATGTTCACCACTACGGCTATGACAAGCCCGATGAGTGCCATAAAGAGAATGCCTCCGAATTTTGTCAAGTCCTTGTTCGTGGTGTAGCCGACTACAGCCATTGCCGCGAATGTCCCCGCCGTAATGAAAAAGGTGGAGGCTATCGAGGTGAGCGTATATGCAATGAAGATGACGGACAGGGACACACCTGTCAAAACGGAATAGGCAGCCATCATGAGGGCTGCGACAGGGAAGGAGAGCTTGCGGATGCACGAGGTGAGAATCATCACTATGGCAAGTTCTGCAATGAGCAGTCCCCAAAGCATGAACTTGGTGGAGAGCACGGCATACAGCAGTTCCGGGCTTGTGGCTACATAATAGGCTGTCAGTCCGGTTACGGCAAGTGCCATTGTCATCCACACATACACGTTCTTCATCAGTACGGAGAACGCAGCTGTCACATCATAGGAGTGACTGTACGAATAGTCGCGTGAATACAGATTATTTTCCATTTGTCAAGATTTTTATTGGAGACCGCAGAGGTCTCGGGTTTTGTATTATTTATTGAAGTGGAGAGTATGCCCCATGCGTTCCTGCTTGGTGTGCAGATAACGCTCGTTATATTCGTTGGGAGTGATTTCGATAGGCACATTCTCTACAATCTCAAGTCCGTATCCCTCCAATCCCACACGCTTTACGGGATTATTGGTCAGCAGGCGGATTTTCCCGACACCAAGCTCACGGAGAATCTGCGCCCCCACTCCATAGTCGCGCTCGTCAGGGTCGAAACCGAGATGGATATTCGCGTCTACCGTGTCGTATCCTTCCTCCTGCAACTTGTAGGCGGCAATCTTGTTCATCAGCCCGATGCCGCGTCCCTCCTGGTTAAGATAGACGATGAGTCCTTTGCCCTCTTTCTCGATAAGCTCCATCGACTTGTGCAACTGGTCACCGCAGTCACAACGCATTGAACCGAAGATGTCGCCCGTCATGCACGAAGAGTGCATACGCACAAGCACCGGCTCGTCCTTTTTCCATTCGCCTTTGAACAATGCCACATGTTCGAGTCCGTTACTCTTCTGACGGAACGGAACGATGCGGAAATGGCCGTACTCAGTCGGCATATCAGCCTCCACACCTTTTTCCACCAACGACTCGCAGCGCAGGCGGTAAGCAATCAGGTCTTTTATCTGTATCAGCTTCAATCCGAGTTCCTTTGATTTCGCCTGAAGCTCGGGAAGGCGCGCCATTGTCCCGTCAGGGTTCAGGATTTCAATCAACGCAGCAGCAGGCCGCAGACCGGCAAGCCGTGCGAGGTCGATAGCAGCCTCGGTATGTCCGGCACGGCGAAGCACTCCCTTGTCTTGCGCATACAGCGGGTTGATATGTCCCGGACGTCCGAAAGTCTGCGGAGTCGATGCAGGGTCGGCAAGAGCCTGTATCGTGGCAGCGCGGTCGTGTGCCGACACTCCGGTAGAGCAGCCCTCCAGTTTGTCCACAGTGACAGTAAACGGTGTGCCCAGCATAGATGTGTTGTTTTCCACTTGATGCTGAAGCTCCAGCTCTTCGGCTCTCGATATAGTGATAGGGGCGCATAACACACCACGTCCCTCTTTCAGCATGAAATTGACTTTCTCCGGAGTGATTGTCTCTGCCGGAGTGATGAAATCGCCTTCGTTCTCACGGTCCTCGTCATCAACGACAATGACAAACTTGCCTTGTCTGAAGTCTTCTACAGCTTCTTCTATCGTACTGAATTTAAAGTCTTCCATATTTTGAGTTGTTTAGTTTGCGAATTATTTGAATGGATAATATTTCCAGTTGTTTTCCTTGTGTCCTTACAAGAAGCGTGCTCAACCGACTAAAGTCTCGCACCTTGCCTTCAGCGAAGTTCCAGTCTTTATGATTGTGCGCAAGTCGGTCTTCAGCCGCCGTCTGAACCTCACAATTCTGAACATAAGTCCGATGCCAACAGGAAACAGGATTCCCGCAGCCATATTCCACTTCCTGTTCCTGAAAGGAGCGGTGTGGGAGTATGCGTCAAGTACCGGCATATCGTTAAGGTCGTACAGTATCTTCTTGTCCCTGCTGTTGGAAAGGTCTTCCACCACAGCCTCAATCTTTTCTCTCAACGCTTCTATATCCTCATCCCTTTCATTCCGGAAATACAAATCAAGATAGTTTGGAAGCAGGTGCAGACGGTGCTCCCGCTGATATGCCTTGCAGCTGTCGGCAATCGCTCCAAGCTCTTCCGCACACCATCCATAGTCGGGTGTGTTGATGATTACCTCCTTACGGGATATATGCCTCTTTATGCGTACTCCCCAAAGTTTGCGGAAGAATGCGGTGTACGCATCCATATTGAACACAACAGAGTCGTTGTTCGACTTGACAGTGAAGAACAACCCCAACGGAGCCAGCACAATGGTGCTCAGCCACATGCCGAACCATACTGGAATGGAGCCTTGACGTCCCAACTTCATTCCGGCAGTGTTGATGATGTAGTAGATGATGAAGATGACAACAGAGACCACCACCGGCAGTCCGAGTCCGCCCTTGCGTATAATCGCTCCAAGCGGGGCACCAATGAAGAAGAAGACGATACATGCGAGAGACATGGTTATCTTTTCCCAGAATTTCAGCCAGTGCCGCCTTATCTGGCTGTTTCCGTCTTCCATGCTCGCGCTTTTAAATTCGGTGTCCATTTGCTGTATGGACACTTTCTGCATGGCAGACCTGACAGCCGCCTCTTGTTCTCCGGATGCCAAATGAGCAAAGACACTGTCCAACACCACTTTGGCATGTTGCTCTGCCGCACTTGGCTTCTGCCGTGTGCCTTCATTCCCCACTCCGCTATCGTCTCTGCTGCCCGACGGTATGAAGAGCGCGCTTCTCTTCATCTCATTATAATAGGTGATGCCCAGACTGTCGTAGTAGGTTTCCAGCGAGTCTATGTCGGCCACAAGCTGCCGCATGTTTTTTGTCGTGGCTGAACTGGTGAAAGAGTCGCCGTCCGCCATGTTGAAGTTAGTATCAAAGTCGATGATGAAATGCTTGACAACAAACGTTTCCCGACGGTATGGCACATTGTTCGTCACCAACGCGCCGGAGCGGAGATTCTCGAACTGTTCGCCATGATAGAGGTGCAGCAACAAATGCTGTTTGTCGGCACTTGTCTCCAAGCGTCCTGAGTCGGCAAGGATGATGTGCGCATTATCCACACCATCACGCATATTATATATAATGATATTATACAGTGCGCCGGTTTCCTTGTCTTTCTGCCGCACATACAAGTTCAGTCCGTCTATCCCATCATAGAAGACCCCCTCCGGAATATCCAGCTCAGGCGACTTCTGCCTCATGGAATACAGCAATTGCATAAGGTTCTGATTTGCCTGCGGAGCTATCACGTCCTGAAAATAGAAAGAGCCGTATGCCACAAACAAATTGAATATAATCAATGGGCGCAGCGTCCGGAACAGGGATATTCCGGCTGCTTTTATAGCCAGCAATTCAAGTCTTTCTCCCAAATTGCCGAATGAAATCAAAGAAGCGAGAAGTATGGCAAGAGGCAATGCCAGAGGAACGAGGGTTTCTCCCGCATAAAAAAAGAACTTCGCCATGACGCTCAGCTCAAGTCCCTTACCTATAAGATCGTCTACATATTTCCATAAAAACTGCATCATTACGACAAACAAGCTGATACAGAATGTACCTGCAAACAGAGTAAGATAATTCTTCAGGATAAATATGTCGAGTTTTTTTATGATGCGCATAACAAACTATATGACGTTTATTAGCTTGCAAAGGTAATGCAAATCATGCTCAATGCCAAATTATTTGCAGCTTTGAATATTTCTTGTACTCCGGTTTTTGATTTTGCACATACGTTTCCGCCACTGTCCATTCCCTTGTCCATCCATATAGAAAAGATTGTCTTACGACCTTTTCCAGAAGACACGGGTAAAAAGGATGATGATAGGGAATATCTCCAGACGTCCTATCAGCATGAGGAACGAGCAGATAATCTTCGCGAACGGACTGAGCACAGACCATGAGTGTACGGGACCGTAATAGTCCATGCCCGGACCGACATTGCTCAACGAGGACATGGCAAGCCCGAAAGCCTCATAGTAATCAAACGAACGGCGCGGTGCTTCCGGGTCCACACCACACAGGGCAAGAACGAAAGCACCCAGAAAAAGTGCTCCGACAAAGAGTGTCACAAATGCCGTGAGCGTCTGGACAATGGAAGATGGGACCACATTACCGTTAAGACGGACGGGAAGCACTGCACGGGGATGAAGAATGCGCATGAACTCATTGTGCATCACACGGTACAGGATAGAGATACGTACACATTTGAACCCTCCACTCGTGGAGCCTGAACAAGCTCCGGCAAACATGACAAACAGCAATACCGGCATCAGCTGCACGGGCCACAAGGTGTAGTCGCATGTGGCAAGACCGGTAGTTGTCTGCAAAGAGACTACTGTAAAGGCTGACTCGCGGAATGCCAGTTCAAGGTTACTGAAATTATTGGCGATGAAAAGAAATGCCGTACATACCAATGTGGCACCGCCGGCAATCATCATGTAACAACGCAGTTCCGCATCTTTGAAAAAACGGCTGACGCGTCCCTTCAATATAGTATAGTAAATAAGAGTATAATTAATGCCGGATACAAACATAAAGAAGATGAGCACATATTCTATGGCAGGAGAGTGGAACACATTGTGCAGCAAATCGCTGTGTGTGCAGAATCCTCCGGTAGCCGTTGTTGCCATCGAGATGTTCACGGCATCGAACAGCCCCATTCCGCAAAGGAAGAGCGAGCCGATACAGGCAAGTGTCAGCAACAGATACACAGTGCCTATCCATTTGGCAGCCACACTGATTCGCGGATGTACCTTGTCGTGCAGAGGCCCGGTCGATTCGGCGGCAAACAGTTTCACCTCGCCCACCCCGAATGCGGGAAGAATGGCTATCGTAAAGAAGATAATGCCTATACCCCCCGTCCATTGCGCCATACTTCTCCAAAACTGCAAGCCTTTTGGCACGGTATCCATATCATCAATAATGGTCGAGCCAGTGGATGTAAATCCCGACATAGTCTCAAAAAAGGCACTTGCCACATCGGAGATACAGCCGTCAATAAGGAAAGGGAGCATACCTATAAGCGTGAATATAATCCATACAAGAGACACTATGATATATCCGTCCTTGCGCCCCATATTCTTTCCGGCCTTAGTCCCCACCACAACACCTGCGCCTCCTAAAGCAACCGCAATGGCTGTCGGGAGAAGAAAAGCCATGACATTTTCCTTATACCATACAGATACGCAAAGGCACAGCAGCATGAGTCCAGCCTCGATAAACAGCAAGATTCCTATTATTTTAGCTATCAGTTTCCAATTGGGCATGATTGTCAAGGTTTGTGAGATAAAAAAGTTTTCATTTTCTTAAGATGCAGAGTAAGCTGACAGGCAGAGTTGCCACAGCTTTCCTGTCGCACACAGACAAATTATTTGAAGAACCCATCGAGCCTCTTCAGCGTTGAGTTGATGCAAAAGACAACCACCTTGTCGCCTTCCCGCAGAACAGTTTTTCCCGACACCAGACAGCCCTTTCCGTCACGGACCATACCGCCAATGTTCACTCCGCGCGGCAGTCCGAGTTCCATGACACTCTTCTTTGTGATTCTTGAGCCTTTCTTCACTACAAACTCTGCCACATCGGCATCTGCAACCGTCAGTTTCTTCACATTATCCACTTTTGCCTTCAGCAGCATACGGTAGATGTGGCTTGCCGCAATCACCTTCTTGTTGATGATAGTGCCCACATCCAAGTCCTCCGCCATATCGAAATAGTCCAGATTTTCCACCTGAGCTATTGTCCTGCGTATCCCCTTGCGTCTGGCTGCGACACAGGCAAGAATATTTTCCTCATCATTGTCGGTCAGGGCAATGAAAGCTTCAAGATGATCGAATCCCTCATCATTAAGCAGTTCCATATCATGCCCCTCGCCATTGATGACCAGTGTCCTCGACTTCACAAGTTTGCCGAGTTCCTCACAACGTTCCTGATTTGGCTCTATAATCTTCACGCTCATACTGTCGGGAAGTGCCCAGTCTGTACGCACAGAAAGCTTTCCACCACCGACAATCACGGCATGATGCACCGACGGATAGTCGTCTTTTCCCGACAAATGGCGGATGGTATTTATCTCGTCACGCGTAGTCATAAAGAAAACAAGGTCACGCGGCAAAATCTTCTCGTCACCATACGGTATGACAGTATCCCCTTCTCTCTTAATGGCTACCACATGGAATTTGTGTCCGTCCATACCTATCTCACGAAGCGTCCGCCCCACAAGCAAATTGTTCTTGTTCTTAATTTCCTTGTCAAACTTCGGATTGGCATCGTGCATTCTGACACTCATAAGCACGAGGTCTTTGTCATCGCCAAACTCCCAGAGCTGCCTCACCCAGCTGAACTGTGTAGAAGCGGCAATATCCTTAGCTGCCAGCAACTCCGGATAGATAAGTGAGGCAATGCCCATGTTCTCGAAGAACTGGCGGTTTTCCGGACGCATGTACTCATAATTGTCCACTCGTGCCACAGTCCGTTTCGCCCCCAGCTGTTTTGCCAACATACAGCACAGGATATTCTCGCTTTCCTGAGGTGTGACCGCGATGAACAAGTCGGCATCCTTCATGCCGGCATCCTCCATGCCTTTCAACGAAGTAGGAGGCACATTGAGGGTCATAATATCCAGATTACTGTTGAGTTTGCTCAACTTCTCCTCGTCGCGGTCTATAAGTATGACGCTTATATTGTCTTTCGACAACAGACGGGCAAGATGAGTACCCACCGCACCGGCTCCGGCTATGATAACTTTCATATTATATCATTTGACAATACCAAAACAGGAATACCAGAGACAAGGGCTGCATGACACATCCTTGCCTCCGGCATTCCAGTCCTATATTTTGAAACTCAGTAATTTTTCGGCTATGCTTACAGCATCCATTCCGGCAATCTCACGCAACTGCGCCACGGTTCCGTGCTCTATAAACTTATCCGGAATACCAATCCGCCGCAACTCAGGCGAATACCCGTTGTCTGCCATAAACTCAAGTACGGCACTGCCGAGGCCGCCACTGACAACCCCGTCTTCCACAGTCATTACGCAGCCATACTGTCCGGAAATCTCACGCAGCAGTTCCTCATCAATAGGTTTCAGAAACCTCATGTCATAATGGGCAATACTCAGACTGCGTCCCTGAGCGTCTGCCTGCATCTCTGCAATCTCGATAGCTTTGGCAGCCTCTGTTCCGATAGGGCCTAAAGACAACACGGCTATGTCCTTGCCTTCCTTCAGCCGACGTCCCTTGCCCACAGAAATTTCCTCAAGAGGGCACCGCCAGCCGACTACCGACCCGCGCCCACGAGGGTAGCGGATAACAAACGTACCCTTGTCGGGCAACTGTGCCGTGTACATCATGCGGCGCAGCTCACACTCGTCATACGGAGACGCAATCGTCAGATTCGGTATCGGACGCAAAAACGCAAGGTCGAAAGCACCGTGATGTGTCGCCCCGTCCTCGCCGACCAGTCCGGCGCGGTCAAGACAAAGCACCATATTAAGCCCCATAATGGCAGCGTCATGAATAATATTGTCATAAGCGCGCTGCATGAAAGAAGAATAGATGTTGCAAAAAGGCATCAACCCGTCTTTTGCCATACCTCCCGAGAATGTCACGGCATGACCTTCCGCAATGCCCACATCGAATGTGCGCCGAGGCATTTCTTTCATCATGATATTCATCGAGCACCCAGTAGGCATGGCGGGAGTGACTCCTACTATATTGGGATTTTGCCGGGCAAGTTCAAGGAGCGTCTCTCCAAATACAGTCTGGAACTTAGGAGGCATACCCTCATCCTTTGTCGAATCGAGAATCTTTCCCGACTCCAGATCGAACTTGCCGGGAGCATGCCATACTGTCGCATTCTTCTCTGCCGGCTTATAGCCATAGCCTTTCGTCGTATGGATATGAAGCAGTTTCGGCCCGCGCATTTCCTTGATGGTGTTCAGTATACGCACAAGCTCAATCACATTGTGCCCGTCCATCGGTCCGAAATAGCGGATATCCATTCCCTCAAACATGTTCTGCTGACGCGTCAGCACAGACTTTATGCTGTTGTTGAAACGTATGATTCCCTTTCTTCGGTTCTCGTTCAGAATTCCCCATTGCGACAGTTTCTGCGCAATCTTGTAACGCATATTATTATATGTGCCGCTGGTGGTAAGATTCAGCAGGTACTGGCGCATTCCACCGACACTGCGGTCAATAGACATATTGTTGTCGTTAAGGATGATGAGCATATCGTTCGGAGTGCCTGCCGTGTTGTTGATACCCTCAAAGGCAAGTCCGCCGCTCATGGCACCGTCGCCAATCACCGCCACCACCTTCCGCCGTTCTCCGTGAAGCCTTGCGGCCACAGCCATGCCAAGAGCCGCAGAAATGGAATTGGACGCATGTCCGCAACAGAAAGTATCGTATTCGCTCTCGCTTGGAAACGGGAACGGTTTTATGCCATGCAGCTTACGGTTAGTGCAGAAGCTGTCCCTTCTGCCTGTAAGAATCTTGTGTCCGTATGCCTGATGTCCTACATCCCACACAATGCGGTCGTAGGGTGTGTCATACACATAATGCAATGCCACAGTAAGTTCCACGGCACCCAGGCTCGATGCCAGATGTCCGGGATTGACAGACAATTCCTCGATGATGTCGCGCCTTAACTCCTCACACAAACAAGGCAGCTGCTCTATGCTCAGTTTACGCAAATCGCCGGGATTGTCAATGCTTCGTAAAAGATTAAAATTAGATTTATCTCTCATTCTTCTTTTCTCTAACTTGGCAAAGATAGTGCAAACAGCAGATAAAAAAAAGAACTTATATGATTTTCTTTGTCGGCAGCCATAAAAGCAACAGGACGCTTCTTCCTGCCGAAGAAACGTCCCGCCTGTTTATTGTATAGGCATCCGGCTTATCCGCCGGTGTGCCTGTGGGTCAGATTT
>JAMPEL010000093.1 GCA_023665185.1 Roseburia sp.
GACTCCTCCGTCACTTCGTGACACCTCCCCTAACTTAGGGGAGGAGCCTGGTTACTGAGTTAGTAGAGAGATTAACGTGTTGATTTACAAGGTATATAGCTCCTCCCCTAAGTTAGGGGAGGTGGCGCGTAGCGACGGAGGAGTCTGTATAAAAATGTTGAGGAGTCTGTCCGAATATATAACAAAACATACTTACAAAATGTCAAGAAGCCTGTTAAATGCACACAAAAACATCCATCAAGAACATACTTATAAAAAGCAAGAGCCTGTCAAACTCATCAGCGAATCATCATCTCCATCAAGACTCCACTCTATAACAAACAAGACAAGCTACTCGAAATGTTGGAGGACAAACCTAAAAAATGAGTATCGGCATAAAAACAGCTACTAATGTTTGTCGTGATTCCCGACCTCCCTTTTTTATCAAAAATACACAATAATGAGGATGAAATACTCACAAACAGGAAGTGATACTCAAATCTAAGTACTTGTTTTTCAGTACATGAATTACCTTATTTGTGGGTATTGTAGGAATGAAAAATCCGAAATAATTTTGCAGCCGATTTTGAAGGACAGGGCGAAAACCTTGTGGGGAAGGCATGTCTGTATGCCGTTTCGGCGCATAAGGAACACCGCGCTTGTCGTGGAGAAAACATCGGAGATAAATTATTAACTAACAAAACAAGATAAGCGAATGAGAATAAAAAATTTCATGACAATGGCAACAGTGGTGTTGTCGATGGTAGCATGTAGCAATGATGATAACGAGTCGGTTCAGTATTCCGAACTTTATAAGGCAGTGTCCGGAAGCTATACGGTATATACCTCTGCCAGTGTGATGGGTACGGCAGTAGTGACCAATAATGAGAAAGTGGAGATTGTGGCTAATGGCAACGGCTCTGTGGCAGCGTTGAATTATAGCGGTGTGTGGGGCGAAGGACAGACCTCGGAACTGAGTGTGACAAAAGAGAACGGACAGTATGTGGTCAGCGGAACAGGTACGATTGCGGCAAGCATGGGCGATGGCACCCATTCCGGCTCTTACGACTTTACAGTAGACGGCACTGTCAGCGAGGACAAGAAGAACGTGTCGCTCACGTTCTCTATCGAACTCGGAGGAATGGGAACGGTGACTGTCACATCAGCTTCCGGCTATGCGCCTGCCACAGTATTCCTGCCGGACACTTACAAGGGATACACATCGGCCGCGTTTGCATACAGTCCTACACCGATTGTCACAGCCGATGAGACAGTGACAGTCACTGCCAACGAGAATGGGACAGTCAATGTGGTGATGGCCTCTTCGACATGGGGCACGGCAACCATCTCGAATGTGGCTGTTGAGGTAGAGGACGGTATCTACACGCTGAAAGGCGAGGGCACTTCCGCTATGGCAATGGGCGGCGGCACTCCGAAGGAATATCCTTGCACACTGGAGGGCACAATAAGCGGCGACAAGGAGGATGTGGATATGGCGTTCTCACTGAGTATCATGGGAGGCACAACCATCACTTTCCGTCTGGGCGACGCTCCGGAAGAGCAGGAATAACGAAAACAGGGGAGGAAAAAGATTAAAGTGATGAGATTCTATAATTATCTGACCCTGTTGGCGGTTGTGTTAGGCATGACAGCCTGCGGATATACCAATCATTTTCTGGACGAGGAGGAGGAACTTCCTGATGACAGTCCTTATCAGGCGAAAAAAGACGTGAACGCGTCTGCCTACAATACGTGGACATACATCAATCTGCTTACGGGCGAGACGGAAGTACACCCTGATGCCGGTGAGTGGATTTATTCGGGCGACGGTTCGACAAGAGCCGCGCAGGAAGCGGAGGAGGTCGGCATCGACTGGCATATTGCGATACACCGCTATGAGATAAAGACCAATGGCGCGTCTGTGCTCAATACCGGCAAGACCGATATACTGGAAGTAGGGACACTTCCTGAGGGCGAGTATGCGCCCGACTGTGTGGCGGACTACGATGTGGAGTGTGCCAAAGGTGAGGGCGAGACCCAATATCTCGTGATTACCGACATGTCGAACATGATGGGCGGAACGATTGGCTATGCTTACAAGCCTACAATCAACACGGTGTTGTGCGACGGAATCACGAAGACAGCCACAGGCAGTATGCCGCCTACAATATACGGGACGACAGAAGAGGTGTTCGCGCTGAAATGGGACGACGGCTCATGGGCGGCTCTTCAAATCACTGCCACTTACAGCACAACAGGCTCCAGCGGCTATATGTCGTTCAATTATAAAATGCACTCAGCAGAAAAGAAATGAAGAAGATTGTAAGTTTGCTATTTCTCTTTGCTGTGGTATGGGCAACCGCAGCTTTTGCCGACAACACGAATGACAACGCAGGCGAGAAACGTTACCGTTATGCTGTCAAAGGAGTGGTGGTGGATGAGAACAACCAGCCTATACCGGGAGCTACGGTGCGTGTGGTAGGTACCACATTCGGTGCAGGCACCAACTCGGCGGGCGAGTATGTCATCCGTCTTGACGATACGAAAAACTACACTTTGCAGGTGTCGTTCATCGGATATGAGCCGCAGACACTGGAAGTCGCCTCCTCTTTGAATCCTGTGGCGGCAAAGGTGAAACTGAAACCGTCGGTCAATGCGCTGAACGAGGTGACGGTGACAGGCTCTTTCATTGAGCGTCCCTTGAAGGACGCGCCGGTGATTACCCGTGTCATCTCGCAGAAGGACATTCAGGCTCTCAATCCTATGAATATCGAGACTCTGCTCCAATATGAGCTTCCGGGCTTGCAGATAGGATATAACTCTATGAGCCAGTTGCCTCAGATTAATTATCAGGGCATGAGCGGAGAGTACATCCTTTTTCTTGTGGACGGAGAGAGGGTCAGCGGAGAAGGCTCTGACCATAACGTTGATTTCACCCGTTTCAATGTGGACGACATTGAGCGCATTGAAATCATCAAGGGCGCGCAGTCTACCATCTATGGTTCCAATGCGCTGGGCGGAGTGATAAATATCATCACCAAGACAGCCAACCGTCCTTTCACTGCCGACATCAATGCGCGGTATGCAGGAAGCAACGGGCAGAAGTACACGGCATCTGTCGGAGTGAAGAAGAACCGCCTGACATCGTACAGCAGTCTGACATTCCGCAAACTGGACACCTATACGGTCGGTGACACGGAGGGCAAGACCACTACTACGGAAGGCAGTGACGGTTCGGTGACAGAGGAGCAGGGCAATCCTGCCTCCACCACGGTCTACGGCTACAATATCTGGAACTTTACGCAGAAAATAGGTTATACGTGCAACGAGAAGCTGAGTACGGATTTCAAGGGCACTTATTACCGCAACCAGCGTGACATCAGAGCGGGAAAACTCTATCAGGAGTATTTTGTGGACTATACGCTGAGTGCCAAAGTGAAATATATTCCAGCCAAAGACCAGTTGGTGACTTTGGGATACATATATGACCATTACATCAAGGACAACCACTTTTTCAGGATTGACTCTACCAGTACGATTTACCGTAATATCACTCAGACCCCGCGCCTGGACTATACGGGGAAATTCGGAAGTCATACCGTCAGTGCGGGATTCGAGGGCGACATCGAGTATCTGAAGCACTATATGCTGGAGGACAGCTCGCATGTGAGCAATCAGGCATACGCTTTCTATGCGCAGGAAGACTGGAACATTACGGACAATGTGAATGTGGTGGCCGGTGTGCGTGCCGATTATCATGAGAAGTACAAGTGGCATGTCACGCCTAAAATATCCGCCATGTGGAAATATTGCGAGCATGTCACCTTCCGCGCGGGCTATGCGCAGGGATTCCGCTCGCCTTCCCTGAAAGAACTTTATATGGTATATGACATGGGCGGACTCGGATGGTTCATGATTTACGGAAACCCCGACTTGAAACCGGAGACAAGCAACCAGTACTCTTTGTCTGCCGAGTTTAACAAGGGCGGACTGAACATGTCTGTGTCTCTGGCGCATAACAGGTTCAAGAATAAAATCACTTATCTGACAGCGGGTGACGGAACTAACGACATGCAGTATGTTAATGCCGAGACGGCGAAGACCACCTCAGTGGAGAGCATATTGCGCTATCGCTTTGGCTTCGGTCTGGTGCTGACAGGCTCTTATGCTTACACCAACGACTATGAGGAGGTGGACGGACGCAACGCTTCCATGACACGTCCGCATACCGCCACTTTCAATGCGATGTACTCGCATAAGTTCGGAAAAATAGGTGTCAACTGCTCGTTCAACGGACAGTGGGGCAGCGCATTCGACACTTATACCCGCAACACAAGGGATGACGGCACTTACGAATACACGATGACCTCGTACAATGCGCGCACGGTGTGCTCGCTGAACGCCGGTGTCACCCTGCCGCGAGGACTGAAACTGAATCTTGGTCTGGACAACTTGTTCAACTATAAGGATAAGGCGGTGGACAGCTCTTTGCAAGTGCCTCAGAAAGGAATAAGCTGTGTATGTACGGTAGGCATTAATCTTGCGGATATGTTTAAGTTATAAATAAAAATTCAGGCTAAGGCGATTGTATGGGATTGTAGGACGAGGATTTTCAAGACTTGTCTTACAGTCTCATCGCCTTGTAATTGGTATAAAAAGAAAAAAGAGATGAAGAAAAAACATTTGTTGGTTTCAGGAGGATTGGTTCTGCTGCTGGTCATAGGACTGGCGGTCTGGAACTTTTTCTGTTCAGCCACGAAGGTGGCTTTTGTCAATTATCAGGTTATCAGTCTCGGACAGATTTCAAAAGCTAACGACAATACGTCGATAAAGATTACAGAGCTGAGTACTGACGATTTGGACAAGTTGGAAAATTACGACATGGTATTTATCAATGCCATGGGACTGCGCATTACGGAGGAGCAGCGCGGGATGATACAGAAGGCTGCGGACGGAGGACTGCCTGTTCTGACAACGGCTGCCACTAATCCGGACAATAAGATTGTTTCATTGGATTCTATTCAGGCGGACACTTTGAGGCAGTATCTGAATAATGGCGGGCGCACAAACTACCGCAGTATGCTTGACTATGTGCGAAAGTATATCGACAAGAAGATTCTTTCTGTCAGGGAACCGGAAGCCGTGGTGGCGCGGTCGAACGACATGATATATCACATCGACCCTGACAAACCGGAAGAGGAGGAGCTGGGCTTCAATACTGTAGCCGAATACCATCAGTTCCTTCAGAAAAAAGGACTGTTGAGAGAGAACGCGCCGCGCATCATTGTGACAGGACAGATGGGAGAGCCGACAGACCTTATCCGCAGACTGGAGGAGACGGGCAATGTGGTTTATCCTGTGCGCAGCATGAGAGCTTTCATACGGGAGCATCATGTTGATTCGGTACAACCTTCCGCAGTCATCAATATGGCGCACGGACGCATGGGCGACTATATTGTCGATTATCTTAGCGAGCAGAATATTCCGTTGTTTGCTCCGTTGAATGTAAACCGTCTTGTCGAGGAATGGGAAGACGACAAGATGGGCATGAGCGGCGGATTCCTCTCACAGAGTGTGGTGACTCCGGAGATTGACGGTGCCATCCGTCCGTTCGCGCTTTTCGGACACTATAAAGATGAGGAGGGGCTACAGCAGGCTTTTGCCATTCCTGAAAGGCTGGAAACATTTGTGCAGACAGTGAATAATTACGTAACTTTGCGGCATAAACCTAACGGCGACAAGCGTGTGGCAATCTACTACTATAAAGGACCCGGACAGAACGCGCTTACCGCAGGAGGCATGGAGGTAGGTCCTTCGCTCTACAACCTGCTTGTCCGTATGAGAAAAGAGGGATATAAAGTGGACGGTCTGCCTTCGTCTTCCAAAGAACTGGAGCGGATGATTCAGGCGCAGGGCGCAGTGTTCGGCACATATGCGGAGGGCGCGTTTACTGACTTCATGAATAACGGAAACCCTGAGCTTATCACCAAAGAACAATATGAGGGATGGGTGAAGAAGGTGATACGTCCTGAGAAATATGCAGAGGTGGTGGCTGCCAATGGCGAGTTCCCCGGAGAGTACATGACAACGGAAGACGGTCGTCTTGGAGTGGCAAGATTGCAGTTCGGCAATGTGGTGTTGCTTCCGCAGAATGCCGCCGGAAAGGGCGACAATGCGTTCAAGATTGTACACGGAACGGATGCCGCGCCTCCTCACACTTATATTGCATCGTATCTTTGGACACAGTTCGGTTTTAAGGCTGACGTGCTGATTCATTTCGGCACACACGGCAGTCTGGAGTTCACTCCTAAAAAGCAGGTGGCATTGAGCAGCAACGACTGGCCTGACCGCCTCGTAGGCGCGCTGCCTCATTTCTATATATATTCGATAGGCAATGTGGGTGAGGGAGTGATTGCCAAGCGTCGCGCATATGCCGGATTGCAGTCTTACCTTACACCTCCTTTCCTTGAGAGTGGTGTACATGGCATTTATCGTGAGCTGACAGAGGCTGTCAAGACTTACAACAACACTCTCGAATTGGATGAGACAGTGGCAACAGCGCCAGACAAGCACGAAGCCGACTTGAAGCGTGCGTCTCTGAAAGTGAAGGCTTTGGCTGTGAAACTCGGCATTCACCGCGAACTCGGACTGGACAGTGTGCTTACTGTTCCGTATACAGAGGATGAGGTGGCAAAAATAGAGAACTTTGCGGAAGAACTTGTGAGCGAGAAGATAACAGGTCAGCTCTATACAATGGGAGTGCCGTATGAGGACGCGCGCATCACAAGCAGTGTGTATGCAATGGCTACAGAGCCTATTGCCTATAGTCTGTTGGCATTGGATAAACTCCGCAATCGTGCGGGAAGCGATGTGGAGAAGCACAAGTCGCTGTTCAGCCAGCGTTACTTGGCACCGGCACGCAACTTGGTAACCCGGCTGTTGGTGAACCCTGAGCTTGCCACAGACGAGTTTATCTGCCGTGTGGCCGGAATACCTCAGACGGAATTGGACAAGGCACATGAGATAGAGAAAGCGCGCACCGCACCGCAAGATATGATGTCGATGATGATGTCGATGGCGGAAGAAGTGCCTGCCGCTGCCAAGTCGCATGTCGATATGAGTGCTATGTCGGGAAAGCCGGCGGACAAGAAAAGCATCTCTGACAGCATGAGGCAGAAGATGCGGGAGGCGGCAGGAAGTATGGACGCTAATGCAGCCCTCGAACTTGCCAAGAAGATGGGCGCGAGTCCTGAAGCCTTGAAGAAGATGGCCGAGGGAATGAAAAAAGGACATGGCAACGCTCCGGCTGCCAATGAAAGACATGAGAAAAAGGCTGCCAAGCCTGCTGCAAAAGAGGGCGGAATGGCTGCGATGATGAAGCAGATGGCTGGACATAAGAAAGAGTACAGCAAGGAGGAAGTGAACTTTGCGCTGGCTGTGATGGAGGTGGAGCGCACCATCAAGAACATTGGCAACTACAAACGTGAGCTGTTGGAGAGTCCGGAGAAAGAGCTTGCCTCAATGATTAATGCCATGAACGGCGGATACACGAAGCCATCGCCGGGCGGAGACCCTATTGCCAATCCTAACACGCTGCCTACCGGACGCAACTTGTATGCAATCAATGCGGAAGCCACACCAAGCGAGTCGGCATGGGAAAAGGGAATGAAACTCGCCAACAATACGATTGAGATGTACAAGAAGGCGCACAACGACAGTATTCCGCGCAAGGTCAGCTATACACTTTGGAGTGGTGAGTTCATTGAGACGGAGGGCGCTACCATCGCACAGGTGTTGTATATGCTTGGAGTGGAGCCAATCCGTGACGCTTTCGGACGTGTGACCGATTTGCGGCTCATCCCGTCGGAGGAGCTGGGACGTCCGCGCATCGATGTGGTGGTGCAGACGAGCGGACAGCTTCGCGACATTGCCGCTTCCCGCCTATTCCTTATCAACCGTGCTGTGGAGATGGCAGCAGCTGCTACGGATGACAAGTTTGAGAACCAAGTGGCAGAAGGTGTGGTTGAGGCTGAGCGAGTGTTGATAGAGAAAGGTCTGAGTCCTAAGGACGCACGCGAGATATCCACCTTCCGCGTGTTCGGAGGAGTCAATGGCGGTTACGGAACAGGCATACAGGGCATGGTCATGAGCGGCGACCGATGGGAGAACGAGAAGGAAATTGCAGATGTCTATCTGAACAATATGGGAGCGTTCTACGGGAACGAGAAAAACTGGGAGACAGTGCGCCAGTTTGCTTTTGAGGCTGCGCTGACACGCACCGATGCTGTCATACAGCCCCGTCAGAGCAACACATGGGGCGCATTGAGCCTTGACCACGTGTATGAGTTTATGGGAGGAATGAATCTTGCGGTGCGGAATGTCACAGGCAAGGACCCGGACGCTTATCTCAGCGACTACCGCAACCGCAACAATGTGCGTATGCAGGAAGTGAAAGAGGCGATAGGTGTGGAGAGCCGCACCACCATCTTCAATCCTGAATACATCAAGGAAAAGATGAAGGGCGAGGCAGGAAGCGCAAATACGTTTGCCGAGATTGTGCAGAACACTTACGGATGGAATGTGATGAAGCCGAATGCCATTGACAAAGAGATGTGGGACGAGATATATAATGTGTATGTAAAGGACAAATTCAATCTTGGCATACAGGAATATTTCGAGAACCAGAATCCTGCCGCTCTGGAGGAGATGACTGCCGTGATGATGGAGACAGCGCGCAAGGGAATGTGGAAGGCAAGCAAGGAGCAGCTGGCGGATATTGCCAAGTTGCATACCGACTTGGTGAACAAATACAAGCCTTCGTGCTCGGGTTTTGTCTGCGACAATGCCAAGCTCCGCCAGTTCATTGCCTCAAAGACCGACCCTAAAACTGCCGCCCAGTATAAGGAGAGTATCAGCCAGATACGTGAGGCTGCCGCTGCCGACAGCAAGAAGGGCATGGTGATGAAGAAAGAAGAGCTTAATACTTCCGACACCGAACAGCAGACAAACACTGTGAACAGTGTGGCAGTTTGTGGCATTGTGGTTGTCGCACTCGTTGTATTTGCCTTGCTGGTGCGTCGCCGCAGAAAAAGAAACATAGAATAAACAAGAATGGAAACTGTTGTATTGGTACTTATGATATTGGTCTGCTTCAGCTTTATGTTGAAGCAGACTTATCGGAAACTATGGTCGGTGATAGCGACTACAGTTGTCTGCGCGCTGTTTGTCGGGCTGACATGGCAATTTGCCATTGAGCAGTCGAAGACACAGATTGCCGACTGGCTCGCCAATCCTGCCTTGATGCTCGACACCTCCGTCATACTGAGCGTGGAAGTCATCTTGCAGATTGCGTTCTGTATGCTGACGGCACACGTGCTGACCGCAGGGCCGTTGAAGAAACGCACCGTATGGGCTTACCGCGCCCTGCGGTGGTTTCCCGGGATATTGATATTCCCCGTGCTGTTCAGCGGGCTGGTATATCTCATATTCTCCTTTCCCGGCATGTCGTTCTCTCTGATAGCCTGGAGCATGGCTGCGGCCGTTCTCTGTGTGATTCCTTTAGGCACATGGCTGCTCCGCTGGCTGTTGCCCGAGAAAGAGCTGCGGCTGGAGCTGCTGTTTCTGGTCAATGCCTTGATGGCGGTTCTTGGAATCATTGCCACGGTGAACGGACGGACTGCCGTGGCAGGGACTGCGGAAGTGGACTGGGGCGCGCTGGGCGGACTTGTCGTCTTGCTCCTTGTCGGCGGCACTGCCGGATGGCTCATCTGTAAACGAAAAATCAGAAAAATTCAACCATAAAACAATTATCGCATTATGAATTACATATCAGACATTTTGTATTGGATTTCGACAGGACTTCTGGTGCCTGTCATCGTGTTGCTCATCCTTCTTTTCGGACGCTCTCTGTTGCTCATCGGCGGATTCTTCGGACAATATCTGACTATTCGCCGCACCGAGGCCCTGCTGCGCAAGCAGATAGAAGAACTCAACACCGGCAATGTGGAGCAGCTTGCCGAGGCATTGCCTGCCAAGTCATCAGCTCCGGTCATCGTGTATATACGGCGCATACTGAAGGCAAAAGACAGTCCGGCACAGGTGCAGCGTCTGCTGGCGGATTTTGAGATTGCGGCAGACAAGGACTTGGCTATATCGAAGACACTGACAAAGATGGGACCGATGCTCGGACTGATGGGCACACTCATCCCGATGGGACCGGCTCTTGTCGGACTTTCGACAGGTGACATTGCCTCTATGGCATACAATATGCAGGTGGCATTTGCCACTACCGTTGTAGGACTCTTCTCCAGTGCCATCGGTTTTATCACCCAACAAGTGAAGCAGCGTTGGTATTTGCAGGATATGACAAATCTGGAGTTCATATCTGAGTTGTTAAACGAAAAACGTGCCGGATTGAAATGAAAAGGAATCTGTTGAGAAAAGAAGAGGACGGCGACCCTATGAGTGTGGTCAGCAACTTGTTTGACGTGGCGATGGTCTTTGCCGTGGCACTTATGGTAGCACTCGTTTCCCGTTATAATATGACCGAGATGTTCAGTCAGGAAGACTTTACGATGGTGAAGAATCCGGGAAAGGAAAATATGGAGATTATCACTAAAGAGGGACAGAAAATCAACCGCTACACTCCTTCCGAGAGTCAGGACAACCAAAGCGGAAAGAGGGGAAAGAAGGTGGGTATCGCCTATGAGTTGGACAATGGCGAGATTATCTATGTGCCTGAAGAGTAGATTTCTCTGTACTTCTTATAAAGCTGTCTGTAATGTTCCGGACTGGAATGTCCGGTAGAAGAAGAAGGTGCGGAAGCCGGCTGAGTCCGTTATAGGGCGGTCGGCTTCCGCTCTTTCTTTAGGCCCATCCGACACCTCAAATGATTTATCTTGTATGTTGTAGATTTGTTGGGTCTTGATGCAGGCGATGTTTCGCTGATGGGTTTGACAGGCTGCTCACTTTTTGTAAGTGTGCAGTTACAGATGTTTTTGGTGTGTATTTAACAGGCTTCTTTACATTTTGTAAGTATGCTTTTGGGCCTATTCTGACAGACTCCTCAACATTTTTATACAGACTCCTCCGTCGCTACGCGCCA
>JAMPEL010000094.1 GCA_023665185.1 Roseburia sp.
GTTTTTGAGGTTTGAAACCCTCCGTAGAATCGCGTTTTTGCAACCGAGGCAAGGTTCGGTTCATTTTGAGGCGATTCTACGGAGGCGGGATTTAACATATTAAATTGTCAGTATATTTGGTTTTTACTAATATTTTTGACAGACTCCTCCATCGCAAAGCGACACCTCCCCTAACTTAGGGAAGGAGCCTGGTTTCCGTGCTTGTGAAGAATTTAACTATTTGATTGACAAAGTATATAGTTCCTCCCTTAAGTTAGGGGAGGTGTCGCTTTGCGACGGAGGAGTCTGTCAAAATACACAAAACGCATACTTACAAAAAGTCAAAAACCCTACCTGAACACATCAAAAACACATTTACAAAAACTCAAGAAGTCTGTCAAATCCATCAGCAAAACATCGCCAACATCAAGACTCAACTCTATAAAAACAAGATAAATCACTCAAAATGTCGGATGAACTCTTCTTTTTAGTGCGGTGGATTTGAAAAACAAGTGGGAGAAAACTGATTTCTTGTGTGTGGAAACCCTAAAACCACAATGCGATTTTTATAAACCATAGTGCGGTTCTGAGAATTTAGTAGGGTGGAAGTGGCTTCTGACAGCCGTCCAGTCGTATTAGCAGAACTGTTTCTTAATCTTTTCAGAATGTGGCATATTCATCAATAACGCAAAAAAAAATCCGCAACCATGTCGTTGGTAATGATTGTTGTCTGTTTTGTATTTTATTGTTTGCCAGATTTCAAGGTGCAGAATAATGTGATGATTGCAGGCCTTTAATGAGGATTTTTCATCCTATTCAAGATTCATATAAGCTTTTCCATATTCCCTGATTGTTCTATTCTTGTGATAATGGATGTCGGACAAGTTCAATCCGGTTTTTCGCACAAGGCACTCCACATTTTGTTTATATTGGGGATTTTGTGTTTTGAGTAATAATATTTGGTATGTCTTGATAAAATGGGTATTTTTGCAGCAACAGGTTGATTATGCTTTTCTTTTCAATCGGCGAATCATGGAGATTTTTGTTTTATGAGGACGTTGTTGCAAGGAAACAGTGTAATTATTGTCGGACAGACAGTATTGTTGCCAGACAATCAGTACAGACAAGTTTTTTATAACGCAAACAAAAAAGACAGTATGAGCAGTTTCGCAGAATTGGTGCAGGTGCGCCGTAGCATAAGAAAGTTTACAGATGAGGAGTTGAAACCGGAAGAGTTGCAGGCAATATTGAGAGCCGCTCTCATGTCGCCAACCTCTAAAAGCAGCCGTTCATGGCATTTTATTGTGGTCGATGAGAAACCGCTGCTTGAAAAGCTTGCTTTGTGCAAGGAGGCAGGGGCTGCTTTTGTGGCAGACGCTCCGCTTGCAGTGGTAGTGCTTGGCGATACGGCCGCTACGGATGTGTGGGTAGAGGATGCCTCTATCGCCGCCGTGACCATGCAGTATCAGGCAACGGAACTCGGACTGGGCAGTTGCTGGGCGCAGATACGCAACCGGGAGATGGCAGACGGCACACCGGCGGATGATGTGTTGCGCTTCATGCTTGGCTATCCGCAGCATCTGACAGCCCTTGCCATTGTGGCTTTCGGACATCCAGCCATTGAGCGTAAGCCTCAGGATGAGGACAAGTTGAAATGGGAAAATGTGCATGTGAATCAATTTTAGAGACAAAAGGAGCATGGACATTGTATTAGTTGGCGCCGGTAACTTGGCTACTAACCTCGGACGTGCGTTAAGAGATGCCGGGCACACAATAAAACAGGTGTATAGCCGGACGGAAGAGTCGGCGGCTGTGCTTGCCGGATTGCTCCGGTGCGGATATACGACTGTGGCGGATGATGTGGGGCAGGAAGCCGATGTGTACATCTTCTCTGTGAAGGACTCGGTGTTGAAAGAACTGGCGGACAAACTGCGGCCGGGTAGGGAAGAGGCTCTGTTTGTGCATACAGCGGGAAGTATGGACATGGGTGTGCTTGGCGGTTGCCGCAGAGGAGTGCTTTATCCAATGCAGACCTTCTCCAAGCAAAAGCCAGTGGATTTCCGTCATATCCCATGCTTTGTGGAAGCGTCTGATGAGACAGACTCCACTACGCTGAAAGCGTTGGCTGAAAGTGTGTCGGAGCGCGTGTATGAGCTGAGCGGCGAGGACCGGAAATATTTGCACCTTGCAGCTGTTTTTTGCTGTAACTTTGCCAATCATTGTTATGCCATTGGGGCAGATATACTGAAGAGGCATGGAATACCTTTCGATGTGATGCTGCCATTGATACAGGAAACGGCTGACAAACTGCGCTCGTTGTCTCCACGCGAGGCACAGACGGGACCGGCGGTAAGGTACGACACTAACGTGATGGACCGGCAGAAAGCATTGCTTGCCGATTTGCCTGATTTCAGGGATGTGTATGACCTGATGAGCGAGGGTATACACAAGAATGTAAACAAATAAGGATGAAATGTGTCATTTTCTCTTGCTGTATATGCTTTTATAGGAAGATGGCTGTTTTAAAAGACATAATAGTAATGATAAACTACGATTTGACAAAAATACGGGCGATGTTCTTCGATGTGGACGGAGTGTTGAGTCGGGAGACAATCACTTTGCATCCGAATGGAGAGCCGATGCGGAGCGTCAACATTAAGGATGGATATGCCATGCAACATGCCGTGAAATGTGGGCTTGTGCTTGCCATTATAACAGGCGGAACAACAGAGTCGGTAAGACGGCGGTATGTTAATCTTGGACTGAAAGATGTGGTTCTTGGTGCGGCAGTAAAGATACGCACATACGAGGAACTTTGTGAGAAATACGGATTGAAGGACGAGGAGGTGTTGTATATGGGCGATGATATCCCTGACTATGAGGTGATGACGCGTTGCGGACTTCCTTGTTGTCCGGCAGATGCGGCACCGGAAATAAAGTCTGTGTCAAAATACATCTCCCATAGAAACGGCGGTGAGGGATGTGGACGTGATGTGATAGAACAGGTGCTGAAAGCGCAGGATTTGTGGATGCACAATTCTACGGCCTTCGGATGGTAATTCAGAAAAGGAAAGAGTGATGCTTGAGAATATTCAGAAATATAAGATTATACTTGCGAGCAATTCTCCGCGCAGGAAGGAGCTGCTTGCGGGGCTTGGATTGCATTTTGAGGTGCGTGTTATTTCCGGGATAGATGAGTCGTATCCCGAACATCTTGTCGGCGAGGAAATACCAATGTTTATCTCTTCGCGGAAGGCGGATGCCTATCAGGCAACAATGGCGGATGATGAGTTGTTGATTACGGCAGATACCATAGTGTATGCCAAAGGAGAAGTGTTGGGCAAGCCTGTGGATGCGGACGATGCCAGAAGAATGTTGGATTTGTTGAGTGGCGGGCACCATGAGGTAATTACAGGTGTCTGCATCATGACGAAACAATGGAGAAGGTTGTTTGCTACCACCAGCCATGTACATTTTGCCCGCCTCACGGACGAGGAGATAGATTACTATATAAAGAATTACCGTCCTTTCGACAAGGCTGGAGCCTATGGCATACAGGAATGGATTGGCTTTGTCGGGGTTACGGGTATAGAAGGCTCGTATTTCAATGTGATGGGGCTACCGGTACAGCGACTGTACACTGAGCTGAAAAGTGTGGACTGACATAGTCTTTCTTTTGCCCAAATATAACTGATGAATAACGTCATAAATGGTAATAAGTAGTGATTACAAAAAATAGCTACTTTCGCAAGTGGAAATACTAATGGCAGTTGAGGTGATAAAATCAAGTCTATCAGACAGTGTATGATAAGGTTGATGTTACTGATAAGAACGGATATCCAACGCAAAATGTTTCTACCTGACAGTGCTTGACGGAGATTACAAGTCAATAATCAAACTGTTCCGCAAAAAAATGAAAGAATTCGTGGAGCGTCAGAGAAATAGCCTCCCTCCTGTCGAAGTGGTAATGCCTATTACTTACTTCTTTGAAAATAGAGAAAACTGCTGGACAAATTGTATATTTGAATCACCATAACCCAAATTACAATTATGAACAGCAGTTTTCTATATCATGCGTGGGGTATACAAGGATATTGGGGCAGATTATAATTCTTCTGCTTGAAATACTCCTAATATGTAAAGCATTATAGAGATTGAATATGCGCTATGCAAGCATTGTCTAAATCGCCTTGCTTGGAATGTACTTTCTGATAGGAACGATTAGATGGTTTCTTGCATACGAACTTTCTATTCCTGAGAATGAGTTGGTCAATAACTTTAGTTCGCTTCATTTATAATTCAATTCTTAGCGTTGAATAAGATAAGACATTATTACTCTTCAGAATCTGTTATTTTATCTACCAATGGAACTAATTCAAATTCAAGAACACTTGATGGTATTCCACATTCTTTGAATAAGTAGTTCAGAATATTGCGTTTGGTATTGGTACTGCATGAAGTATGTACATAACACTTTTCTGCAACCATGCTTCTTCCTTTTGCTTCAGAGTCATGTATCCAGTTATTTTTTGTAGCAAGATAGGTCATTGTAGTTGGGTTCTCATTATATATGAGTTTACATACCTGAACAATCATTTCTACCCAATTTGAAACAGCATGGTGTTCTTCCCTGTAACGATAACCTATGATTTGTCTCCAACTGAGTTCATATTCATCGTCATCAAAAGACACCAGCTCATACTCCTTTTCAAGGGGAACATAATCAGTTGTTATCATTGGCCACAATTGAAGAAAGTTTTCGAGAAGAATCTGCTCTCTTTCTTTAATTTCGTTAAGAGTCCACTTTGAGCATTGCTTCAGATAGTTTGACAAACAGAATGCAGAGTTTTTGAAACCATTTATCTTGTTACCTTTACGGTCAATGTATCCTTCTTTCTTTTCCTGAAACGAGTGATTGCTATAGGACGTATTGAATCCGGTCAGCGTTAAATTTGCAAAGGTGTGAAGGTGTGTATCATATATTTCTTGCCATTTTTCACCCAATTCTTCTTTCCATTGTGGAGTAAGGGTCTGAGGCATGATGTGTTCAATTGTCAATGTACCATCTTTCATCTTTTCCACTATCGTATCATTGGCTTCAGGACTGTTCTCGTTTTCCATACGCTCAAACAAGAAGAACTTGTAGTTGCTTGGAATACGATAGATTTGTCTTGTCGGGAAGGCTGATTTTACATCGTTATCATTAGGAAACGACACGGTGCCTTGTTTCTTCAGTAAAACATATTTGAGGATTTGAGAGTATGGAAGAAGTAACTCAATGCCTCTAACTTCATGACGTTTATAAATCTTCATAATATCATTATGAAGCGTAGCAAACATCTTTTGAAGTGCGTTTGCCGGATAATTACAGATAATACGGCGAGCCCAATAATTCTCAATGGTATCCAGCACCTCATATTTTTCACTTTCGCTAAAACTGCTTTCTGCGGCATAATTAAAGAAAGACAATATGTAAGGTAAGTGAACCAGAGATTCGATATAAGCTATCTGTTTTAACTTGCGGTCAATACGCGCATTACCAGTTTCACCTTTTAGTATTTGGCGATAAAACTTGGCATACTTCAGCATATCTTCAAGGAGATTCTTACGCTCAGTATGGGCTTCTTCATCAAAAGTCTTAAAATCGAAGTACAGATCCTCAATATTACTGATAGTACCTTTCTTTATAGTAAGATAATCACGGATAAACATAGTTGGTTCTCCGTCTGTCAATTTCTCTATTTTACTCCAATACGCATGATAGTAGTCTTCTTGCTCTTTTGTAGAAAGAGACATGAGTAGATAGTTCCTCACCTTATCTGCTTCTTCAAGATCTTTTCCACAGGAGTTGAGAGATTCAAAAATCAGTTGAGGATTATCTCTTGATTCCAAACGAATATCTATAATTTCCAGTTTCTCTATAGCTGCAATCAGATTTTGAAATGTGAGTCCACTTACTTGAATTAATTGGTAAAAGAGTTCATAGTTTGAAGTAATGCTTGTGTTTTTAATAAAGTTCTCAGGATTGTTGGTGAAGAGTTCGTCGTATACTTCTATGTCACCCTCAATTGGACGTAATTTTATCTTTCTGTCAGTTCTTCTTCTAATGGCATAAAGATAATTCTTCTCTACCTCCTCTACATCTTCATCTCCTGCCTCCATATCACCATTTGCTACAGCATTGATGGCTGCAAGTATGAGAAGTGAGATAGTTGTGATACGTTGTTGGCCGTCAATAATAAGCAAGTCATCTTCAACTTCACTGGCCTTTGTCGCTACAATACTTCCAAAAAAATGACTAAGCAATCCTTCTTCATGAATTTTCTTCAAATCTTCAAACAGACGAACACAGTGTTTTTGCTGCCAGGCATACTTGCGCTGGTATAGTGGTATAATAAACAGTGTCTTAGCACCATAGAAATAATCGCTTATGTTTACAGCACCTTTCATGTATTTTCTATATTAACAGTATTCAATTATTATGTCAACCTGTTGGTTGAATTAGATTATTAAAACATTTATAATGAAACAGTTGTACATACCACTGATATTTAGTAATTTAGTGGTGACCAAACCGTTGATTGCTATCATCGCACTTATGCACAACTTCATCGTAAAGTTCGGTAAAATTCTTGATATAATCAAAGAATACGCTGGAAATATGTGGACCAGAAGGGAAATCGCCCCATTATGGGGTTGTTCTCAAGTTCTCCGACTTCGAGGTCATAGCCCTCTCTGCCACTTCCGAGGCATTAGGGATTGACAGCGAGAACAATCTGTTCAAACGGCTTGAGGCAGAAAAAGGAGATAGTCTTCCCAATCATATTGGTCGCAGGCAGTTCAATCAGTGGTATAAACTTACTGCTCGGTTTGGAGAGGATATATGAAAAAACATAGCCTCTGCCATAGACGGCAAAGAGGCCTAAAATTTTCCTATAAGGCAATTCTATTTCTCTTATAAGACATTTTTAGATGGTAATATCGCTTTAAAAAGATGCAGGAAAACAGGCGAAAAGCGGAGAGAACGCAAGAGGCTGAGATTCAGGGTAAGTCAGTATTCACAAATGGCTTTCACAAAATGACGTAATGGAATGAGCCGTGTTCAACCGTCTGTATGACAGAGAAAATGGTAAATCGTTCAGAGTCCTGTCTACAGCGTGAATACGGACTTCTCTGTAATTTTCAACGGAATAAACAAATAATAGACAATAGATTATGAAACGGAAGAATTTAATCAGAAAACGTTGTTGGTGGCCCTTCATGGCATTGCGCGCAGTTGTCCTCTTCTCATTCTGTACGGATGACGATTCAGCAAAGGCTATGAATATCCAGACAGAGGAGAATCAGGTGAATGTTAATGGGAAAGTGCTGATGGCTTATTTTCCCGTGCCAATTATGTTCTGGAGGGAACGGGGACGGTGTTTCCGGGGCGACCAATAAGGTCGGCAACACAAAGACGGTGACTGCATACATTAGTGAGCGCATGGGAGGCACACTGTTCGAGATTGTCCCCGAACGTGATTACTCGGTGTCCCATACCGAATGCTCAGCCATCGCACAGGAGGAATGGTGTAATAACAAATGTTCGACATTACGGACGCACGTAGAGAACATGGACGACTATTCTGTGGTGTTTGTCGGATTCCCGATATGGGTGTACCATGAGCCTACTGCCGTACTCACGTTTCTGGAAGAGTATGATTTCAGCGGGAAAACTGTGATACCTTTCTGCACGAGTATGGTGGTCTGTGTCGATCAGAGTGTGGCCGATTTCAAAGAGACATTACCGGATGCGGATGTCAGACAGGGGCTGCGCATCGGTTACATCCTGCTGGGCGGATGTCAGGACGATGTGGACGAATGGCTCGATGGTCTGAATATCAGCAGTGGAACGGATGCGACTGAGGAACTAAAGGTGAAAGTAACGGTACAAGAGCAGACGCTCACCGCCACTCTGCTGGACAATACCCCACACGCGCTTTCATGGAGAAACTGCCGATAACATGCCGATGATGGATTTGTATAGCCATAAGATGTGCTACCGCTTTTCCGAGGCATTGCCCACGGACGATGTGAACACCTGCGGCTACGAGGTAAGCTGGATTGTCTATTATCCACCCATACACGGTTTCGTAATCATGTATGCCCAGAACGGTGAACATTTCAGTATGCAAAAACTGGGGCGGATAGACTCTGGTGTCGAGATATTCAGAAATACAGGCAATACGGATGTGACATTCGAAATAGTCAGATTGCATATAATTATCGGAATTTCATAACAGGGTCATTTACGCATCGTAAGTGCTCCGTTTATCACCCATAAATGGCCTGTTTTCATAACTTCGTGTATTCGTGTCACTTCCGCAGACTTTCAAGAAAGGGGGAAAAGCGAGGAGGGAAAAAGGTTTCGTGTAAACCTGGACTGATTCTCAGATTAAAAAGATTACCTTTGTGGAGATTATTCACCTTAAAACCGAATTAAATGGATTTGAAAATAGAAAAACAAGACAAACAGATAAGGATATATCAGAGCACGTGGAAGAACGTTCTGTTGTTTATGTTCTGCGCACTTTTTGTAATATGTGGGATTTTCATCATATCAGATGAGGATTGTAATGTGGTGACAAAAATGCTTGGCGGTTGGGGAAGCGTCTTGTTCTTCGGAGCGGGTGGTCTGTTCGTCTTATTGGTTTCTATATATAACAGAATACACTACATCCCTTTTCTGGTTATTCATGAAGACCGAATGGAACAGTACGTGCAGCTTAAAGGCTCTTATCACACTATTTATTTCAGAGACATAGAACGGTTCCGCCTGATAAAGGTTGCTTCAATAACGTATATAGCCATTGACTATAAACCAGTACCTGTACTACGGAAATTTAACGCGCAGAAACCGTTCTATCTTACAAAGGCATCAATGGTTTATAAATTCAAACAGACAGGGGCAATAGATACCTTTGCTGTTTTCAATCTGACAATGAATGGGAAAGATATTTGCGATGTGCTGAATGAGCGTACATGCAGATTACAACCATCTAATAACCTTGAGAGAACGATATAATACGAGAGATCTAACACTTCTATATAGAGTGTTGGGACGGGATATAATGCCCGTACAGGGAGATAAGGAAGAGAAAATTAAAACAATTGGAATATGAAGCTGCGGGATAAACGTTTTTGGAAATTCGAGGCAATGATGTGCTTGTCGAGTCTCTTTACTTTCATAGTCTTTTTATTGGGAGTATTCTTGCTCTTTGGAAAATCTAATCCAACAGATGTAATGATGTATTTGTTTTGGGCTACACCAATTTTCCTATATCAAAGCATAGGCAGCATTGTCACGTGGCGACAGTGCAAAGAAAATGAGAGTTGGGCAGGATTCTTCATGAATCAAATGATTTTTGGAATCATTACGTTGGCTATCTTATTTTCGTTGTCGGTCATCATTATCATGTTTTTGTTTTCCTCCGATCCTTATATGCCATTTTATATACAAATAGTGTTGGTATATTGTATCCTTGTTGCCGTATGCTCAATCCTCCCCACGATGCTCTGCTGCTACCTGTATAAACGTATGAGCAAAGAGGCTAAACAAGATATTAAGAAGTGAGGTGTCGATTTACTTTTGAACATATAGAATAAGAATTATCATGGCAATAATCATTAGAAAAGAAGAACGAGACTTTCAACCGAATCCCAACAAAATAGACGGTTTCCGTCTGTTCACGGACATGTCGCGTGAGCAAAAGGGCATCCGTCCGCAATATCTGAACTTCGACCTGCGGAAGCTCAATCCATGGCAATACAATGCACCCTATCATTTTCACCGCTATGCGGAAGAGATGTTCCTCATCCTGTCCGGCACCGCCACCCTGCGCACTCACACCGGACTGGAAGTAGTAAACGAGGGCGACATCCTTTTCTTCGAGGCAGGCGAGAGCGGTGCGCACCAGCTCTACAATCATTCGGACGCGCCTTGCACTTATTTGGATATGCGCTCATACATCGGACACGACGTGTGCGAATATCCGGATTCCGACAAGATAATCCTTGTGCCTAACGGAGAGACTTTCAGGCGGAGCGAACAGCATCCTTATTTCAACGGCGAGACGGAAGTGGATAAAGTCTGGGAACAGTTAAGGCGGGAATGTGGCGAGTAACAACGGATGCTACTCCGTGCCATACAGGAACACCGTTACCGCCTTGTCGGTGCGAAAGAGGACAGAAGTGCCAATGTGCGGATTGTGGCGGCGACCAATGAGGACTTGCAGAAAACTGTGGAAGAAAAACGCTTCCAGCGGACCTGCTGTACCGCTTGCAGGAGTTTGTGATAACCGTACCGCTGTTGCGTGACTGTCAGGAGGACATCATGCCGCTGGCGGAGTTCTTCCGAGAAATCGCCAACCGGGAGCTGGAGTGAAATATCAAAGGCTTCACAGCCTCCGTCCGTAAAGCCCTGCACACCTATCCGTGGTTGGACAACGTGCGTGAGCTGAAACAGAAGATATTTACGGGCAGTCCTGCAAACCGAGGACGATATGATTACCGAAGAAAATCTGGAGTTGAATTTAGATAGTAATGCCTCTTTACCCACCTTTGCACTTAAAAATGTAGTGGAGGAGAAGGCGCGCATCCTACAGGCTTTGAAATAGGCTGATGGCAACAGAAAAATCGCAGGACGATTACTGGGAATCGGCAGGACAACGCTCTACCGAAAGATGGAAGAATATGAACTTAAATATTGAATCTATACCCGGGAGATCGGAGTCCATCCCTCGACAGTGAGCCATGAGCTGCAGCGCAACTGCAACTCCAATGGAGAATATGTGTGGTGTAACGCCCAGACAAAGGCGGACGCACGCAGACATGGCCTGCAAGGCAACCACCGCAAGCC
>JAMPEL010000095.1 GCA_023665185.1 Roseburia sp.
CACAAAGATACACAGAAAATTTGATATAAACTAATTTTCAACATCTACTTAAATACAAGGAATATGGATGTGAGAAAAATGATGGCTGTGGGCTTGTTTGTCGGCTCTGTCATGGTAGGGGCACAGACTGTGCTGCCTTCCTCTGAGAATATTGTTGCCTCTGAAGGCGCATGGTGTTGGTTTGCCGATCCTCGTGCCTTGCATTATAAAAATGGCGATGGCAGTATCAATTCTGCTTATATAGGATATATAGATGTGCATGGTGCGATTAAGGCTTCGCAAATATCTTTCCCAAAAAAGGGGGAGGTGCGGCAGGAAGATGTGCTGGTGCGCTCGCGTTTTCAGCCGGACGACCATAACAATCCCACCTTTCTGGTACTTCCGGACGAGAGAGTCATGATTTTTTATGCCCGCCATACGGATGAGCCGTGTTTTTATTACCGCATATCAAAAAGGAAAGGGGATATTACGGAGCTTGGTGACGAGCATGAGATAAAAGTGGAAAACAATACCACTTATCCTTCTCCTTTTATATTAAGTGATGACCCGGAGCATATTTATTTGTGCTGGCGGGGCATTCATTGGCATCCTACAATAGCGAAACTTTCCATGCCCGATGCGCAGGACAAAGTGCGGATTGAGTGGGGACCTTACCAAATAGTGCAAAGCACAGGGGCGCGTCCTTATGCGAAATACCAAAGTAACGGTAAGGATAAGATTTATATGGCATATACCACCGGACATCCGGATAATGAGTATCCGAATTGGTTGTATTTTAATGTGATTGAGTTGAATGCAAAGAAAGATGGAAAGGGTGGGATTACGACGACTCCGACTCTGACTGACCTTAAAAAGAACGTGCTGACGACGATACAGGATGGTGTGTTCAATGTGGACAAGTCGGATGATTATAAGGTTTCCTATTCCAATACGCTCATAGATTCACCGTCTGACAGCCGTGACTGGGTATGGCAGATTGCGCTTGACAAGAAAGAAAAACCGGTGGTGGCAATGGTGAGAATATCCAACGACAAGCAGTCGCATGAGTATTATTATGCGCGTTGGGATGGCAAAAAATGGAATTTGACGGATCTTGTTTCAGGTGGAGGAAAGTTCCATTCCTCCAATACGGAGTATTGTTATAGTGGTGG
This sequence comes from Roseburia sp., assembly GCA_023665185.1. Taxonomy (GTDB): domain Bacteria; phylum Bacteroidota; class Bacteroidia; order Bacteroidales; family Bacteroidaceae; genus RGIG8745. The sequence goes on from JAMPEL010000095.1 coordinate 1,152, forward strand.
AATGGCATTGGACCCGGAAAATATCAGTGATGTCTATTTGTCTGTCCCTACTGAAAACACTGTGACTGGCAACAGTGTGTATGAGATATGGAAATACCAACTGGCTTCCAATGGAGCTGTGTCGGTAAAAAAGCAGATTACGCATAACTCGGAAAAAAACAATATGCGTCCGTTTGTGTTGCCAGGGTCCAAGAAATCCGGACTGCGTCTGTGCTGGATGAATGGCGACTATTACTATTGGCTTGTACGAAAGGGCTATCCATTAGGTTATCCGACTTCTATAAAGACCGATTATACATTGCCTGTGGAAAAAAAGGCTGTGCCGCAACCTGAAGTGTCGGCAGAATGGAATAAGTCAGTAAGTAGTTCTGAGATGGAAATAATGAAACCTCGGAATGTGCATAACGATTTCACTTATGCCGTGACATGGAGCATAGACCATAATAATTATGGTGGAGTATTGTTGAGGGCAGGTGAATTGGAATATGGTCTCGACAAAACATCGTTGAAACCTTATGTGAAGGTAGGAGACACAGTGTATCAAGGACAGAATGTTCTGGGAACATCTGACGCTTGGGCAACGGAGAGCGGTGGAACGGACGGAAGATGGTATCTTACGAAACTTGATGCGTTCACTTCTGTATTTACGTATGACAGCGCAAGCCGTACATTGACTGTGTACAGAGACGGATGGATAGATCAGCGTATAAGTGATGTGGAGATAAGAGAGACGGATTGTATGATAGGCGGATTTGACGGCAAACTGTTAAGTGGCAGAATATATAATGCGTGCCTTCCTCAATCGCTTGTCCGTTGTTGCATGAAGTAAAATATATGTGTTGTATCTTGTGTGGAGAAAGGGGTAAATTCCCCTTTCTCTTTTTTTTATCGAATCAGCCTGAAATGTCTGTTTATACGTATTTTTCTTGTCTTTGTTGATGAAATACGTATATTTCGACCCTGATAGGCGAATTTTCGGCCCATAAGAGTGGAAATATACATACTTTTGGGGACATTTTTAATTCAATAAAATATTTCTATTATGAGAAAATTATCTTTTTTCTTGTCGATGATTTGCTTGCTGTTTGTCTGTAAGGCATTCGGACAGGCATTGAGTCCGACAGTGATTTATCAAATCGAAAATGAATCCGGTTTGATGATGAGTTACAATGAAGGCTCTTGCAATTTGGCCACATCTGATGCAGGGGATAGCAATCAACAATGGTATGTCGTATTGTCTGAAGACGGTCTGTTTCATTTAAAGAATGTGGCCTCTGGCAAATATCTTGGTCTTATTACTTCTGAGTGGAACACTTGGAATTGCTATTTCTATGATGAAGACGAATTGACTGAGAGTATTGACCACGCTCAATATACTATTGAGGATATTGATGGTGAATATTATGGACTTAAACTGAAATGCAGTTCCAAATATCTTGGACTTGACAATATTGATGAAGGTTCTACTGTCTTCTGTGATAAAGGTATTAGTAATTATGGCAAATGGAAGTTCGTAGCTCTTGCTTCTGATGCACAGACTGCATATCTGGCGGCCTATAATAGTGTGATTACGTATGCAGAAGAGAATTTCCTTGAGGATTATTCTACCATATACGATTTTATATCTGATTCGCTTATGAATATTTCCAGCATCTATGACACTCCTGATGATGAGATTCTTGAAGCGGGTACATTGGTCTTGCAGGATTTCCTTAGAAGCGTAAAGTCGGTAAAAGTCTCTCTTGGCACAATGGATAAGAATCTGCAACGCATGATTGAGCTTATACAGTTGACCAACTATCCGGGAATTGATGTGTTGAATGCTGAGTATGAAAAATATTCAGATATGCTGGGTGAGGATATCACATTTGCGGAAGCTATTTCTGCTCCAAATGAGATGGAGGAAGTAATCAAGGCGTATTATTTGAGTCAGATTCCTTCTGCTACAGAAACTAATCCTGCCGACTTGAGCTATTTTATCAAGAATCCTTCTTTCCGTGAGGAACTTGAATATACAGACGAATGTACTGTCACTTCAAATGGATGGACAACTCAATCCGTGGATTTGCCGGATGAAGGTGTTGATGTGGCTGCTAAAAGAAAAGGAACTGAGGAAGTGGGAAGGAATACAACTTGCTTCAATATGTGGTCATGGCAGTTCTCTACTATGTCCGTTAATCAAGAACTGAACGGACTTCCGGAAGGTCGATATGTGATAACTTGTGAGGGATGGACAAACGGTGAGGTTATTGCCCAGCATGCGTATGCAACTTCAAATTCTGGTATCACGGTTGAGTCAAACTATGCTACCGAGGCCATGCTGTCTATGGACTGGGAGAAATTTACTACTCCAGAGATTAATGTAAGTGACGGCTATCTTAAGATTGGTTTTATCTCTAAAAAAGAAGACAAAGGTGGAAGTGACGGATGGTTCCTTGTAACAGACTTCAAGCTGTTGTATGTTGGTGAACTTGGTACTTCTGCTGTTCTGGCTGATATTCAAAACAGAATTGCTGTGGCTGAGCAGATTGGGCTGACACTGAAAGGTGACAAGACAAAATTGGATGCTGCAGTAGCTGCTGCCAGAGCTGTTAATGGAAACTCAGACTTGACGGAGGCACAGGCAATTCTTGAGAAACTTAATGATGCTATCGTTGTTGCACAGGCAGCTGCTGAAAAATATAAGAACTTCGCAGAAGGAACATATACGTCTGTTTGTGAATATGCATCTACATTGTCTGAACAGCAAGTAAAAGATTTTGTCGATGCCTCAATAGCGCGTGTTGATGCTGTTATCGCATCGGATACAACTACTTATGTGGCACTTGCAGAACAAGGCAATTTGCTCAATGCGGCTAAGGCTTATGCTGAATTATACACAGAACGTGTAGTTGGTGCTCTTGCCAATACTTCTTTGAATGCCGAGGCTGTTGCTAATCTTAAAACTGTTGTTGAGAACAATTGGAATGCTCTTAAGACAGTTTCTTCTACACCTGGAATCAGACTTCTCACAGTTAAATTGACAGTAGCTGTTGATGATGCTATGCTGACTCAACCTGCTGGTGAGAATACAGAAATGAGTTTCCTCATCAAAAATGCAGATGCTACTGACAGTGGAAATAATTATCTGTCTGGATGGGATGTGAGCAAAGGTAATGGAAATACATATACAAGTGCTGGAGAATCGTTTACAAAGAACTCTTCCGACCGATATATAGATTCTTATAACTCTACAGCTGGCACACTTAAATATACGGCAAAGCAGACTGTATATAACTTGCCGAACGGAACATATCGCATGAAGGTTGCTACACGTGCTAATGGAGAGAATGCTGTTGTTTTTGCCCTTTCTGGAGAAACTCTCTACAAGTCATCTATTGTCAATAAAGGAAACGAGGGTGGAGAAATCTATCAGGATGCTTTTGATAAGGCTTATCAGGATGCTATTGAAGCAGGTGTTCCGGAAGATGAAATAGATGAGACCACTCTTGACATACAGTATGCGAGCAAAGGATGGGGATGGAGCTATATAGAGAATATTGAGGTGACTAATCACGAACTTACTATAGGTGTGTCTACAGATTCAGAAGTTACTCTTGAAGATGCGTTCACCGGTACTTGGTTCTCTGCTGATAAGTTCTCACTTTACTATCTTGTTGCCGGTGACAACTCAGACTTTGGTTTTACAACACCTGTAGAGGCTCCTGTTTCTGACAAGAGTGTGTCTATCTCAGTGATTGCAGGACAGATAATAGTCAATGGCGCGGAGGATGTCAAAATCTATAATGTAAGTGGCATGAATGTTGCTAATGCAGCACTTCCTTCTGGTATATATGTAGTTTATGCAGACGGTAAGTCTTACAAGGTTTTTGTAAAATAAACCGTAAACTGCAATTCATGAATTGGTCTCGAAAATGTCATAAGGACATTTATTAAAAAGAAAATCCGGCAAGAAACAATCAATGAAAGTTTCTTGCCGGATTTTTTTTGTATACGTTTGGAATCTGATTAAATGTCCCTTGTTTTTAGACATAAAAAAACCTGCCAGATTTTGTCTTGCAGGTTTCAATTCTCTCTAAAAGGGGTATTTCCCAATACCGTGTAGTGTTCTTTATTAGTTCAAAGAATCAGCAGCAACGCTGTCAACAACAACAGTGTCAACAACTTCTTCCTCTACTACTTCCATTGTATCAACTGTGCAAGAATCCTCACAGCAATCAGTGTTGTTAGTGTTACCACCACAAGATGCGAAAGATACAGCTACAACAGCAGCGAACATAAATACCAACTTCTTCATTTTTCTTTTACTTTTAATTTGTTAAACTTATTGCTTTTAAAACCGATGCAAAGGTATGCTTTTTTCCAATACGTTGTTCTCCAAAGTCTACTTTATTTTTACTTTTAACTGTTTTTTCTCGGAATAGGGTATTTATATGCTCATTGTAATGTGAAGTGTGCATGTTTGCGCACACACATTTCTTTCATGGAAAAAAGTCTCGCTTTGCTGAACTTTTTTATGGGCAGCTTGTTTATCCTTTTGAATTACATGAAAGAAGAAAAATCAAACGTATAAATAATAATCAATTAAAAAGTTATGAGTGAAACTCGAAAAATCATTATTACTGTTGTCGTATTCATTGTGTTTTCATTGGTTTATGCCTCCACAAAACTGATAGGACGTCTTGGCAGGAAGAAACTGAAAAAGGGAATTGCCCCAAAAGAAGAGCGTCTGCAAAGGGTTCGTCTGGCATTTGTTTCTGGAAAGAATATCCTATTGTGTCCTAAGATGTCGGCTGACGGAAATGGTTCTGTTACAGATATACCTTTTGAGACAACGCTGCAAAAAGGCGAGAGTGTGGAGCGCGGGTTGAGCCGCATTGTCACAAAAGTTTTTGGTCAGGACATTCCCGACGCGCGCTTTTGTCTGAAGTATTCGTTTACGGAAGACGGTGTGGTTTCCGACAATTATTTGTTCATGATTTATTGCGGAGACGGTTGCATTCCTGCTAACATGGGCGGAACCTACAAGTTGTGGACACGCAAGCAGATTGAAAGTAACTTGGAACAGGGCTTTTTCAGCAAGCAGTTTGAGGAAGAATACTCGCATTTGCGACTGGTTGTGGACACTTGGGAAATGTTCTCATGACCAAAGGGATATTCATGTCACGGCAGTTCTCTGTATCTCTGGCAAACACAATAAAACATTAGTATAATAGAAAAAAAACGGTGTCGGGAGCATCATTGAACTGCACCCAAAAGTTTTGTGTCTAACTTTTGGGTGCAGTTCATAATCTGCTTCCGGCACCGCTTTCTAATTAAATAAGGGTACTGATGAGTTTTCTCATCTCTTATTCCTGAACATATACGCGTTGTACGCGACTTGAGATGCCTGCCAGTATTTCGTATGGAATAGTACCTATCGCATCACTGAGCACACTGACAGGAAGGTCATCGCCAAAGATGATGGCATGGTCGCCCTCTTTGCAGTCAATGTCCGTCACGTCAATCATGCACACATCCATGCAGATGTTGCCTACATACGGGGCGCGTTTGCCGTTTACGAGACAATAGCAGTTGCCGTTACCAAGACGGCGGTTCAGTCCGTCCGCATATCCGATAGGTATGGCTGCAATGCGGCTGTCGCGTGTCAGGTGTCCTTTCCGGCTGTAGCCGACAGTGTCCGCTGCCGGCACATCGCGGATTTGGAGAATGGTGGTGCGCAAAGTCGCCACATTATTAATAAGGGCGTTGTTTCGGGAGTTGATGCCGTAAAGCCCCAGTCCGAGGCGGACCATATCCAGATGGTATTCCGGAAAATGTTCAATTCCCGCCGAGTTGCAGATGTGGCGGATGATTCGGTGGCTGTAGGCAGCTTGCAACTGGCGGCTGGCACGGTCGTACAATGCGAACTGCTGTCGGGAGAAACTGTCAAACTCATCGCTGTCGCTGCCCACAAAATGCGAGAACACTGAGCACGGTACGAGGGCAGACTGTCGTGACAGCCGCTCTATCAGTCGTGGCATATCTGTTTCCGTATTGAATCCCAGACGGTGCATCCCCGTGTCAAGCTTGATGTGAATAGGGAAGTTCGTGACTCCCTCTTTCTCTGCCGCATGTATGAGCGCCTCCAAAATCTGGAAATTGAACACTTCCGGTTCAAGCCGGTAGTCGAAAAGCATCTTGAAAGAGGTCAGCTCAGGGTTCATGACCATGATGTTGGCGGTGATTCCCGCCTTGCGCATGTCCGCACCCTCGTCAGCCACAGCCACGGCAAGATAATCCACCCCGTGGGCTTGCAGTGTCTTGCCTGTCTCAAGGGCACCCACCCCGTAGCCCGACGCTTTCACCATGCACACCATCTTCGTTTCCGGACGCATGAACGAGCGGTAATAGTGTACATTGCCGATAAGCGCGTTCAGGTTTACTTCGAGAATTGTCTGATGGACTTTCAGTGTAAGCCGTTCACACAACATGTCGAAATGGAACCGGCGAGCTCCTTTTATCAGTATGAACTCATTCTGCAAGCGGGTAAAGACCTCGCTTGCTACAAGTTCTTCCGTTGTCCGGAAGAAATGATGCTCAATATGGAAATAGTCGGCGCAGGCACTTATCTCATCGCCCACACCTATTATTTTCTCTATGCCTCGGCTTTCCACCATTTGTGCCACACGGCTGTATAATGAGCGTGGAGGCTCGCCGCTCTGCAATATGTCGCTCAGAATGAGCGTGCGCTTTTGGCCTTTAGGGTCAGGGCGGCGGTTCATAAAGTCGAGTGCGATGTCCAAAGAGTGTATGTCGCTGTTATATGTGTCGTTTATCAGCGTACATCCGTTAGCTCCGTCCTTCACTTCGAGTCGCATCGCCACCGGCTCAAGTTTCTCCATACGGCTGCATACGGTGTCGATGTCCACCAGTCCGTTCAGGCACATGCAAGTGGCGAGACACGTAATAGAGTTTTCTATGGCGGCGTCATCGATGAACGGGATGGTGTATTGCCCTATTTCTCCCCGTATGGAAAACTTCACCGTGGCACGGTTTGCCTCTTTCTCCACACTTCTGATGATGAGGCTTGAATCAATGTCACTATGTTTGTAGCTCCATGTCGTTTGCTCCACATCGCGGGGTATGGCAGCCATTCCCCGTGCTATGCACTCGTCTCCGATATTGACCACCGCTGTGCGGCATCCGTGAGTGATGAGCAGTTTTTCAGCGCATTTAATGTCGAGCGACAGGAAATTCTCCTGATGCGCCATGCCGATGTTTGTAATCACTCCGACAGTAGGGCGGACTATACGTTGCAGCCGCTCCATCTCTCCCATGTGCGAGATGCCCGTTTCAATGATGGCTATGTCCGTATGCTTGTCTACCAGCCATACTGACAGCGGCACTCCCACCTGAGAGTTGTAGCTGCGTGGCGAGCGGCACACATTGAAGTCGGGCGAGAGAAGCTGGTAGAGCCACTCCTTTACCGTGGTCTTTCCGTTGCTTCCGGTAATGGCTATAAAAGGAATGTCGAACTGTTTTCGGTGGTGTGCCGCAAGTTGCTGCAAGGCTGCAAGTGTGTCGTCCACCACCAGAAAGTTTGTGTTCTCGAAATCCTCCTCATGCTCCGGCAGGGAAGATACCACGAAATTGCGCACACCCCTCTTGTAAAGTTCCTTTATGTAGCGGTGTCCGTCATTGCGCGATGTGCGCAGTGCAAAGAATAGTGTTTCCTCAGGGAAACACAGCGAACGGCTGTCTATCAGAAGCCAGTTGATGACCGCTTCTGCTGTCCCCATGCGTCTGCCTCCGATGATATGGGCTATTTCGTCAATCTTGTATTGCATATCTGTAATTCCTCCTCCATGTTTATAGATGGATATTTCTTCTTTAATACGTGTATTTTGTCCATTGTTGTTAGGATGAACCTCTTGTATTCCTCACTTTGCGGATTGGAAGGGCGATGGGCTACTGATGCCGATATGGCAGCGCAGGCGCGTATCGTCTCTTTGGTTGTGCGGTCGAAATACGTGTCGCAGAACCGTTGCCATATATATTCTACCGCAATGCCCGAGGGATGTACCATGTCGTCGGCATAGAAGCGGTAGTCGCGCAACTCGTCCATGACAATTTCGTATGCAGGAAAGTAGTCTGCCGTGCCCGCAAATTCTCCACAAAGCGCATCCACTCCAAGCAGCAGGGAAGCCTTGCTCAACTGGTTTGCATGCAGACCATCGCGCTTATGGCGTATCGGGCTGATCGTAAATATGATTCTTATATTCCGGTTCTGTTCCTTCAGCTGGGCGATAAGTTGTCTCCACCGTGCGGAAATTTCTTCAGGCGACATCCGTCGGCGGACGAAAAGCGAGTCTTTCTGCTTGTGGCAGTTGGCGACAAGGCAATCGTTTTCTTTCAAGGCATAATATATGGAAGTGCCGAATGTGACAATCAGCACATCGCATTCCGCCAGTCTGTCCGCCACCAGCAGCATTGTGTCGTTTACGTTCCGGCATAGTTCCCGGCCTGTCTCCGCCGAGAAGCGGCTGTGGTGCAGCCAGCTGTGCCAGCAACCGTTGTCCGCCCTGAACACCAAAGGGGAGTCTTCCGGAATCTGCTGCCTTTCGAGAGACATTTCCAGCAGCCGGGCTGCGGACAGCGGGTTATATATCGTGCCGAAAGGATTGGCCATACAGTCGAACTTCGCTTCCGTCAGTTTTTGTCCGATATTGTCGGCAAAGCACGAGCCAATGAGCATGATTTTGTGCTTATGGCTGATTCCTTCCTTGCTTTTCCGTATGTCTACTTTAGTGGTAAAGTCCATGCTTGTCGTCTTTAATCTGTTCCGCGACCATTCCAATTCCTTTTTTTCGGCTTTTGATGGTCATACCGCCTGCAAAGGTACATAAAATGTAGGATTCCAAGTCGTAAAAAAGAGAATCTATCCATAAAAGAAATGAGGCTCGCCTTGGCGGCCGATGTTTTCAAGTGATAAAGACATTTATACAGTGTATTGAGTTTTTGCTTAAAGATGTTGAAGTGTTTCTGCACCTATTGTGCCTTTTGTCCATATTATAATGTAAGTCCCGTACGCTCGATTTATTGTAACGCAACATATTGCCAGACTGCGGTATGCAGACAAGCGTTGCTGACATTATGTCACTTTGAAAAAATGGCGCATTTTAACATTCCCCACATCGTGTTGATGCTTCGTTTTAGGAGCTGTATGTATAAGTGATTGATAATCAGCTAAATGCTGTTTTGTGAAAAAGTCGCGGTTTTAGATCAAAAACTAAGGGTTGAGTATAAAATAGGATGTGTTGATAATCAGTGAGTTATGTAAATTTGTCATCAAAATTGCCGTTTTTTTTGGTTCAAAATCAATTTTTGTTTTTCAGAGCATGGAAAAGTTATTTGCGGTATTTTTGAGGAAGTGACTTGAAAAAATACCCGATTTTGGGCCGAAAAACGGGCTTTGAAAATTTTGTTCACTGTGAAAATAAATTTTGTGCGCCTTACAAAAAAAAATCGGTGCGCCTTGAAAATAAATTTACTTCACCTTGAAAATTTGGACTTTTGTGGGGTTTGGGGTGGAAAAGGCATGTTTGGAGTGAAATTTGTGTGTCTTTAAGTCGTGTGGATTGTTCTTTTTGTCCACTTGATTTTCGAGGTTCAAAAGTCGCCGTAGAATCGCGTTTTTGCAACCTCGGCAAGGTTCGGTTCATTTTGAG
>JAMPEL010000096.1 GCA_023665185.1 Roseburia sp.
GGTGAACAAAATTTATTTTCAAGGTGAACAAAATTTTCAAAGCCCGTTTTTCGGGCCAAAATCGGGCATTTTTCCAAATCGTCTCCTCAAAAAGAGGGAAGCCTGCTTTTTCATGCTCCGAAAAACAAAAATGGATTTTGAGTCCGAAAAATGACGGTTTTGAGCACAAAATCTCATAACTGCCTGATTATCAACACTCCCTATTTTGATCTGAACCCTTAGTTTTTGGACTAAAACTGCATACTTTTCGCTGAAAATATATTTAACTGATTATCAATTACTTATCAATAAACAACCAAAAGTCAAACACAAAATCACAGGCGACAGCCGCCAGAAATGTTAAAAAAAGAGCCTTCCGCCAAAGTGACATAATGTCAAAACTCCCTTGTCCGCATACCGATGCCCGGAAATAGTTGCGGTGAAATGATTCGGGCTTGCGGAACTTCCATTAAGCATTAAAAACAGGCCGCCGGAATGAGACATTTTCAGGCTTTGCGAACTCTTTCTAAATACAAACACTGCCTTTCCTTTCAATAAAACTTCATTCTTTATCCTGCCTATATAAAAATCCCAGGATTTTTCCGTAATTTTGCATCACAACTTAATGATAAGGAAAGCTATGAGTCTAAAAAAATATATGCCTATTGCATGTCTGGTAGTGTCAATGCTGCTTGCCGGCTCATGCGGTGAGGACCGAACTTATGAGTATGAGGCTAAGACGGAACGCGGTCATTGGATGATGGACACCATGCAAGACTGGTATCTTTGGGGCGATTCGCTCACAGAGCCTGCGTGGAAGGATTTCTTTGCCGCACCAGCAGACTTCTTTTCCAAGCTGACAGCCATGAGCAAGATGAATGACAAGTGGTCATATTGCGGCATAGACACAATCTCGGTTGACAATCATGAGCGTGGACAGTTTAACCATATTGATTCTTATGGTATGGACTTTGTTGTGATGACAGACCCTACAGGAAGCACAACCCGAAGCTATGCGCGTGTGACAAGTGTGCTTTCCGGCTCACCGGCGGCAGAATGCGGTGTGAGACGCAATGACTTCATCGGCAGTATTGACGGTGTGAAGCTGACAGCCAACAATGCCACATCTCTGAAGAATGGAAAATCGAGGACTATAGAGATAAGCAGGATTGGAACGAATGAGGAGGAAGACGGACTTATATGGGTGTCGAATGCGGAAGTGGAGCTGCCTGCATCCCGATATGTGGAAGACCATGCCTTTCCGTTGGATACGGTATATGATATGGGCGGTTTGCGTATAGGATATATAATGTGTACGCGTTTGCTGCCTCACGCTCCGGAAAAGGGTACGGATGCGGATGATTATCTGGCGGATATGGAACGTGTGTTCTCGTCCATGAAAGCGATGTCGCCCGATGAGCTTATTATAGACCTTCGTCTGTGCAATGCGGGAACGCTGGAAATGGCATGTCGCATGGCTTCGTTTATTCTGCTTTCCGAGTATCTTGGCGATGTGTTTGTCTCTACTTTTTGGAACAAGCGTCATGAGGAACGCAATTCGCAGGTGAGGTATGACAATACATTGAGTGGGAGCACACTCGGCATGAAGCGGGTTTTTGTGATAACGAGCGGATATACAACTGGTGCGGCAGAGTGGTTTGTGCATTCACTTCGCACCACTTTGGGCGAGGACAATGTACCGGTGGTGGGCACTTCCACAGCCGGACAGAATGTGATGACATATACTATTCCTTCAAGCTATCAGTTTACGCTCAATCCGGTGGTGGCATATGTGGCGGATTCGGAGGGCGATTATGATTATGCCTCGGGATTGTTGCCGGATATGGAGGTGAATGAGTTTGAATATGTAGACCTCTATCCGTATGGCGATTTGCGGGAAACTTTGTTGTCGAGCGCAGTGGAGTTCATATATGGAGTAAGAGAATAATCGGAACAGAGAAAGTACATGCAAATGAACTTGGACGAATTGTCTGAAATACAAAACGGACAGGCAGGTAGACAGAGGAGGAGCGGATTGACCGACAAGCAGGTTTTGGAAAGCCGCTATAAGCATGGCTCTAATATCCTGACACCCAAAAACAGGAAATCGCCGGTATGGCGGTTTTTCTGCAAGTTCGGCGACCCGCTGATTGTGATATTGCTTGTGGCAGGAATATTGTCTTTTTCCATTTCCTTTTATGAATATTATGCCATAGGCGGAAACGGGTATGTATTCTTGGAACCGGTAGGAATATTTGTGGCTGTGTTGTTGTCTGTCGGACTTGCTTTTGGATTTGAACTGAAAGCGGATAAAGAATTTTCGCTCCTTAATCAGATGGAAGATGACGGGCTGGTGAAGGTGGTGCGTAATGCCGGAGTGCATGAGATTTCCCGTAAGGATGTTGTGGTGGGCGATGTGGTGATTTTGTCTGCTGGTGATGAGGTTCCCGCCGATGGAACGCTTCTTGAATGTGTGTCGCTTGGAGTGGATGAGTCTGCGCTTACAGGCGAGACTATATGCCACAAGACTGTGGATAGCCGGATGTTTGACGCGGATGCCACATACCCTTCCAACCGTTTGCTGCGCGGAACGCACATTGTGGAGGGACATGCAGTGATGGAAGTTGATGTGGTGGGAGACGGAACGGAGCACGGCAAGGTGTTTAAGGAAGCGTCCGTGGACAATTCCGTAAAAACACCATTAAATGAGCAATTGGAACGTCTGGCTCGGTTTATTGTAAGGATTAGCTATGTACTTGCTGCTTTAGTGGTGGTTGGTAAGCTGGTTGTTTATTTCATGTCCGGTCCGGTAAGTGTGGAAAGTATGTGGACAGAGGACGGAATGCTTCATTTTCTGACTTATTTCTTGAACACTTTGATGATAGCTGTCACACTTATTGTGGTGGCTGTTCCCGAAGGGTTGCCTATGGCTGTGACATTGAGTCTGGCTTATAGTATGAGGAGGATGATGTATGCCAATAATCTGGTGCGCCGTATGCATGCCTGCGAGACTATGGGAGCGGCAACCGTAATATGTACGGACAAGACGGGTACACTGACACAAAACAGGATGAAAGTGGTAGAAACCTGTTTTCCGCAGGAAAAAACTTTGCGGAACTTTGTTCTTGAGGGGATGGCTGTAAATTCAACGGCATCGCTTGACGAAGGGAAGGTCATTGGAAATCCTACGGAGGGTGCTTTGCTGTTGTGGCTGAATGGAGAAGGAGAGGACTATTGTGTATGGCGCAAAAAGGCAGAGGTTATTTCTGAGATACCTTTTACGGCTGAACAGAAGTATATGGCAACGGAAGTATGCTCTGAAAACGGACATGTCTTTCTTGTTTTTTGGATCGGAGATTTGTTGAGGCTCAAACGGCAGAAGCCGCTCCGTTGATTGTAAATGGGCGGTGGAAGTGAGATTCTATTGACATAAAAGAAGTTGTGGAAGTGGTGGACCGGAAGAGAATTAGGATTTGAAAAATTTTATATTGAAGTCTGTTTACATTATCTTTGTCTCCTGTTATGAATGAGAAAGATTTGAGAGATTCGGTAGAAAATATGGAGAATATGCCGAATATATGGTTGTCTTTAATTCCGATAGCTGTGCTTGTGGCTATGGTTACTTTATCTGTGACAATATTTGGCAGTGACGCGCTTGCCGGTGCAAGTCAAGTGTCGCTGCTGATAGCCACTGGAGTGAGTGTATGCCTTTCCATGTGGATATATGACACACCGTGGCAGAAATTCGAAAATGCCATAAAGGCGACAATTGGAGGTGCTTCTGTCTCTATAATTATATTGATAATCATCGGTATGCTCTCTGGAGCATGGATGATAAGCGGAGTGGTGCCTACGATGATTTATTATGGGGTGCAGATTATGTCGCCACAGTTCTTTTTGGTAAGTGCGTGTGCCATTTGTGGAATTGTGTCTGTTATGACCGGCAGTTCATGGACTACAATTGCTACGATAGGAGTGGCTTTGTTAGGCATAGGAGAGGCACTGAATGTTCCATCAAGCTGGACTGCCGGGGCTATCATCTCCGGCGCATATTTTGGAGACAAGATGTCGCCTTTGAGCGACACGACAATTCTTGCGTCCTCTTCTTCAGGCACAGAATTGTTTTCTCACATAAGATACATGCTTTATACAACGACCCCATCGATTGTAATAACATTATTGATTTTTCTTTTTGCCGGATTCTGGTATGGCTCAGACGATGCGGTACATATATCGGAATATACAGACGGACTTGGCTCAAAATTCAATATTTCGTGCTGGACTTTGTTAGTCCCGTTGGTAACAGCCATATTGATTGCGAAGAAAGTGCCTTCGCTCATTACCTTGTTTGTTTCTGCTCTGGTTGCAGGAATCACAGCTGTAATATTGCAGAAAAATGTCTTGATAGAAGTGGCTGGAGAGAATACGTTTTCAGTAATAGGACTCATAAAGGGAATCATGATAACTTTTTTCACGAGTACCTCTGTTGACACAGGAAATGCTACACTCAATGATCTTGTGTCGACGGGAGGTATGGCGGGTATGATGGATACGGTATGGCTTATACTTTGTGCCATGTGCTTTGGCGGAACAATGGTGGCAAGCCGCATGTTGCAGACTCTGACCAACTTCTCTTTGCGTCTTGTGCGTGGAACGGTTGGGCTTGTGGCTTCTACCGTAAGTACGGGACTGATAATGAATATAACGACCGGTGATCAATACATATCGGTGATTCTTACAGCGAATATGTATAAGGATGAGTATCGTAAGAGAGGCTATGAATCCCGTTTGTTGTCACGTACTACGGAGGATGCGGTTACAGTCACTTCTGTTTTGATACCATGGAATACATGCGGAATGACGCAGGCTACAGTGCTTGGAGTACCGACAATGTCATATCTTCCCTATTGCTTTTTCAATTATATCAGCCCGTTCATGAGTATTGTGATAGCGGCAATAGGGTGGAAGATAAAGAGGGTAAAGTTGAATCCATAATGAATAGATGATAGGATTAATACATAAAATTAGATAGTATGAGAAAAACGTTTGTAACAATTTCTTTTTGTGCTTTGGGATTGTGCGCCGTAGCTCAAGGCGGAATCTCGGAAGACATGCTTGGGCGGATGAAGTCACAAAATAAGATGACAGCATCGGATAAGGCATTGCGTAATGCATTGGCAGTTAATGATATTCGTGCGCTTGCGCTGAATCAGGACAATATGGCTGAGATGAATACCTTTTTCAGTCACAGTGTTCCATCGAAAGGTATTACAGATCAAAAGTCGTCAGGGCGTTGCTGGCTCTTTACCGGACTGAATGTCATGCGTAGCAGAATGATACTTGACCAGGGACTTGAAGGTATGGAATTCTCCCAAAATTATTTGTTCTTTTTCGACCAGCTTGAGAAATCCAATCTTTTTCTTCAGGCTGTGATTGATACAAGGAAGAAGCCAATGGAGGACAAGACTGTAGAGTGGCTGTTCAGAAATCCTCTGAGCGATGGCGGTACTTTTACCGGTGTGGCAGATCTTGTGTCAAAATATGGGGTTGTTCCTAAAGGGGTGATGCAGGAAACTTATGCCAGCAACAACACCAGTCGTTTCACTTCACTTATAAAGCGCAAACTGCGTGAGGATGCTTTGGCTTTGCGTGGCAGCAATGCCAAAGATGCCGACTTGCAAAAGATGAAAGAGGAAATGCTGGGAGATATATACCATATTCTTGTACTTGGATTTGGGGAACCTGTGACTGAGTTTGCATGGGCACCGAAGAATGCGGACGGAAGTTATAAGTATGAGCCTAAAAAGTATACTCCAAAATCTTTCTATCAAGAAATGATAGGAGAGAATCTGCATGATGATTATGTAATGCTGATGAATGATCCTACAAGAGAATATTGGAAGACATACGAGATAGAATATGACCGCCATACGTATGACGGTCACAATTGGAAATATCTGAATTTGCCGATGGAGGATATAAAGGAGGCGGCTGTTGCGAGCATCAAGGATTCGACAATGATGTATTTATCATGCGATGTGGGTAAGGAACTTGACAGTAGCCGGGGACTTTTGGATATGAACAACTATGACTATTCTTCAATCTTGGGAGTTGAGTTCACAATGGACAAGAAGCAGAGAATACAGACTTTTGACAGTAGTTCTTCTCATGCCATGACACTTAAGGCTGTGGATTTGGATGCGGAAGGAAAACCTGTGAAGTGGGAGGTGGAAAACAGCTGGGGACCTTCTTCCGGATTCAACGGACATTTGATTATGACAGATGAATGGTTTGATGAATACTTGTTCCGTCTTGTCGTGAAGAAAAAATATCTGTCGGACAAGATTGTCAAAGCGAGTGAGCAGAAACCTGTCAAACTGCCTTGCTGGGACCCGATGTTTGCTTGTGAAGAGTGAGAATGCGATTATGATGATTAAAGAAATAATGGATATGTCTATAATTGAACGATTTCTTAAATATGTAAGTTTTGACACTCAATCGAGCGAGGATTCCGCTACAACACCGAGTACATCAAAACAGATGGCTTTTGCCGAATATTTGCGGGATGAGCTTATTGAAATAGGGCTTGAGGAAGTTGAGCTTGACGCTAATGGATATTTGTATGCTACGCTTCCGGCAAATACTGATGAGGATATTCCTGTTGTGGGATTTATCGCCCATCTTGATACCAGTCCAGATTGCTCAGGTAAGGATGTCAGGCCGCGTATCGTGGAAAATTATGACGGAGGAGACATTGTGCTCTCTGAAGGAATAGTCACTTCTCCATTGAAATTTCCGGAACTGCTTTCTCATGTTGGTGAGGATCTCATTGTGACAGACGGACACACTTTGCTTGGGGCTGACGACAAGGCGGGAATAGCTGAGATTGTGCAGGCAATGGTCTTTCTTATGGAGCATCCTGAGATTAAGCACGGAAAGATACGTGTAGGGTTTAATCCTGATGAGGAAATCGGACTTGGCGCACATAAGTTTGATGTGGAGAAATTCGGCTGTGCTTTTGGATATACAATGGATGGTAGCGAGGTTGGAGAGATAGAGTTTGAGAACTTTAATGCCGCATCTGCGAAGATTACAATAACCGGATGCAGTGTGCATCCCGGATATGCCAAAGGAAAAATGTTGAATGCCGGACGTATAGCTACTGAGCTGGTGCAGATGTTGCCATATAATGAGACTCCGGAAACAACTGAGGGATATCAGGGATTCTATCATCTCACTGGAATCTCCGGAGGATGTGAGAAAGCGACTCTTTCATTTATCATACGTGACCATGACCGCCAGTTTTTTGAGACTCGCAAACTGAAAATGCACGAGGTGGTGAGCCGGATAAATGAGAAGTATGGAAGTGGAGTGGCTAAGTTGGAGCTTATCGACCAGTATTATAATATGAGGGAGAAAGTGGAGCCTGTCATGTATATAATAGACATTGCAAAGCAGGCGGTAGAGGAAACCGGAGTGTCGCCAGTTGTGCGTGCCATACGTGGAGGCACTGATGGAGCGCAGCTTTCATTTAAGGGATTGCCGTGTCCGAATATTTTTGCTGGCGGACTGAATTTCCACGGGCCTCATGAGTTTTGTCCGGTGCAGTCTTTGGAGAAAGCTATGAATGTCGTGGTCAATATTTGTCGTCTCACTGCTGAGAGATTAGGAAAGGCTTAGTCTTACTTTTGAAAGCCTAACTGGAATAGCAATGGGCTGTCTAACAAGTTTCTGAATATGAGAAATAACTCTTGTCAGAGTTCACTTTGACAGGGGTGAAATCATTAAAATAGGACTTGTTAGACAGCTTCATTGCTATTTCCTTTTTGTATCGTCAGATACAAAAACTTGAGATTCCTCAAAAAGTGGTTTCGTGGTTTTCGTAAGTGTCATCTTCTTCATCTTCGTCTTCCTCATCCTCGTCAAGGAAACTGAAATCTCCGAAGAATGCCGGTTGCGTAAATTCGTCAAGGTCACGACGTTCCTTCTTTGTCGGGCGTCCGGTGCCGCGCGCCCGATTAATGAATCCACTGATGCGGTTCATTTCAAGAAGCTCGTATTGCTCCGGGGAAGTCACATTTTCCAAAACCTTGGGTACCAATTTTGCACCGACACGGTTTTGGATTGCCTTGAGCACCTTGAATGAATAGGTAATCGGTGGCTTTTTCACTTCAATGATGTCACCCTCCTTTATCATTCTCGAAGGCTTCAACTTTATTCCTTTTTGCGTGACACGACCATTCTTGCACGCATCGGCGGCAATGGTTCTGGTTTTGAATATACGTGCAGCCCACAGCCATTTATCCAATCTTGCTTCCATTGTCACAGACTATTTCTTATTAAATTGATTCATTGTGATGCTTATTCCCGCAAGACAGAACGATTTAATGGCTTCACATGCGAGGTCCACTCTCTCATCCATCGTTTGCATGTCTTCCTCTGTAAACTGACCGAGAACGAAATCAACTTGTCCGCCTTTTGGAAAATCATTGCCAATGCCAAATTTCAGTCGCGCATATTGTTGTGAGCCGAGCACCGATGCTATATGTTTCAGTCCGTTGTGTCCGCCGTCACTTCCTCCCGGGCGCATTCTCAGTTTGCCAAAAGGCAGAGACAAATCGTCTACAATGACAAGCAGGTTGTCAGGCTCTATCTTCTCCTGGTTCATCCAGTATCTGACAGCATTGCCGCTCAGATTCATGTATGTAGACGGCTTTAATAGTATAAGCTCTGCGTTTTTTACACGCAAATGGGATACAAAGCCATATCGTTTGTCCTCAAATGTGGCATTTTGCTTGTTGGCAAAGGCATCGACTACCCGGAAACCTATATTGTGGCGTGTGCCGTCATATTCTGCGCCGATATTGCCTAATCCTACAATAAGATATTTCATTTCGATGTTTTATACGTTTTCAAAAAACGGATTTGGGTGTCCTAAATAAGAAAAACAATTCTGAATGCGGAATGTATGGCATACCGCATGAATCCTTGTCAATAGAAAGTAACAGACCCGGATATTCAATAAAATCCGGAATCCAAGTAAAACAATGTTTTGCTCAGATTCCGGATTGTCTTTTTATTAGTCTGTTGTCTGACTGTTATTTAGCTTCGGCAGCAGCGGCACGAGCAGCACGTGTCATGCGGACAGCACATACGACAACTTCCTTAGAAGTAAGAATTTCAAGACCTTCGTAGTTGAGTACAGCAACCTTCATTGATTTACCAAGACCAAGATTTGTTACGTCAATGTTAAGAACATCTGGAAGAGACTGGTAAGGAGCCTTCACTTTGAGCTTACGCACGTTAAGAGCGAGCTTACCACCGGCCTTAACACCTTCTGCAAGTCCGTTGAGCTTAACAGGGATTTCAATAGCTATAGGCTTCTCTTCTGTAATCTGATAGAAATCAACGTGAATAGGGCGGTCTGTTACGAAATCGCACTGAAGATCCTGAAGGATAGCTTTAACTTCCTGACCGTCAATATTCAAGTTTACGATATAAACATTAGGAGTGTAGATGAGTTTAGAAAGTTCCTTCTGAGTAACAGAGAAAGACTTTGCTGTTGGCTGTCCGTTCTCGCCCTTTTCTACTCCATAAACTACACATGGAACTTCGCCTGCGCGACGAAGTTCACGGCTTGCCTTCTTTCCGAGGTCTGTACGAAGCTTACCGTTGATTGTAATTTCCTGCATTGTTTTGATTTTTTTGTGTTACTATAAATTAAGTTCTTTTGCTTAATTCGCCATCACACTTTGTTCCACGAACTTTGGTGTTAGCTTGAAAAGCGGTGCAAAGATATTGCTTTTTCTTTTATATAGCAAATTTTGTGTCCTGTTTTATCCGGTAAGAGATAAGGCTTATCCTACATTCGAGTGAGAATGACAATCACATTGTGTATACGGTTCTTGTATGAAGAATTGCCGCGTCTTCTTTGTAATGGAAGTCTTGCAAGCCAGAACCGTTTTTCCGCACATGTTGCTGGCCAACAGTGTACGGGTATAGTGTGTTTGACATTATGTCACTTGGTCGGAAGACTTTTTTGGGACTCATCCGACATTTCGAGTGATTTATCTTGTTTGTTATAGAGTTGTCCTGATGTAGGTAATGTTTTGCCGGTGAATCCGACAGACTTCCTGACTTTTTGTAAGCATATTTTGGGATGTATTCTAACAGACTCCTCCGTCAAAAACACATGTATTACCTCAAAAATTCTGACAGTTTGATATGTTAAAACCAATCTCCGTAGAATCGCCTCAAAATGAACCGCACCTTGCCTCGGTTGCAAGAACGCGATTCTACGGAGGGTTTTGAACCTTAAAATTCATGCGGACAAATAGAACAATCTGACCGACTAAAAGATATAGAATTTCAACCCCAAACATACCTTTCCCATCCAAAAGCCCACTAAAAGCCAAAATTACAAGGTGCTGAAAATTTATTTCCAAGGCACACTGATTTTTTTCGCAAGGCGCACAAAATTTATTTTCAAGGTGAACAAAATTTTCAAAGCCCGTTTTTCGGCCTAAAATCGGACATTTTTCCGAATCACCTCCTCAAAAAGTCGACAGCCGACTTTTCCATGCCCCGAAAAACAAAAATGGATTCTGTGCCCGAAAAAAGACAATTTTAAGACAAAAATTTCATAACTGTCTGATTATCAATACATCCTATTTTGACTCAAACCATGCGTTTTACGTCAAAAACC
>JAMPEL010000097.1 GCA_023665185.1 Roseburia sp.
AAGACGGCAACCGCCTTTTCCATGCCCCGAAAAACAAAAATGGATTTTGAACCCGGAAAAAGACAATTTTAAGATAAAATTCTTATAACTCGCTGATTATCAATACATCCTATTTTGACTCGAACCATGCGTTTTACGTCAAAAACCGCACACTTTTCGCTAAAAATACATTTGGTTGATTATCAACGACTTATCAATAAAATCTCCGAAACACAAGCACCGGGTCTAAGTCGGCAACCGCTAGAAATGTTAAAATTCGCCTTTCCGCCCAAGTGACATAATGTCAAAACTACCCTTGCCCGCATACTGTTGTCCTGCAATATACGCAACAGAATGGCTCAGGTTTCAGACTTCCGTTTATAAAGCACATACAGGCAACGCGACGGATGTATGGAGACGCTGCAATGTATTTGATAAGGGCTATATCCACAATGTATCGCATATCACTCGAAATGCCGGCTGAACCATAAAAACTCCGTAGAATCGTGCAAATGCAACTGAAGTGGAGCTTGGCTGATTTTGAACAATTCTATGAGGGCCGGATTTTAACATGTCGGATTGTCTCAAGATGAATGTTTTTGTTTGGATATTGTGGCATATTGCTACTCTTTTTGCACGCTTGGCGGTGTTCTTGTTTTAGGTATCCGGGTGAAAATAATCCCCTTGTTTGTTCTCAAAACCTTGATGGTAATTTTGTTGAGACAGGCAAAAGTCGTATCTTCGCAATAAATTAGTGTGAAGATGAAGTTTCTGACGAAAAAAGAATTAGTAGATTCGCTTTCAAATCCGATATTCAGACTTATATCGGAGACGGCTGATGAATTGCAGATGGAATGCTATGTGATAGGAGGATATGTCCGCGACTTGTTTCTTGAACGTCCGTCTAACGACATTGACGTTGTAGTGGTGGGAAGCGGTATCAAGATAGCTGAGGCGATAGGTAAAAAGCTTGGACGTAAGGCGCATGTCTCTGTTTTTAGGAATTTCGGTACAGCCCAATTGAAATACAAACATTTGGAGGTTGAGTTTGTGGGAGCGCGCCGTGAAAGCTACAGCCACGATTCCCGGAAGCCGATAGTGGAGGACGGGACACTGGAGGATGACCAGAACAGGCGCGACTTCACCATCAATGCTCTGGCTTTATGTTTGAATGCCGACCGCTATGGAGAACTGGTTGATCCGTTTCATGGCATAGAGGATTTGGAAGACGGAATCATAAGTACTCCGCTCGACCCTGACATCACGTTCAGTGACGACCCTCTGCGCATGATGCGCTGCGTGCGTTTTGCCACACAGCTGAACTTCTATATTGAGGACGAGACTTTTGAGGCTTTGAGGCGGAATGCTGAGAGAATAAAAATAATATCAGGGGAACGCATCATTGAGGAACTGAATAAGATATTGCTTTCCAAGTATCCGTCAAAAGGACTGATGGACTTGGAGAGGTGCGGATTGTTGCAGCTTATATTCCCGGAACTGACCGCGCTCGAAGGGGTGGAGACCGTCAACGGACGCGCCCACAAAGACAATTTCTATCACACACTGGAAGTGTTGGACAACGTGGCGCGAAAGGACGCTTCGCTGTGGCTCCGGTGGGCTGCCCTGCTTCACGATATAGGCAAACCGAAGAGCAAACGCTGGGACAATGCTGCCGGGTGGACATTTCACAACCATAATTTCATTGGTGAGAAGATGGTGCCGAAGATATTCCGCAGGATGAAACTTCCGTTGGACGACCGCATGAAATATGTGCAGAAACTTGTCGGGCTGCACATGCGCCCTATTGTGATTGCCGATGACGAAGTGACCGATTCGGCTGTCAGACGCTTGCTGTTTGAGGCTGGTGACGACATAGATGACTTGATGATGCTGTGCGAGGCTGACATCACCTCCAAGAATGAGCAGCGCAAGAAGCAATTCTTGGACAACTTCCGTCTTGTGCGGCAGAAACTGGTGGATATAGAGGAGAAAGACCGTGTCAGAAACTTTCAGCCGCCGGTGTCGGGCGAGCAGATTATGGAACTGTTCGGACTGTCGCCAAGCCGTGAGGTCGGTGTGCTGAAGGCTGCGATAAAGGATGCTATCCTCGACGGCAAGATACCGAATGAGTATGAGCCGGCTATGGCACTGCTGATTGAGGAAGCAGAAAAGATGGGACTGGCGCCGGTGAAGGAGTGAGAAGGTGTGGCAGAACGGCTGTACGTGTGGGAAGGATGTATGTCTGTGCCTGTATGGAATAAAAAAACTGCCGCCCGGATAAAATCAGAATCCTGAAAACGCTTTTATTTCATAAATAATTCGCATCTTTGTGATTCAAAAGAAGATAAGTGTAAATAGAATAAATCTAATAATAAACTGTATGAAACGTTTTACATCGTTGTTGGCAGGTCTGGCATTGTTGGCCGGTATTCCTGTGGCGGCACAGAAGAGTGCCGCGTTGAGCGAGAAGGCAAACGAAACGGTTGCCCTCATTGAGAAAGTGAATGATTATTGGCAGAGCCACAATAAGGCTGAGTGTCGTGGATTCTGGGATAATGCCGCATATTTTACCGGTAATATGGCTGTGTATGAGCTGACCGGAAAGCCTGAGTATCTGGACTACTCGCTGCGCTTTGCCGAGCATAACAAATGGAAAGGCGCGACGCAGAAGAACAAGAAACAGTGGAAGTATGCCACATATGGCGAGGGGATGGATCATGTGCTCTTTGCCGACTGGCAGATTTGCTTCCAGGTGTATATGGACCTTTATAAGCTGGAGCATCGTGCGGAGCGTCTGGAACGCACTCTTGAGGTGATGTGCCACCAGGCTGCCATGCCGGAACGTGACTTCTGGTGGTGGAGCGATGCGCTGTATATGGGTATGCCTATATTCACCAAGCTGTACACTATCACTGGCGACCAGACTTTGCTCGACAAGCAGTATGAATGCTTCAAGTGGACGGACAGCCTCCTTTTCGACAAGGAAGACCAGCTTTATTACAGGGATGCGAAATATATTTATCCTAAGGTGAAGACTGCTTGTAACGAAGGAAAGAGCTTTTGGGCAAGAGGTGACGGATGGGTTCTTGCAGGACTTGCTAAGGTGCTTCAGGACCTTCCGGCAAAGAGCCAGTACAGAGCGTTCTATCTGAAACGGTTCAGAGAATTGGCTGAGGGAGTGGCACGCTGTCAGCAGGAAGGCGGATACTGGAGTCGCTCAATGCTTTGTGAGGACGATGCTCCGGGATATGAGACAAGCGGTACCGCATTCTTTACTTACGGCATATTGTGGGGAGTGAATAACGGGTTGCTTGATGCCAAGACCTACAAGCCGGTTATCGACAAGGCATGGAATTATCTTACAAAGGTGGCTCTCCAGCCGGACGGCAGCATTGGCTATGTACAGCCTATCGGTGAGAAACCAGACCCTACAAGGACTGTGGACGCTCATTCGCAGGCTCCTTTTGGAACGGGAGCATGGTTGCTTGCCGCTTGTGAATATGCGAAGTATTGTAAATGATACATATATGAATGAATGGAGGGATTGGCGAATTGTAGATGGAAACAGACAATTTGTCAATCCTTTGACTGATAAATAAATAGGAGAATGAAAGATTTTTTGAAATATGTACTTGCCACCATTACTGGTCTTGTAGTACTCGGACTGTTGATAACTATTAGCTCGGTTGTGACATTGTTGGGAATGTCCATGCAGACATCCACTGTGCAGATTCCTGACAATGCGGTTCTTACATTGAGACTGAACGGTACGCTTGTGGAGAGAGCGGAGGAGAATCCTTTTGCGCAGCTCTTCGGAAATACGGCAATGGAAGAACAGGGGCTTGAGGATATGCTTGTGGCTGTACGTCATGCCGCTGAGAATGATAATGTGAAAGGTATTTATCTTGAAGCCGGAGCATTGTCGGGGGCTACTCCCGCCATGCTGGAGGAACTCCGTCATGAGCTGGTAGAGTTTAAGAAAACGGGGAAATTTATTGTATCATACGGAGATACCTACACACAAGGAACCTATTATATATGTAGTGTGGCGGATTCTGTCGTGATAAATCCTCAGGGAATGCTTGACTGGAAAGGTCTTTCCATGCAGTCTGTGTTTGTGAAAGACTTGTTGGACAAGGTCGGTGTGAAGATGCAGGTGTTTAAAGTCGGAACTTATAAGTCTGCTGTAGAGCCTGTGATTCTTAATGAGATGAGTGAGGCTAACAGAGAGCAACTCAATGTCATGAGCGGTGAGATATGGGATAAAATCACATCGGCAGTGGCAAAATCGCGCAAGATAACTGTGGATAAGCTGAATGCTTTGGCTGATACTGCCACAATCTTTTGTGATGCTGAGTTCTATAAGGAAGAAAAACTGGTGGACAAGCTGGCATACAGTGACGAGGTGCCTGGAATTATAGCGGCTATGATGGAGGTAGAGGATAAGGACGACTATTCTACTGTCGGTGTTACAGAGATGGCGAATGCTGCCGGTAATGAGCCGAAGGATGAGAGCGGTGACATTATCGCCGTTTATTATGCTTATGGCGATATTGTGCAGGACGCTTCTTCCGGATATGGCAATGCCGAAATCGTGGGAAGCAAGGTGGTGCGTGATTTGAAGAAGCTTGCTGAGGACGATGATGTGAAGGCTGTTGTATTGAGAGTGAACTCAGGCGGAGGAAGTGCGTATGCCAGTGAGCAGATATGGCATCAGGTAATGAACATCAAGTCTGAGAAACCTATTGTGGTTTCTATGGGAGGCATGGCAGCGTCAGGAGGATATTATATCTCATGTGCGGCAGATTGGATTGTGGCTGAGCCTACTACTCTTACTGGCTCGATAGGCATTTTCGGAATGTTCCCGGAAGCAAGCGAGTTGTTGAACGACAAGCTTGGCATACACTTCCAGAGTGTCAAGACAAACAAATATTCTGACTTTGGTGATATTTCACGTCCGATGAATGCCGGTGAGCAGGCATTGGTACAAGGATATATCAACAGAGGATACGAATTGTTTACAAAGCGTTGTGCGGACGGACGCAAGATGAAGCAGGACAAGATTAAGGCTGTGGCCGAGGGACGTGTATGGACTGGTGTCCATGCCAAGCAAATAGGACTTGTAGACCAGCTTGGAGGTCTTGAGGATGCAATAGCCGTGGCAAAAGAGAAAGCGGAACTGGACAAGTGTACGGTCATGAGTTATCCTAAGAAGTCAAGTGTGTTTGACCAGTTGCTGAATCAAGTGCAGGGCGGTTCGTATGCTGACGCAAAAATGCAGGAGGCATTTGGTGACTATTACAACATGCTTAAACCTCTGCGACGCATTAGTGAGAAGGGAACAGTGGAGGCGTCTGTACCATATTATCTGATATTTAATTTGTAATTGTAATAACGGGAGAAAACTGTAATGGAAGGCGACCACATAAAGATATGGGAATGGCTGACACCTTTGTCATGGCTGTATGGCATGGGAGTGGGGATACGTAATGCCTTGTTCGACTGCGGAGTGTTGCGGTCGGAGGCTTTTGATGTTCCTGTTATCAGTGTGGGAAACATTACGGTAGGAGGTACAGGAAAGACTCCACATACGGAATACTTGATACGTCTGTTGTGCAAACGCTACCAAGTGGCTATCTTGAGCAGGGGATATAAGCGTAAGTCGAGGGGATATATTCTCGCGACTGACGAGATGTCGGAGGAAGTCATAGGAGATGAGCCGTGGCAGATGAAGCATAAGTATCCTTATATACACATGGCGGTGGACAAAGACAGACGCAACGGGATAAGGCGGTTGTCCTCATCGGAGACAACCCCTCCTGTGGATGTCATTATTCTGGATGATGCTTATCAGCACAGATATGTCAGTCCGGGAGTCAACATTCTGCTCATGGACTACCACCGCTTGATTTGTTTTGACAAGCTGTTGCCTGCCGGAAGACTAAGGGAACCGCAGGCAAACAAGAGACGGGCGGACATTGTGGTGGTGACGAAGTGCCCGCTTTCAATCACTCCGATGGAACAGCGGGGCATAGAGCGTTCGCTTGCATTGTATCCCTGGCAGAAATTGTTTTTCTCATATTTCAAATATGGAAGGATGTATCCTTTGTTCGACAAGTCGAAAGAGGAAATTGCCATAGAGTCGTTAGGAGAAGGAGGCCGGAGTGTGATGCTGCTTATGGGCATTGCCTCTCCTAAGCAAATGGAATACGATATTAAGCGATATACGGATTTTGTTCCCCTGCATTTTAGTGACCATCATAGTTTCAGCGATAAGGATGTTGGGCTGATAAAAGACACGTTTAGTAGATTGCCTGCAAAGGAGCGTATTGTCATTACGACAGAGAAGGACTCACCGCGGCTGATGCGCTGCAATCTGAGTGAGGAAGTGGCTTCTGCGGTGTATGTGCTTCCTGTGGAAGTGGACTTTATGAATGCTAAGGCTGAGGATTTTAATCAAATAATAACTGGTTATGTACAAAAAAATTCAAGAAACAGCACTCTTCTTAAAGGAAAGAATGCAGACAAAGCCTGAGACGGCTATTATACTTGGGTCAGGACTTGGAAGACTGACAGAGGAAATTGAGATTGAGCAAGAAATATCATATACGGAAATACCAAACTTCCCTGTCTCTACAGTGGAGGGGCATTCCGGGAAACTGATATTCGGAAAGCTTGGAGGTCATGATATTATGGCGATGCAGGGTCGATTCCATTATTATGAGGGATATTCTATGCAAGAGGTGACTTTCCCTGTACGTGTGATGTATGAGCTTGGCATAAAGAACCTGTTTGTCAGCAATGCTGCCGGAGGTATGAATCCGGCATTCTCCATTGGGGACTTGATGATTATCTGCGACCATATCAATGCTTTGCCTGATAATCCTCTGCGTGGAAAGAACATCCCTACCGGACCTCGTTTTCCAAGTATGCACGAGGCATACGACAAAACTTTCATTTCTACAGTGGAAGATATTGCGGAGAAGAACGGCATAAAGGTGCAGAAGGGTGTATATCTTGCCACACAAGGACCTACATACGAGACACCTGCTGAGTATAGAATGTTCCGCTCATGGGGTGCTGATGCTGTCGGCATGTCTACAGTTCCAGAAGTGATTGTAGCCGTTCATTGTGGTATGCGCGTTTTTGGAATGTCTATCATTACAGATTTGGGAGGTTTTGGAGAAGCTGTGGAAGTGACACATGAGGAGGTTACAGCTGCGGCGAATGCGGCACAGCCTAAGATGACGCTGCTGATGAGAGAGTTGATAAACAGCATGAAATAAAAGTGTGGATATGGGTACTGAAATAAGCACGATAGGAGAATTTGGTCTTATCAAGAGATTGACGGAGAGCATTGAGTTGAAGAACGCTTCAACTCATTATGGAGTAGGCGATGATTGCGCAGTGCTTCAATATGACAATGACAAGGAAGTTCTTGTAACGACTGATTTGCTTATGGAGGGAGTGCATTTCGACCTTACGTATATGCCGCTCAAACATCTTGGATACAAGTCGGCAATGGTGAATATGAGCGATATATACGCAATGGGGGGAATCCCTCGCCAAATGACTGTAAGTATTGCTATTGGCAAGCGTTTCAGTATTGAGGACATAGAGGAATTTTATGAGGGGTTGAGGCTCGCCTGTGATGCACACGAAGTGGATATTGTGGGCGGAGACACAACCTCGTCAAGAACAGGACTGGCAATAAGTATCACTTGTCTTGGAGAGGTGGAGATTGGAAAGGCTGTATTCCGTAATGGGGCGCATGATACAGATTTGATATGTGTCAGCGGCGATTTGGGAGCAGCATACATGGGGCTTCAGCTTCTTGAGCGTGAGAAACGAGTATATTATGAGCAGTTGAAGGAATCGGACAAAAATCTTGACTTTCAGCCTGATTTTGCAGGTCGGGAATATCTGCTGGAGCGTCAGATGAAACCAGAGGCACGAAGGGATATTGTGTTGGGACTGCGAGAGCGGGGCATACACCCTACGTCGATGATGGATATAAGCGACGGACTCAGCAGTGAGCTTTTGCATATATGCACGCAAAGCGGATGTGGATGTCGTATTTATGAAGATCGTATCCCGCTTGATTATCAGACGGCTGTGATGGCGGAGGAGTTGAACATGAATGTGACGACTTGTGCGCTGAACGGTGGTGAGGATTATGAGCTTCTGTTTACTGTTCCTATATCTGACCATGAGAAGATAGAAGATATGGAAGGGGTGAAAATTATTGGACATATTACTAAGCCGGAGCTTGGCTGCGCCCTTATTACTCGTGATGGCAATGAGTTTGAGTTGAAGGCTCAGGGATGGAATCCGCTTTCTGACAAATAAGATTCTTGTTTTATATATAGGTATGGAGTTATGAGATTGTAGGTTTCATGGATTGATGATATGACATGGAAATACCTGAAATTTCATAACTCCATGTTTTTTTTTAGTCTTTGTATTTATTGTAAATACTGGTAATAGATGAAAGGTTTTGTTTTTTTTGTTCTCGCAACATGCTTGCTGGTGTGTTGCGACAGTTCTGAGAAGAAAGCGTTGGTACTTCTTGATGAGGCAAGGGAGGCTGTTATTTACAAGCAGTTCGATAAGGCGCGCGCGTTGGTTGACTCTTTGCGCAAGGAATATCCCCGAGAGCTTGATGTGCGCCGTAGCGCATTGGTCTTTTCGGATACGATAGAGATGGAGGAGGCAAGAATGCTGCTTGCGGATGCGGATAGTGTGTTGGCTTCCAAAGAACTTGTCCTTGAGGCGTTGAAGACAGGATTTGTGTTGGAAAAGAATGAGAAATATCAGACAGTGGGATATTATGTCTGTCCGGAACAGATAAGCGAAAATATGCACAGGACTTCATTACGTGCTGAGGTGAACGAGGAAGGACAGATGTTGCTTATTTCGATATTGCATGGCACGAAGCTTGGACATAACCGTGTTAGAATGACCTCTTCTTCCGGTGAGTCGGTGGAGACACCTCCTTGTTTTTCTTTGCTTACTCACTCTGTTGACGGATACGAAGAGGAAGCAAGCTATAAATTGGGAGAAGACAATGGGGTGATAGCCTGTATTGCTGAAAACACGGGCAACACAACTGTATTCTTTGTCAGTCCAGACGGAAAGGAAATGAAAGTCAATGTAACAGCCTCTGATGTGTCGGCTGTACGGAAATGTCATGAACTGGCACTTGCTTTTGCGGCAGCAGACAGCGTCCGTGCGGTGCGGGATAAACTGGCCGTGAAAGTGCGTTTCTTTGAAAAGAAAATAATGCTGGGAAAATGAGTGTCTTTCATATCTGCACATTGTTGAAAACTGAATGAATGGTGTCTTATTGAAAATATAGAATGTATGCTTGACTCATATCTTGACAAGTCACACCTTCAGGCATCTGCCGATGGGGTGGAACATCATCCACTTGTCCCTTTTCTTCCTGAAAATGCTAAGGTGATATTTCTTGGTAGTTTTCCTCCACAAAGGAAACGCTGGTGTATGGACTTCTATTATCCTAATTTTATTAACGACCATTGGAGAATAGAGGGGGAAATCTTTTTCGGAGACAAGGGGTATTTTGTGGACGCGGATCATAAATGCTTTAAGCTGGAGGCTATAATACGTTTTCTGGAGGAGAAAGGAATTGCTTTGTATGATTCGGCAACTTCTGTCCGTCGGTTAATGGATAATGCCTCCGACAAGTTCTTGGAAGTGGTGGAACCGACAGATTTGCCATGGCTTATATCAAAAATTCCGCATTGCAAGATTGTTGTTACAACAGGGCAGAAAGCAACGGAGACCGTTTGCAGCACACTGGGTGTGGATGTGATTCCTAAAGTGGGCATGTCGGTGGTATTGCCGGGGTTGTCCACTGCCGAAGGAGGGCAGTTGCGTCTTTACCGTCTGCCGTCATCTTCAAGGGCATATCCATTGTCTTTCGACAAGAAGGTGGAAGCTTATAAGAATATGTTCAGAAGTGCGGGTATTTTATAAGACTCATCCGACATTCCGAGTGATTTATCTTGTTATAGAGTTGAGTGTTGATGTAGGCGATGTTTCACTGATGGATATGACAGGCTTCCTGACTTTTTGTAATTTGATTTTCTGGTGTGTTCAGACAGACTCCTCCGTTGCAAAGCGACATCTCCCCTAACTTTGGGAAGGAACTATATACATTATCAATCAATATGTTACTTTCTCTGCGATCATGGTAACCAGGCTCCTCCCCTAAGTTGGGGGAGGTGTCACGAAGTGACGGAGGAATCTGTCAGAAAAAGAGGTAAAACATCATAATGCCTTACAATTTGATATGTTAAATCCCGCCTCCGTAGAATCGCCTCAAAATGAACCGGACTCTACCTCGGTTGCAAAAACGCGATTCTACGGAGGCTTTTAACTCCCGAAAATTAAGTATACAAATAGAACAATTCATGCGACTAAAAGATATACAATTTTCCTCCGAAACATGCCTTCCCCATCCAAAAGCCCACTAAAAGTCAAAATTACAAGGTGCTGAAAATTTATTTCCAAGGTACACTGATTTTTTTCACAA
>JAMPEL010000098.1 GCA_023665185.1 Roseburia sp.
TACACAAAGATACACAGAAAATTTGATATAAACTAATTTTCAACATCTACTTAATGAAATAAATAAATCCGCCGGGAATGCCGGCAGGACACTTTTTTAATTAGTTATTCGGGCACAACGGACAGTGATGTTAGTTGTGTCTTTTTTTTGTGGTATGTTGTGGTCGGGATTAGATAATGTTTGTGTGCTGTCTGATATAATGTCAATTATTTTTTGTCGGATGTCAGTATTTTTTGCTGACATCCGACAAATATTGCTCCGTTAAAAGGCTTCGGGCACAGGATTGGGTACGATACTCACCTTACTACTTGAATTATTGCCCTCCTGAATAACCTGAATCTGTACCTGAATCCGTTCTTGAAGCTCTTCCACATGACTGATGATGCCTACATGACGGCCGCTTTTTGAGTGGAGTGTGCGCAGAGTGTTGATGGCATTTTGTAACGGCTCACCGCTCAGTGTGCCAAATCCCTCATCAATGAAAAGTGTGTCGACAGACAGTCTCTCACCAATGTCGCTGAGTGCCAATGCCAGTGCGAGGGATACAAGAAAGCCCTCACCGCCGGATATGGTGCTGGCTGCCCTGCTTGCGAATCCTTGATAGGCATCTTCAAGCATGATGACGAATGTTCCGGGAGTTACTTTCAATGTATATCGGTCTGTCAATGTCCTCATGTAGCTGTTGGCTGAGCGGATAAGACTTGTCAGTACATAGCTTTGGGCAATCTTTCGGAATTTATTGCCTGTGGCATCACCGATGAGCAGGTTCATGCGCGACCATTTCTGGTAGTTCTTCTTTTTATCTTCTGCGTCAGCAAGCAGTTTCTTCAGTCTCTCCTTGTTATTCGCATCTTGTTGAAGCTGTAGGTTGACAGCTCCTTTCTGTTCTCCCAACTCGTTTGTTTGCTTTTCAAGGAGTGATATGCGCTCACTTAGCCGCTCCATGTCGTCCTCTTCCGACAATTCCGGTTTTGTCTTCTCATTTTCTTCTTGCTGCTTTTTCAACTGTTCCAGAATAGTCTGCT
The DNA here is from genome assembly GCA_023665185.1 of Roseburia sp. Classification (GTDB taxonomy): domain Bacteria; phylum Bacteroidota; class Bacteroidia; order Bacteroidales; family Bacteroidaceae; genus RGIG8745. Next base: position 1,026 of record JAMPEL010000098.1, read on the forward strand.
TTGTGAGCAGTTCCTTATTTGTGTCGGCAACATCTTGTCCGATGGCATTAATCCTTATCGTCGCATAAGAGTTCAGCTCATAGAGTAGGGCGGGCGACATGTTCTCGTTTTCTTCGTAGTATTTGCTTAGACACCTTTCAGCCTCATCGGCTGATGATTTCGCATTCTTTATCTGATTGGTAATATGAATTATTTTTGTTTGCAGATTGCTTGCTTTTGTTGACAGGTCTTCAACTTCCTCTATTCCCGAATCTTTTATTTCCTTCCATTCCGGCATCAGTTCCATTATGCTTTGTATAGTTCTGGACACTTGATCTGCAAGTATTCTTTGTTTGCTTACTTCTTTGTCCAGTTCCTGACATCTCTCTTGATTGCCTTTGTATTCTTTTGCGGCATGTTGAAGCTCATAGGCAAAATCTTCCATGTTTGTCTTCCAGTCATTCTTCCATTGAGTGTTGCCCGGCAACAAGTCTTCAATTTGTTTGCGGACAGTGTCAAGCTCATCACTTGCCGATTGGATGAGTATTTTATTTGATGCGATCCGCTCATTACATTGGCAGATCGTTTCTTCTGCTCTCTTTACGGATTCTTTGGCTGATTCTACTTCTTTGCGACACTTTTCCACGACTCTGCGGCTTTCTCCCGCAGCTTTCTCCTTTATTTCGGCAGCGACAATTTTCTCTGTCACTTCATTGAATGCGGTGGTTGTCTCCTCATGCAGACGGTTTAATGTGTCCTGCGTATGTATGCCTGTCATCTCTATGCCGCATTTCTGGCAGGCAATGCTTGCCGCATGTTCACTTTCGGGAAGAGACGTGTCATTGGCAAAATCTTTTTTGGCTTTCTCCAATATTCTTGATTGCAACTTGATTCCTGTCTCAATGCAGCCTTTCTTTTCTTTTAGCTCACTTACGATGGCATTTTCCTTTTTCCATCTGTTTTCGGATATGGCAAACAGTTCGTCCAGTTCCTCTTCGTGGGGAATCTGGTTGACAATCTTCTGTCTGCATACAGGGCATATATCGTCTGTATGCAGTCTGGCACGCATATTCTTCGCCCAGTTCTCGACCGACTCCCGTTGCATGTCCAATATATCCTTACAAGCCTTTTCTTTTATCTCCGCATCATGAAGCTGCGGATTCAGTACCTCAAGCTCTTGTTTTAATGCGGCAATCGTTCTTTCCTGTTCAGCTATGCTGCCCATGCTCTTTTGCCTGCGTTTTTGTTCCTTTTCTAATGCGGCAAGCCGTTCCCTTGCTATATCGAGGGCGGTGATTTTGTTTTGCAGCACTTCTTTCTGTTCGCGCATCTTCGGCAGATTTGCCTCTGTCAGCTCTTGCTCTTGGGCTTTCAGCTTGTTTTCTTGTATGACAAGAGTATTGTTGGCTTTGCTTAGAGCTTTGTCTGCTTCATCCTTCCTGAATTTGTATTCGCCTTCTATTTTCTGTTTTTCTATGCCGTTTTTCTCATTTAGGGAGATGATGCTCTTTTGGTGTCTGGCTACAGTCTCAAACAAGTTGAGTATTGCCTGAGAGTTGTCATAAGCCTGCGCCTTGTCCTTGTCCTTCTCTAATTTCTTCGATAAAGAGTCCAGTTCTGTTTTGGTTTCGTGGGTTCTGGCTGCCAACCACTGTTCTCCGTTTCTCAGATGCGTAAATTCTCCTTTAGCCTGTTCCTGTCTTTTTGCTTGCTCTTCTTGTATTTTGCAGGCGGTTTCAAGCTCGTTCAGCTTGGCGCGAATATCATTTGTCTGATACCATTGGCGGACAAGCAGTTCTTTTTTCTTGAAATCCTCGCTTTGTATTTGGTGAACGATTTTGGTGTACTCTTTGGCAGCCTCATTGGTTTCGGTCTCTAACTGGACACTTCTTTTTAGCCACTGCAATTTCTTGTCAATGACTTCACGGTCTGCTTTCAATCTGTTTTGTGTTTTTTCTATATCCTTTATTTGGGCTTTATGTCCTGCCACTTCTTCATCTGTCAGGATGCGGATGTCGTTTATAGGCCGCTTGGAGTCTTCCCATTCCTGTTTCTTGCCTGCTGTCACTTCCCATACTTTCTTGCCTATTTTTGAATAGATTCCGGCACCGGTGATTTTCTCCAGAATCTCGGCTTTCTCGTCATCGCTGCTATTCAGGAAACGGGTGAACTCGCCCTGTGCAAGCATGGTTGTACGGCAGAACTGGTTGAATCTTAATCCTATGGCTGCCTGAATCTCCGCCTCTATCTCTTTGTCTTTTGTGAGTGTGTGTCCTGTATCGAGATTGGTAAGCTGCCATTTCTTGTTTTGTATATTGCCTGTCACCTTGTTGCGTGCGCGTGCCACCGACCATATAGCCTCGTAATGTACGCTGTTGCTGCCAATGAAGGTCAGAGAGGCAAATGCCTCTCCGGTGTTCCTGCGCATCAGCTGGCGGGGGTCGTATATTTTTACAGTCTTATCGCCATCCTGCGACTCCCCTTGCATGTTTGTGTTTTCCATTCGGGGTGTATTGGCATAAAGAGCAAGGCAAACAGCATCAAGAATAGTTGATTTTCCCGCGCCGGTCTTGCCTGTAATCAGAAAAACTTCGCTTGTTGACAATGGGGCTGACTCAAAGTCAATCACTGCATCCTCAATTGATGCAATATTGTGTATGGTTAGTTTCTGTAGTTTCATACTGGTGCTTTCCTCCTTCTTTATTGGTTGCGTTCATCCTCTTCAATCATTCTGACGACTTCTTTGAACAAACCGTCCATTTCCTCATCAAATGTTGTCCCGCTGTCATCGGCAAACTTTCGGGCTATGTCCAAAGGGCTCTCCGACTGAAATTCTTCCACTGTCAGTATGGTTGCTTCTGCTTGTCTTGCTGTTTTGCGCTTTGCGTTGATATGGCAGAACTTGCATTGCTTGTCTTTTGTCAGGGCAGCCGCCTCTGCGTATGCCTCCACAGGAAGAAAATCGTCCACTTCCACATTCAGACGTATGTATGCAGGAATGTTGTCGGGAAAACCTCTCAGTAACTCTTTTGCCTCTTCCCAATCAGTCGCGCCTTCGGTAGGCAAGGTGACAAAAGGGTGGGGATTCTCTATCTCTATCGTCTTTACTGTGGGAGGCTCGTTGTGTCGCTTTATTTCTACCAGACTTACCGTATGGGTGAATCGCTCGTCAAAACTTACAGGAAGAGGTGTACCGCTGTATCGCGCGTTATGTTTGCCTGTATGGACGAATTGGGCATGGTGGATATGTCCGAGTGCCAGATAGTCATAGCCTTCGCCCAGCTGTTCTATGTCAAGGCTGTCGATGCCGCCTGCCACATATTCTGTCGCGTTCTCATGACCGGTAAAGTCACATCCCCTTACTGTGGTGTGGGCTGTCATCACCACAGGCAGGTTGTCGGTGTTATACCGTCTTACCGTATTCAGCAGTTCTTGAAAGAAACCATTGGGGATATTTCTCTCACTACAGTAAGGTACCGCCGCAACGAATCCTTTGCCCGGAATCTCCACGATATGATTTTCCACACATTCTTTGTCCACATTGCCAATAGTATGTACTTTCAGTGCGCGCCACGGAGTGCGGAATATATCGTGCTTTGTACCACTGTCGTGGTTGCCGGCAGTCACTATAATGGTCATCTCAGGATTGGCGTCATGAATCTTTACTAACGATTCCGTAAACATTGTCTGCACGGCTGCTGAAGGTTGTGATGTGTGGTATACATCACCGCAGAGCAAGAAAACGTCAGGCTTTTGCTCTCCTACGATTTGGATTATTTGTTCCAGCATGGCTGTCTGTTCCTCAGTGCGGTCGTAGTTATAGATGGCATGTCCCAGATGCCAGTCGCTTGTATGTAGTATTTTCATTATGGTGTGAAATAGGTTGTGACGGAGTGATATAAAAAAAGCGGACTACCGATATTCTCGGGAATCCGCATAATTTTTTTCCAGAAAGTGTCTTTTAACCGAGGTAACTCTTCAACAACTTGCTGCGTGAGCTTGCACGTAGCCGGCGAATGGCCTTTTCCTTAATCTGACGAACACGCTCACGAGTCAGATTGAAACGGTCGCCAATCTCCTCAAGTGTCTTTTCCTGTTCGCCAATACCAAAGAACATGCGTATAATATCTTTTTCGCGGGCTGTAAGTGTGTCAAGAGCGCGGTCAATCTCTTTAGAAAGCGATTCGTTGACTAAGCTACGGTCTGCCATAGGAGAATCGTCATTGACAAGCACATCAAGCAAACTGTTGTCCTCGCCCTCTACAAAAGGCGCGTCCACGCTGATATGGCGTCCCGATACTTTCATGGTATCCGCTACTTTGTCGACAGGAAGTTCCAGCTCATCGGCAAGTTCTTCCGGAGAAGGCCTGCGCTCGTTTTCCTGCTCGAATTTCGAGAAAGCCTTGCTGATTTTGTTGAGAGAGCCAACCTGATTAAGCGGAAGGCGGACAATGCGCGATTGTTCTGCGAGAGCCTGAAGTATGGACTGTCTAATCCACCACACTGCATAACTGATAAACTTGAATCCGCGTGTCTCATCGAATTTCTCGGCTGCTTTTATAAGCCCCAGATTTCCCTCGTTGATGAGGTCGGGCAGACTGAGTCCCTGATTCTGGTATTGTTTTGCTACAGAAACGACGAAACGGAGATTTGCGCGTGTCAGCTTCTCCAAAGCTCTGCGGTCTCCCTTGCGGATACGTCCGGCAAGCTCAACCTCTTCTTCCACAGTGATTAAGTCTTCACGACCAATTTCTTGCAAGTACTTGTCAAGTGAGGCACTTTCACGGTTCGTGATACTTTTGGTAATCTTTAATTGTCTCATTCTCTATAAAACACTTATTGCGTATATGTCCGGAATGGTTTTTGATGCAGGCAAACGTAATTTGTTGAGCAACAAGATGTTGTTGTGATGCTGTCTCCATCCGCCATTTTCGGGCATGCAAAGATACACATTATTTTTATGAATGCAACATATTGCAGATGCGATTTTGAAACTAAAGGCTGTTTTTAGGAATATTTTAGTTACCTGTTGCATGGAATACCGCTGTATTGCCAATTCTACTTTTCATTTCTTCTCACGAATAAGTTCTTGCATTTCTCTGAAAAACAAATCCGTTCCTTATTTCCGCGCGATATTATTCCGTCAGACAAACGATGTCATTCCTTCTTATATACCATATATAACCTTTGATATTGGTATGTCCCATCTGCTTCAGCAGCTGCATGTACTCACGCACTTGCTTCTCGTGCTCCACGCTCTGTTTGCCCGTTTTGTAGTCAATCACAATGGTCTCGTCTTCCGACACAATCACTCTGTCCGGTCTGCGCTCCTTTACATTGCCCTCTTCGTCCTTGAACAGAATGCTGCACTCGTTGAATGTCTGCCATTTCGGTGAGAACCATGTAGCCGCCTGTGTGTTGCTGAATGCCTTATGGACAAGCCGGCTTACATCGTTCTTATATTTTTGGCTGGCGAAGCAACCCTCACAGTCGAGTTCTCTGACAGCCTTATCGATGTCGTCCGGATGCTCAATCATGGAGAAGAGACGGTGGAACAACAGTCCCTCGTCAATATATTCCTGCTCTTTCGAGTCTTCTTCCTCGCCATTGATGAAGCGGGTGGACTTGTTAGATTGCCTGAACTCTGCCAATGTGTCGAAGTATTTGAATGTGGAGCCTATTTGGCTGTATGGTCTGCTGACCACATTCTCGTCCTCCTCGCTTTGTGTCTGCTTGCTTGCCATGAGGTTGCCGCGCTCGTGCATGGTCAGCAGACCCGGTATCTCTGTTTCCGAAAAGTTGTCGGGAAGAGCCTTGCGTATAAGCCGGTATATGTTGCCGACGGTGTCGTCTTCCTTTTTCTTCTTTTCCGGATTCTTTCCAGTGAAGATAAACAGATTGCATTCCGCACGCGTGAATGCCACATAGATGAGGTTCAGATTGTCCACATAGTTTTTCAGCACTTCCGCCTCATAGTCTTTCTTGAAAATGGAGTCGCGCGCCTTGTCAGTGAAGTCGATAGGGGCGAGGGGCAATTCGTTGAAAGGCTCTTTGTCTGGCTCACACCATATCAGCGAGGGGCTTTTTGAACGGCTTTTGCTGACAAGTTCCCAGTCGCAGAACGGTACAAGTACTGTGTGAAACTCCAGTCCTTTCGATTTGTGTATGGACATGATGCGTATGCCGTCTGCCGCGCCGTTGGGGATGGTCTTCCCCCTCAGCGTTGTGTCCCAGTAGCCGATAAAGTTATCTATGTCCGAAGGGTTGTCTTTCAGGTAGGCTGTCAGACAGTCGTAGAAACAAAAGAGGTAAGCGTCCTGATTCTTGATTTTGTCGAGAGAGAATATTTTGTACAGTTCTTCCGACAGCTCATACAGCGGCATGACGGACAGGTGGTCTGTCCTGCGGTTGAACTCCTCCGGCAGCAGACTTGTGGCATGTTCTCTTCCTTCAAGAAACGCATTGTGTATGTGCGCGCTTGTGCTGTTCTGTCCTTCCACCACAGTCTGGTATTTGTAAGCCAGTACCGACCGTGTGAAATCATCGTCGGGGTTGGAAATCAGTTTCAGTGCCATGATGATGATGAGCAGTGCCGGAGACGAGTCGAGACGGAAAGCCTCGTCACTCACGATTCTGATTTCCGGTTTGTGCGCCGAGAAATATTCGCTGATGGTTGGAATCTGCTTGTTGAAACGGATAAGGATGGTCATGTCGCTTTCGCGCACTCCCTTTCGTCGCAGTTCGTCCACTGTGTCTGCCAGCCTCGCCAGTGTGGCCTCCTTGTAGTCGGTCTCGCACAGCTCTTCCGCAGCCGTCTCTTCGGAGACTTCCGCAGCCGTTCCGGCAGCAACGGCAAGTGAGCGGCTGTTGATGGCATCGCTGCCACAGCCGTCTATACATTCCACCCTCACATAACCTTGCCCCAGTTTCTTCTCCGACACCTTTTGCCGCACATCGGAGTAGGCACGAATCAGGTCGGGCGATTCCTCACCGCACATCATCTGGTAGTTTGTGTTGAGAATGTCTGCCGCGCGAGAGAAAAAAGAGTTGTTGAACTCTATCACCTCTTCCGTACTCCGGTAATTCGTGTTCAGCAGAATCTCTTCCGACTCCCGGCTGAACACCCCCTCACTGATGTTGTTGAGAATGCTCCAGTCGCTGTTTCTGAAACGGTAGATACTTTGTTTCACGTCGCCTACAATCAGGCATTCGTTTGCTGCCGACAGGCTGTTGGCAAGCAGCGGCTTGAAATTCTCCCATTGCAGTCCGGACGTGTCCTGAAACTCGTCAATCATGATGTGGTTGAAACGTGTGCCTGTCTTTTCATAAATGAAAGGAATGTCGCTGCCGTCAATCAGGTCGCGCAGGAAATGTGCCGTGTCGGCGAGAAGGAAGCGGTTGGCTTCCATATTCAGCTCGCGCACCTTCGAGTTGATGACGTTCAGCAACATGATATGGTTGATGTGTTTCAACACCACCTCAATGGTGGTACAGAGGTTTCTGCCTTCCAGAACCTTTTTGAGAAGCCCTATAAACAATGTGTCAGCCAAACTGGTCACACGCGGATTTTTACTGCTCCATTCGTCCACATTGTCCACGCGTTTCATTACAGAGGGCGAGATGTTGGGAGTTTTCCCCTCCGCCAGTTTCTCGAAAAACGGATAGATGCCCGCCGCACCTCGCCCGCCTTTGAAATCAGACGCTTGCAGACTCTCCTCAGCGCAAACAGCCAAGAATTTCATTCCGCAGTTCTTGGCTTCCTCCTCAAGCCCGCTCCTCATCTTACAGAGCTTCTGCTTGTATCCGACAAGAAACCGGCGGTCGCTGATTTTCTGTCTGACAGAGGCTCCTTTCTGTAAGAAATGCTCGTTGAATATGTTGCGTCCGAATTTCTCAATCTCATCGTCAATCTTCCAGTTTTTGTCGTCCTCAATCTTCTCTTCAATGAAGCCGATGATAGATTTGAATACGTCTGTCTTTTCCTCCAACTGGTCGATGATGCTTTTTACCGCCTCTGCCAGCACTTCGTTGTCATTGAGGTCTACACGCAGGTTGGCTGTCAGGTCAAGCTCGTGCGCCAGCTCGCGGATGATAGACTGAAAAAATGAGTCTATGGTCTCAATTCTGAACCGGCTATAGTTGTGTATCATGCTTGACAGGGCGGTGGAGGCCCTTCCACATATCTCTTTCTCCGTGAGTCCGAGTTCCTTTATCTCCTTGCTTTCCTTTATTTTCTCGAAATATCCTTGCGAGCTTGCAAGTCCCTTGGCTATGCCGTTCAACTGTCCGATAATTCGTGTCTTCATCTCTGCCGTGGCTTTGTTGGTGAATGTCACGGCAAGTATGTGTTGATATTCAAACGGGTTGATAATGAGCAGTTTTATGTATTCTACCGCAAGCGTGAATGTCTTGCCGCTTCCTGCCGAAGCCTTGTATATCTTTAGTGGACGGTGCATACCTCAGTTTGTCTATTGGTTATTTGGCTGACAGCCTTTTGCTTTATTATTTTTGAATAGCCAAAGTTACTTCTATTTTTTTGATTACTCCAAAATATTTCCCGATAAGTGCTGAATGAAGAATTTTATTTGTGTGCTTGATTGGTGTTTGCGGGTGTGCTTGACAAAGATACCTGTCAAGGGTATTGATGAAATATCTATTGATGTGTCGTCAAAACCCGTGGTTCTCTTGCAATTTGATATATTAAAGTCAATATCCGTAGAATCGCTCAAAATGAACCGGACTCAACCTTGTTTGCAAAACGCGATTCTACGGAGGCTTTTGAACTTCAAAATCCAAGAAGATAAAAAGAGGCTCATCCGACATTTCGAGTGGTACGCGATAGACTGTGGGTATAGTCCTTAAAATATGCAGCGATTCATGCATCTATTGCATCGCTTGTATGTGCTTTATGAACGGTATTCTCAAACCTGCGCTATTTCGCCGCACATATTGCCGGACAACAGTATGTGGGCAAGGGATGTTTTGACATTATGTCACTTTGGAAAAAGGGCGAATTTTAACATTTGAGGCGGTTGCCGACTTTGACTCGCTGCCTGATTTTTGAAAGTTTTATTGATAAGTTGTTGATAATCAGTTAAATGCATTTTTAGCGAAAAGTACGCGGTTTTTGACGTAAAACGCATGGTTCGAGTCAAAATAGGATGTGTTGATAATCAGTGAGTTATGAAATTTTTGTCTTAAAATAGTCTTTTTCTGGGTTTAAAATCCATTTTTGTTTTTCGGGGCATGAAAAAGGCGGCTCTCGTCTTTTTGAGGACGTGATTCGGAAAAAAGCCCGATTTTGGGCCGAAAAACGGG
>JAMPEL010000099.1 GCA_023665185.1 Roseburia sp.
CCGGTAGAAAACTATATTTATAGATATGCAGATAACTCTAAATGCCCCATATAGGTTTTATGGCGATAGCTTTCCGCATGGGTGCATGACGCGCCGTCTTTCTCTCTGAGTGTCTGCTGACAGAGGTGTAAGCCGTTGGGAGGGGCCGGATGGGTGTGGATGTCTGAAGGGAATGCTCTCTCTTATAGGACATTCTCCTGAATGGCATCTCAATTCATGATTGCTGTGGCACTTTGACTACTATATGTTTGAGTATGTTATTTGCATATAATCCCGGTTGCTTTGAATGCAAACGTTACATCTTCATGCCGGAAGAAAATATCCTCAATTATTACTGTCTGATAAAACATGCTATATCCCTCATATTGAATTTATAATCAATTACTTTTGATTTTTTTATATCAAAATGGGGTGTCTTTTTCTCTTGTGTGATTATTGATAATGGTGCATAAATAAAGATGCTATTTTCGCTTATAGGGCTAAAATAAGAATCGTATGTATGAAAATGACGGTTTTCCTAACACTCAAAAGTTTTACCGGACAGCAATAATACTCAAAATAAAAGGTGGATAAACTGATGCACAATCTCAGTTTATCCACCTTTGTTATTTGGCTTATTTTTTTATTTCTATTTGTTTCCCACTATAATTACACCACCATCAGGTTGCATGGTGACTGTTATTGCTTCCGGTTTCTTTACTTTCATTGCTGATTTCACTGGTTCGCGGTCTTTTTTATTGTCGCTGTAGACTGTGACAGTTTCGCCTTTTGTCAGCATTGGAAGATTCAGACGAAGCGTAAGAGGTTTTTTTAATGCATTCACTCCGGCAATGTACCATTGTGAGCCGTGGCGGCGAGCAAGTACAGCATATTTGCCGGGATAGCCGTCAATATATACTGTCTCATCCCAAATGGTTGGTACTGTTTTGAGGAAATCCATAGATACTGCGGGTGCGCCGTTTTCCTCTATAGGGTTGAGATTCTCAGGAGTCAGCGCAAAGTTCTGTATCGGGTTCTGGAAGAGAATGCAAGTGGCGAGTTCGCTCACATCGGTCGTTTTGCGGGTATTTCCTTTTTTGTTGCCTTTGGCAAGGTGTCTGTTCATGAAGCATCCGCCAAATTCCATACATCCAACAGTGTTGCGTATAAATGGATGAAGTGTGGCATTGAAAGCCGCATTATCACAGAATTTCTGCTCAAATACCATATTTTCGGATGCAAGAACAGCCTCACTTCCCACATAGTTCGGGTACATACGTTCCCATCCTCGTGGCAGTGTGCAGCCGTGGAAAATAACCATAAGTCCGTTGTCGTCAGCGTCGCTGAGAATAGCCTCATAAAGGCGCATTGTCTCCTGCTTGTCGCCGCCGAAGAAATCTACTTTTATACCTTTTACTCCCAGTTGCTTCATCCATAGCATCTGTTGTTTGCGTATAATCGGATTGTCCATACAGTTTACAGGTCCCTGTACAATGTCGTTCCAATATCCACTCGAACTATACCATAAGAACACATCAACATTCTTTGAATGTGCATACTTGACAAGGTCTTCCATACGTTTGCGACCGATATTTGTGTCCCACCAGTTGTCAATCAGTACATATTCATATCCCATAGCATTTGCAAGGTCAATGAACTTTACCTGATCATCGTAGTTTATGCTGTTGTCCTGCCATACAATCCAGCTCCATGTGCCACGTCCGTACTTATAGTTATGCTCAGTTTGGTACAGCGGTGTTACATTGTCCCACGGAGCGGTTGTCTCTACAATTGGTTTGAGTGTACTTCCGACAGTAATAGTGCGCCACGGAGTTGCTCCCGGCAGAGAAAAAGCCGGTGCCACAGTACCATTGCCATTATTTTCTTCTTCCATAGGATATGCAATGGTGTAGCGTCCGTCTCCTGTCATATCACTGAGATGGGAAGCGCAATAGCGGCTGTCCACACCTGTTTCACTGACCAGAACCCATCCTTCATCTCCTACATGGTAAAGGCAAGGGAAGGTATAGCCGTGTCCGTATTGCGACTTGTCTGTCATTGGTGCCTCTGCCTTGTACTCTTCCTCATAGCTCGGTTTGGTACGCTTCCAGCCAATCATGGCATCGCTCTGTGGACAAAGGAATGTTGTTGTATGCGAAGGAAAATCGAAGGAGGTAGCTTCACTCTCAATCCTTATACTTCCAGTGTCTCCTTGCTTGGGAACCTCATACCTGAAAGCTATGTCATTGTTCGACACCCGGAATACGACTGCCATATTCTTGCCGTCGGCATTCTTCATACTAACTTTCAACTCGTTTGCCACATAATGTACGTCTGAAGTTTTAGAGCGGTTGAGAGTGTAATTCTCATCGATTTTTCTTTCCGTCTTTCCTGTAAATGTCAGTCTTTTAGAAAAATCACCGATATTGGATGTGAATCCCAATGGAGATGGATCTAGAATCGTCTTTCCATCATAAGTTACGGAATAGGAGGGAATACCATTGTCAATATTAAAATCAACTTTCAATCGTGTATCCGGACCATTGATTTCCGCTTTCTGTGCAAAAACAGATGCGGATGCGGCAAAAAATGCAAAAAGAAAAAATTGTTTGTTCATACAATATTAATTTATGGATTTCGGGTATAAAGGTAGGGCTTTTTGATGAAAGTTACACGATTTTTCGTAAGTTTGCATCCAATAAAAGAAATAAATGTCATTATGAATATAGCTATTGTAGGAACGGGGTATGTAGGCCTCGTGAGTGGAGCATGTTTCTCTGAAATGGGGGTACATGTGACATGCGTAGACGTCAACGAAGAAAAAATCAATGCTTTGTTACGAGGAGAAATTCCTATTTATGAGCCGGAACTCGATGAAATGGTACTCCGCAATCATCGTGAGGGACGCTTGAATTTCACGACAGATCTCACTTCTATACTTGATGATGTAGACATTGTATTCAGTGCAGTCGGCACTCCTCCGGATGAAGATGGTTCTGCCGACCTTAGCTACGTGTTGCAAGTGGCACGTACCGTGGGACAGCATATAAACAAATACCTTGTTCTGGTTACTAAGTCAACGGTTCCGGTTGGTACGGCGAGAAAAGTAAAAGAGGTAATACAAGAAGAACTTGACAAGCGAGGAGCTCAGATAGAGTTTGATGTGGCTTCTAATCCTGAATTTTTGAAAGAAGGTGCGGCTATAAAAGATTTCATGTCTCCCGACCGTGTGGTGGTAGGTGTGGAAAGCGAGAGGGCACGCAATCTGATGACCAAACTCTATCGTCCGTTCCTTCTTAACAACTTCCGGGTTATCTTCACCGACATACCAAGTGCGGAAATGATAAAATATGCTGCCAATTCAATGCTTGCCACCCGTATCTCATTCATGAACGATATAGCCAATCTCTGTGAATTGGTAGGAGCAGATGTAAATATGGTGCGGAAAGGTATAGGGTCGGACTCTCGTATAGGGTCGAAGTTTCTTTATCCTGGATGCGGTTATGGCGGCTCTTGTTTTCCTAAAGATGTAAAGGCGCTGATAAAGACAGCAGAGCAGCAGGGATATGAGATGAAAGTACTGAAAGCTGTGGAAGACGTTAATGAGAAACAGAAAAGTATATTGTTTGAGAAATTGTCAATATTTTATGGCGGTGAGCTTGTCGGCAAACAAGTGTGCCTTTGGGGACTTGCCTTCAAAGCCGAGACGGATGACATGCGTGAGGCAACCTCTCTTGTAACCATCAAACTGTTATTGGAAGCCGGGTGCAAGGTAAAAGTGTACGACCCAGTTGCAATGGACGAGTGTCGGCGCAGAATAGGTGATGCTGTCGAATATGCCACTGACATGTATGATGCCGCTTTGAATGCTGACGCGCTTCTTTTGCTGACGGAGTGGAAATGTTTCCGTCTGCCTTCATGGGGCGTTATTGCCAAAGAGATGAACAAGCCACTTGTCATTGATGGCAGAAACATTTACGACCCGCAGGAAATGCACGAATACGGTATTGAATATTTCTGCATTGGTCGATAACACTTTGGGGCTTCATTATGCAAAGTGTATGCGGGTTCGGGATAAAATTCTGATGAATCATAATTGTTATTAGTAACTCTTGCTCTCCCGAACAGACATAATATCAATTGCGCTTGCTTTAATAAGTGCAATACACACAAAAGGCTCACTTCAAAAATCATGAAGTGAGCCTTTTGTGTGTATTGCGTCAATCAGTCTTGCCTTTACCTATATACTATGATTCCGGTTGTGCGTTGCATAGTTTGTCGCGGTAAGCCTCTATCGCCTGTTTGGCAATTTCCGCAGCTTCGTTGATGGAGCATGAAAGCCGTCCTCCTGCTGCATTGAGATGTCCGCCTCCATTGAAAAAATCCTCTGCCATGCGGTTGCAAGGAAAATCATCGACACTGCGCAATGACACCCAGACAATAGGCTTTTCCGTATCTTCGCGCAATGAAATGGACAACTTCTGTCCTTTGATGCTCAACGGCATATTTACAATTCCTTCGGCATCGCCTTTAAGATAATGGAAACGTTTAAGTTCTTCCTTTGTCATACAGAACACCGATGAATGAGTCTCAGGGAATACTTCCAACTTCTCGTATAATATATATCCCATCAGCCGATAACGGTCGACAGTATAATTGTTGTATATCTTACGATAAATCAAATCTTTGTCAATTCCCTTCCGCATCAGCTCGCTTATAATTAGGAAAATGTCAGGGTCGTTTGAATTGTATGTAAATCCTCCAGTATCTGTACACATTCCGGCATAAATATCCTCTGCGCAATGGAGATTGATATGTTGTGTTGCCCCAATGGCATCAAGTACCCGAAACAACAACTCGCATGTGCTGCTTGCTTCCGGACGGGATATTGTGACATCGCAGAACTTATCGGGCGACAAATGATGGTCAATCATTAGTTTTTTTGCCCTTGAATGTGCTACTGCATCTCCCAACTCGTCTATTCTGCTCAATGAATTGAAATCAAGGCAACATATAAGGTCTGCCATACCGATGAAACTGTTTGCAAGACCACGTTGCCGGTCATAAAGCATGATGTGGTCCGCACCGTTCATCCATTTCAGAAAGTCGGGGAAATAGTTGGGCACAATAATTGTGGCATTTTTACCTTTCCGTTTGAAGTATTCGGCAAGGGCAAGCGATGAGCCGATAGCATCTCCATCGGGCGAAGTGTGTGTGCATATAACCACATTTTTACATGCTTTGAATAGTTCTCTAACCTCGGTGGCTTCTGTCGGTGTAATCTTTTGTCTCAGCATAAAAACATCCTTTTTCTAATGGCAAATATATAAATAATTAATGATAGAATAGCGATTATCCGAGTATTTTGCGTAAGTTTGCAAAGAATAAATTGCATCAAATCAAGAACAACTATCATGGAAAAGAAAAATACACAAATGCACGAGAACAAGCAGAATGCGGATGGACGGCAGACTGTATCCGTAAAGGACAAGTCGCTGATAAGCGGTGTCGTTGCCGGTGTAGTCATCTCCCTGTTGATTGCAGGTGGAGGACTTCTTGCGTACATATTGATTGAGAAAGATGCGGAGAATAATGTTCTGCAAGAACTTGCTGAGCTCAACAAACAGGAGATGGAAGACCAATACAGGCAGTTCGACATTCAATATGGGGAGCTTCAAAAGCAGTTGAAGAATGATTCTCTTATAGCCCAAATTGAAGAGGAGCGCAGGCACACGCAGCAGTTGCTTGAGGAATTGCAAAATACCAAAGCGTCTAATGCCGCTGAAATCCGCCGTCTGAAAAAAGAAATCGCCTCTTTGCGTGAGGTGCTTCAGCATTACATCATGCAGGTCGACTCACTCAACCGCCTTAATCAGGCACTTATTACGGAGAATACAGAAATCAAGGAGCAATATAATAAAGCTACAAGCCAGATAAACAATCTGTCGAATGAGCGCAATCAACTGAAAGACAAGGTGGACTTGGCCGCCCAGCTTGATGCCACCGGATTTTGGGTGACTCCAAAAAACAAGAAAGGAAAGGCTGCAAAAAAGGTTAAGGACGTCAAGAAAATAGCCTTCGGATTTACTATCGCAAAGAATGTCACAGCCAAGAATGGGCAGAGAATTATTTATGCGCGCATTCTTAAACCCGACAACTCCATTCTTAAAAACTCGGAGGGAACGTTCGAGTATGAGAACACCAAACTCGATTATTCTGTAAAGAAATACATCGAATATAACGGTGAGGAACAAAGCGTTACGCTTTATTGGGATGTGGAAGAGTATCTTGAAGCTGGAACATACAAACTGTTTATCTTTGCTGACAAGCAAATGATTGGCCAGTCTTCCTTCACGCTTGAGTAAACTCTGCCTCATGCCGGACAGAAGGTGCTTATATTATTAATGTCAAATCTTTAATTCAGATTTCTATGCAAATTGTCAGCCCGTCGTTGCTCGCAGCTAATTTCGGAGATCTCCGGAAGGATATAGAAATGATTAATAGGAGTGAGGCTGAATGGCTTCACCTTGATATTATGGACGGAGTGTTCGTCCCGAATATCAGTTTCGGTTTTCCTGTTCTCGAAGCTGTGGCAAAATTATGCACCAAGAAACTGGATGTCCATCTCATGATTGTGGACCCCGGGAAGTTTATCAACGAAGTAAAATCGCTGGGTACAATGATGATGAATGTACACTACGAGGCATGTCCTCACCTTCATCGCACCATACAACAGATTCACGAGGCAGGAATGAAGGCGGGAGTGACGCTCAATCCGTCCACACCTGTCTGTTTGCTGGAAGAAATTATACGCGATGTGGACATGGTGTTGCTTATGACGGTCAATCCGGGATTTGGCGGACAAAAATTCATAGAACACTCCATTGAGAAAGTGAAGGCTCTGAAGGCGATGATTGTGCGTACCGGTTCCAAAGCCCTTATTGAGGTTGATGGAGGTGTCAATGCCGATACGGGCAAACGGCTTGCCGAAGCGGGTACAGACGTACTTGTAGCAGGAAGCTATGTGTTCAAGGCTGACGACCCAGAGGCACGAATATCCTTGCTGCGCAGTTTCTGAATCTCTGCCAAGTGAAGGAAAATCACGTTAAGGGGGAGCACTTTTTATTAATAGCTACAATCAATGAATTGGCAGTCATATACAATGGTTCGCCTTACCATTCCTTTTATATTGGGGATGGTAATGGCGAACTTTTGTTTGCCTCTGTTTCCCCTGAGCATGTCCGTCTTGCTCACCATTTTGTGCGCTCTTCTCGCTATTCTGCTTGTCACACAACCGCAAGGCTCTCCACTTTCAGCCACAAAAGGATTCGGCTGTGCAGTCATGCTTTTTGCTTTCTTCTCCGGCATGACACTGTTTGTGCGCAGCTACCGTAATGTGTCATGGAATGTGGGGTACGAGGACACTCCTTGCTTTTCCGGGATAATCATAGATAATCCTCACAAAAAAGCTCGCACATGGAGCGTGAAAGTACGCACCGGAAATGGAAAGATTATATTGGCTCATATTGCAAGGGACAGTGCTGAAATGTCCTGCATATTCAGTGCTGGTGACAGTATATGCTTCAAAGCAAAATATCTGCAAGACACTTCACCTTTGCATCTGCCTGTTCTCTCCGGAAACTTGACCGACTCCATGAAAAATGTATCCGAACAATATCGGAAGTATCTGTTCTACAACGGAATATCAGCCACCTGCTATATACCCAAGAACAGCTGTTCCATTACACCTATTCCATTGTCCGAGAAAAGTGTGGCAACACGCATCCGGATGTTGCAAGGCAAAACTGTTGCCGCATATGCTCATGCTGGAATTGAGGATGATGCTGCCGCTGTTATCGGAACAATGACTTCCGGGCACAAAGCGGGGTTGTCTAAAGAACTGAAAGAGAAATACTCACGTTCCGGAGTCAGTCATGTGCTTGCCTTGTCAGGCTTCCATCTTACCGTCATCTATACTTTTCTGGAAATTATCTTGTTAGGCAGGATTTTCAGAAACAGATTCAATATTGTTGTACGTGCCATCATCATGGCGGTTCTATGGCTGTTCACCATCATGGCAGGTTTGCCTCCCTCTTTGGTGCGTGCCGCTCTGATGTGCTCGTTCATGATACTTTCCGCTCTGTTCGGTCGCCCGGCTCTCACCCTCAATTCTTGCGCGCTTGCCGCGATGGCTATGCTCTCCCTCCGTCCACTCATACTTTTCGATGTGGGTTTCCAACTCTCTTTCATAGCCATGACAAGCATTTGTGTCTGTGGAAAACGGCTCTGTATGCTTTGTCCTTCCCGCCGCATCTTGTTCCGGTATATATGGGATATTATAGCAATCAATCTTGCCTGTACTTTATTTACCGCACCGATAGTAGGTTTGTATTTCCAGTATTTGCCCATATTCTCGTTATTCTCAAACCTGACAATCAGCATTTTGGCATCGTTGGCACTCTATGTCGCTGCTTTATGGTGGATATTGTGTTGGTGGGAGGGTGTCAGGGAATGGCTGACAGGCATATTGCAATGGACGGCGCAAATGATGAATGCCATTGCCGATTGGGTTTCTTCCTCCGGATATGCCGTTATACACTGGTGTCCGTCTGTTTTCGAGGTGCTTGCATTATACGGAGTGATGACCTTTCTTCTATTGTTCGTGAAAGATAAAAGTAGCAGAAACCTTATATACATGCTCTGCGCTATGGTTTTATTTTGCGTTATTATGATTCTAAGAAAAACAGGTTGTATGCCGGATACATGGAGGATATAAAAACAGGCAGGCTGAGTGTCGTAGCTTGAGCCATACAGTAAGGGCAAGCCCCATTGTTCTTTCCGCAATTCTTCCTCTTCCTTTTTTATATAAACCTCAGGAAATCATTTAAAACGAAAGCATCCGTGTCCTTTACAAGTGAAAGGGACACGGATGTTTTCCTATTCCGATTTGTCATGCTGACGCACAACAATAGAATTTATTTCTTTGTAGATACCAGTTTTTCCTTGATACGAGCTTTCTTACCAGTGAGCTTGCGCAGGTAATAAAGCTTAGCGCGACGAACTTTACCAATCTTATTGACTGTAATGCTGTCGATGTTTGGAGATTCGATAGGGAAAATACGCTCAACACCTACTGAGCCAGACATTTTGCGTACTGTAAAACGCTTCTTTACTCCATGACCTGAAATTTTGATAACTACACCACGATACATCTGGATACGCTCTTTTGTACCCTCGATAATCTTGTAAGCTACAGTGATAGTATCACCGGCTTTAAATTTTGGGAACTCTTTGCCTGTAGCAAAGGCTTCTTCTGCAACCTTAATTAAATCCATTTTACTGTTTTATAAATTGTTACTTGGTTCCAACGAAGCATGCCCGGCTACATGTACAAGACAGCGGCTCCGTCAAAGCGGATGCAAAGTAACGCTTTTTTTGCGAGATATGAAAATAAACAAATTACTTTTTGATATTTGATTGCCCATTTATTGGCTTTTCTTTTAGATATGAGATTCTTATTGTATATTTCTTGCTGTTTTATGCTGGTGTGTTCGGCTGGTTTCTCTACTTTTTTGCAGATGTTTTTGACTGGCTTCTTCGTTGTCTCGTGTACCACTCTCCATCGCAAAGTTCTCCAGATTACTCCTATTTCGTAATTGTCTCTGACTAATATTCATTGTGCTTTCTTGTACATGCTTTATAAACGGAGAACACAAAAAACGTACTGTTCTGCCGCACATATTGTCGGGCAGCAGTCTGCGGGCAAGTGCATTCTGACATTATGTCACTTGAACTTGAACCTCATTTTTAACATTTCCCGCAGTTCCTTACTTTTGTCTGCTGCTTGATTTTTGGGAGTTTTATTGATAAATTATTGATAATCAGTTAAATATATTTTTAGCAAAAAGTGTGCGGTTTTAGACGTAAAACGCATGGCTTGAGTCAAAATAGGATGTATTGATAATCAATGAGTTATGGACTTTTATCCTTAAAATTGTCTTTTTTCGGGTCCAAAATCCATTTTTGTTTTTCGGAACATGGAAAAGTTGATTTCCTTCTTTTTGAGGCAGTGATTCGGAAAAATGCCCGATTTTGGGCCGAAAAACGGG
>JAMPEL010000009.1:0-50217 GCA_023665185.1 Roseburia sp.
TCAAAAAGACGAGAGCCGCCTTTTCCATGCCCCGAAAAACAAAAATGGATTTTGAGCCCAGAAAAAGACTATTTTAAGACAAAAATTTCATAACTCACTGATTATCAACACATCCTATTTTGACTCGAACCATGCGTTTTACGTCAAAAACCGCGTACTTTTCGCTAAAAATGCATTTAACTGATTATCAACAACTTATCAATAAAACTTTCAAAAATCAGGCAGCGAGTCAAAGTCGGCAACCGCCTCAAATGTTAAAATTCGCCTTTTTTCCAAAGTAACATAATGTCAAAACATCCCTTGTACGCATACTGTTGCCCGGCAATATGCGCGGCAGAACGGTTCGGGTTATAGGACTTCCGTTTATAAACCACGTACAAGCGACGCAATGGATGTATGGAGACACAGCAAAATCTTTGATAAAGACCATGCCCACAGTGTGTCCCATCACTCGAAATGCCGGATGAACTAATATTGCCACCGTTCTGCAAACACGACAAGACAGCTGTCTAAATCCGCTTCCACCTAACTAAGCTCTCAAAAACACAATATGGTTTTGAAAATCTCGCATACAAAAAATCAGTTTTTCCACAATGAGTTCTCAAAAACACACTCAAAAACCTAACCAGCACTGCTGTTTAAAAATAAGCAGTGCCGTTTGTACAATCAGCACTGCTTATTTGAGAATGTCGCACAACAATTTGGCTACTTTCCAAACCATTAGAAAAGCAAGCAAAATAAATAAAAGAAAAAACACTGGCAGCAACTCAAAATTCCTTATCGTCAAGAATATTCTTGACTTCCTTTTCCGCTTTAAGGAGTTTTCCCTTACAAAAATCGACCAGTTCTTTTGCCTCTTTCAAGGAAGCGGCAAGAGAATCAACATCCATTTGTCCATTTTCAATTTGAGACACAATCTGTTCCAAGCGTTTCATCGCCTGCTCGTATGTCATTGACACTTTCTTATTCATAATCAAACAATTTATTTTTCAAGGAGAAGGTCTGGTCACACCAAAACCATTTCAATTATTATCCAATTCATTTCACGACCGATTCTATTTCGCCATTGGCAAGCGTAGTGACCACAGTGTCTCCTGTCTTTACCTGAGACATATCGGTTACGGCATGTCCGTTCACTCGCGTGATGCTGAATCCCAATCCCAGCAGTCTGTCAGGACTGGCACTATCCGCCTTGTTCTCCAACAACATCAGCTTGTGACGCTCTTTAAGCAAGAAACGCTCCATATCATTGCAGACACGCTGTCCGGCAATCTGCAACGTATGGCCGCAAACTCCTATTCGTTGTAGCGCGGCATTTCCGGCAGCAAGAAGAAGACGCTCCATACGCGACTCTTCCCGGGTGCGGAAAACATTAAACAAAGAGGGCACGACACCGGCTATCCGCTGAAGTCTGACACGCTCTGAGTGGAGACACAATTGTACGGAACGCACAAGGCTCTCCGTTGCAACAGACAGCCTGTCGAGTAGCATCTCCTGATGGTGTATAAGCAATTCGGCAGCCGCTGTAGGTGTCTTTACTCGTGTGTGAGCCACCATGTCCACAATCGTATCGTCCCGTTCATGCCCTATACCCGATATGACAGGAAGGGGAAACTGCGCCACATTCTCGGCAAGAGCAAGCGTGTCGAACCCATACAAATCGGAGGTGGAACCGCCTCCTCGTATGATAACCACCACGTCCCATGAGTCGGCATCACTGGCAATAGCATCAAGAGCAGCAATTATGCTCTGCTCCACTTTGTCGCCCTGCATCACTGCGGGAAACAACCGAATAGTGAACAACAAACCTTTTTTGTTGCTGTCCAGCTGACTGTAAAAATCGCCATATCCGGCAGCAGTAGGAGACGAAATGACAGCTATACGCTGCAAAAGCGAAGGAAGCGGCAATTCCTTATTCATAGTGAGCACTCCCTCAGATTCAAGCGCGCGGATAATTTCCTGCCTGCGCCGCGCAATGTCTCCAAGCGTATAAGTCGGGTCAATATCTATGACATTGAGCGAATAGCCATAAAGTTCATGAAATGTCACTTGTACACACACAAGCACTTGCATTCCGGCAGAGAGCGAAAGTCCGGTAGTCCGCACAAAATACGGGTTGAGCATTGACCACCTTCCCGCCCATATCTGGCCGCGCGCTTTGGCTATAAGGGTGCTCTTATGCTCATCTTTCTGCACGAACTCCAGATAGCAATGCCCCCGGCTTTGGCGCACCTCGCTAAGTTCGGCATGAATCCAATATTCACTGCTGACAACGGTCTCTATTGTTGACCGCACAATATTGTTAAGTTCGTAAAGGGTGATATGTGGCTGCATGATAAAATGAAAAAGACGGCTCTATCTGCCGGCATGTATAGAAATAGAATCTGACAGGTTCAAGATATGAATGTCCGGCATTGTGGACATTCATATTTTAGGACGCTTTCCAGTAACTACATATTTAAATTTCTCATAGGAATTGTCAATGAAAGAAAGTTCGTAAGGTGCCACTACAAGTGAGAACCGGCTTCGTATATCAGCCAAATCAAAATACTCACGGATTATGCTTGCCATATTATATGATAATTCGTCATTCCTCTTCAATATGAAGACACAACACTTACGTATCAGGTCTCTGTCATCCGCCAAATGTTTCAGTATCTTGAAAAGCACATAATAAGCTAATGGATTAGCCACACTAATCAAGGCAGCGATACGGTCGCGCTCATTCTCAAAACCGAAAGCCTTGAACATTGTATCTATCTGGTTTTCCGTTTCCAACATCGGTATAGCCATTGTCATGAGCTTTTGCAACGCTCCGGGAGCTTTTTCTTTCAGGAAAGTCACAAGTTTGCCAATCCACGGGCTATCGAAAGACAAAGTCCGGTTTGTCACAAGATGCTCTATTGAGAGTATGCAAGTGATGAAAGCCTGATGCCTGTACACAACAAGATGAAACAAAGCCTCCCAAAAGTCTTCATTCGACAGTTTGGTCAATATATCATTACGCATGACACTTTCAGTCTTGCGAAATTCCATATTGGTCATCCGGGAAAAAGCCTGCCGAAGCGCATCCCAATCGTGTCTCTCTACCAATGGGAATATATTTTCTTTTATAGACATAATCATTTCTAATATTGATGCTTTTCCTATAACACATTGTAATGTTTCCCAACAGTGGCACATTACCGCGTAAGGGAGAATTTCATGCTGATTCCGAAATCGGCTGTCACCGTAGGATAGGAGTTTGCCGACACAAGCGGCACATTCTTCTGCCAATCAAGGAATCCGCTGAGAGTAAGCAAACGGCTGAATGTGTAGTCGGCGGTCACAGCCAATTTATACGCAGTGCTTCCATTTGTGGCTGTCGTCACTTGAGTCTGTATATTTCTATTCAGCGCGTTCTGCAAACGATAAGAGAAATCACATCTCACATTCAAATCATGGCTCACACCTCGCGCCGACCTGTTGCTTGCCGTAGCCTTGCTGTTCGTATCATTCTTACTGTTCTGGCCTGATTTCTTCGATTTACCTTTCGATGCGCTTTGTATCTTCTTCGCGCCAAACAAGTTGAGGTCTTTCAACTTATAGCCAAAACCGATTACAATATCATCGGAATAGTTCTCGGTAAGTGCCACAGATGTCATACTCAAATTAAGCACTCGGGTTTTCTTAAACTCAAGCTTGGCAGTAAGTCCGCTGTTGAATGTCATGTCTACACCAAGCAAAGGTGAGAATGACTCATTTATCGACACAGTGGAGACGTTGTACATACTACTTGGAATAGGATTTCCTGTTGTCACGTCAGGAAGGAATCCAAGTCCGCCCATATACTCCATGTAATTAGAATATGAATTATACGCGCCGACAGCATATACGCTTTTGTATGCGTGGTTGATATTGAAGCTCTTGAAATGCTGCGCAAACCACGGCAATTTAGAAAGTCCGCTATAAGTAAGCTTCCAGTTTGGCAGTATATGGAGCAACGACGGGAATATGTCAAGCGATGTTTTCATGGCATCACCTCCACAATATGCGGCAAGAAATGCCGGAACGAGCACATCGGCAGAGTATTGCTGCACGGTTCCATTTGCAGGGTCAAACGGTTTTCCCTCCAAAGCCTCGCCGCTGCCCACCGGATAAACAGTATTGGCATACTGTGCCTCAAGCCTCTTCTGCACAATCGGAATATTGGCAAGGAACTTGTTGAACGGCTTTGAGTTGTAGTTGTTGTTGATATTTCCACTTCCGGAAAAAGCAGTACTTGCTGATATAATCGTCATATTAAAACTTCCGCTCTCAGTGGAAGGCATTCCGGCAAACATGAAACGTATGCTCTTGGAAGAATTGACAGTACGGCTGGCATTCAAATCAATCTTCAAGTCACGCACTGGCTCAAGCACCATCTTCAGCTGAAGGTCTTCTGTTGCATTGGTTGTTGCCGGAGTCGTAATATTAGAATCGTTCTGCATCAACCAGCCGTTGCGTGCAGCCTTCTCTATATATCCGTCACCCACTGCGCCAAAAGCAAAATCAAGTCCCGGCGACATCATACCTCCCACATTCTTCTGACCAAAAGCATCGCCCACTTCAGTTCTGAATCCAGGAAGAGTAAGCGCGTATGTGTTTCGATATGTCACACTGGCATTACGTATGAGCATAAGTCCTCGCGCCACAACCTGCGCTGTCTTATACCATCCTTTTTCCTCAAGCTTCGGCTTCGCTACCACTGAAACCTTGAGCGAAAGCGTATCATGATTCTTTATCTTTATCGTATTGGCATCCACACGCTTATATTTCAGGGTATAGTTCTTTCCCTCTTTTGTAGTGGCGCGCACAATGATGCGCTTAGAATTTTGCCCGTGTTTCAAGTCCACATCCGCACTGTCTGACAAAGTAATCTCTTTAGTGAAGCCTTTTGTTTTCTTGTCTTTGTCACCATTGGCTTTGTCCGCAGCATTTTTATCGTCTTTTGCCGGCACAGTTTTCTTGTCTTTTGTATTCTGCTTTTTAGTAAGAGTATTCTTGCTGCTGCCCGAGAATCTTTTCTCGGCATCGGCAAGGAATTTCCACTTCTTATACAAAGTTTCAAAGTTAAGTTTCCCATTTATATTGATAGTACGTTGTGTCGTCACCGTATGTCCAAGAGATGTCCCATCTTCCAGTTCCGTTCCACGTGTCCATCCATAGTTTGAGCTGTAGCTTCCATCAGCCGTTACCCAATCGAAAATAGGAAGCTTATTGATTGGGAGCTGATAAGAGCCATTAAATGTGGATTTATAAGTGAGCGGACGTCCGAATGAGAGCAGACTGTGCTTGATAGAATCTTTCCACGCATCATACTCATCAGGATAAAGGTCTTTGTTTATCACTGTATAAGGCTCTTCTATTTCCGCATGGGTTGCAGAAGTCCAGCTGAGTTTCATCGATTTGAATATGTCCCAACGCACCGACAGTTCCCTATTCCAAAGGAACTGTTCCGAGAATGACACCGGCAATTGGGTGTTAGCGTCAATATCTCGTTCCTGAAGCTCGTAATAGCTTCGCATGATGTCGGTATTGAACGAAATGTTCTGAGGCAGCCAGTTCAAGTTCTGCGCTTTTACAATGTCCAGCCATTTTGATTTTCCCTTCATCTTTTTGAAAGGTTCCAAAGCCTTGTATTTAGGCGAATAGTCATACGAAAGGCTTGCTTTCCAGTTTTGCTCATTCTCATAAACCGTAGTCTCTCCCGTAGTATACTTCTGGTTATACGAATAGCTCACAGCAAAGTTGGCAGGGTCATACGGCATTGGTTTCCTGCTCGAGTAATTGGATTTCCAATTGCTCAGCGAGAAATTTTTTGTCTTGGTAATTCTTTCTGACAAGCTGCTGAGCGAATCACGCTCTTGCTGAGTCTTACACTCATCAAGTGCATCCTTCAAAAGCATATCCGTATCAAAAGGATTATACTTAGGAGAAATCTTCTGCCAAGAATACGAATAATACAGAGGCAGATTCATTTTCCATTTCTCAGGAAACAGTTTTCCAATCTCAAAGTTTGTCGTAATGCTCCACTCATACAAATTGTCATCGCGCCGCTCATTCACTTTCTCCTCAAGACCACCAAATCCGGCTGTTTCCGCATGTCCAGTCAAGTTTACAGAGCCAATATCTGAAAGCTGTACATTAAGATTACCTTGTGCAGCCCAACCGCCCTCGTTATTGTAGTCCTGCATACGCAGTTCATTGACCCACACTTCAATAGAATTGGTCATACGCGAATTATTACGCACACCAATCATCATGGTCTTGACTTCGCCAAGCGAAGGATTACCCATAATGCTAACCTTATTGTTAGGTCTGTCAGGGTCATACTGATAGAACAGAGATGTATAGTTCGCTGTTCCTGCTGCACGCGCCTTGTTGCGCTCATGCTTTATGTTCGTTAGTACAGTAAAGTCAATATCGAGCATATTCTCCTCTGGCCATACAGCCACACAACCGGCATAGGTATATGTATCATACCGTCCCTCCGGTGTCAGTTTAAGAGGAATCTCATATTCATAATAATTGCTTTTATAATCACTTCCCAATCTGATAAACACGCTCATCTGGTCATTGGACAACCGGGTATCGCCTTCCAAAGCATTGGCATGTACAAACATCTGCAAGTGCTTGTACTGACGCAAATCCAGATTCAGGTTCTTGTAAACGGCACGCGCGTCTCCCGAAGCCAAATCTTTCACCGTAATAGCAAGTGCCTGCTCATTGTCCTGAGTAAGCTGCGGCTGGCTTGGATCAAGTATACGGCTGACACCCGGAGGCAGCACATAGTTCACTGGTGTTTTGTCGTTGTTCTCCTCAATATTCACAGAAGACGTTTCAAGTCTGCCGCTCACACTTGGCTTATCTCCTGTAAACAGAGCCTGAGTGTAATTTCTCCATTCTCCCCTCACAAGGTCAAGAGAAGCAAAGCGCAGCACAACCGGCTCTTGAAAACCGGTAAGATACATTCTCATAAAACGAATACTGCTGAAATCGCTGATACTTCCGACTTTTGACTCAAACTCATCCACAGGAATACGGAACTGATACCATGTAACTTCTTCGGGATCACCTCCCTTACGAAGATTGACCTTTGCCTTGCGCTCATCTACAATATAGTTTCGTCCAACAGTCAAGTCACCGGGACGTATGCTGACGCGATATTGGAAGAAGTTCTCATATTCATTCATCGTATAGTCGAGGTTCACATCCTCCACATCCGGAGAGGATTTATAGGCAGTGCTGTAGCTTTCTCCCGACTCACTGGAGTTAGGTGAATTGCCTTCCACACCATTGATATGTTTATAACGATCCAGAATGGAAGTGCGAGCGGCATCAAAATCAGAGCCACGGAAATAATGGTAGTCGTCACCTGCAGGGTCGTCATAAATAGAATCAAATACCTCCGGTCTTACCTTTCCTCTTATTTGCTCCAGATAATCACTATATATACCATAGCTGCGTTCATCATTGTCGTTCAAGCCATTAAGACCGATATCCTGTCGCTGGCGCGCTCCACTCTCAGTGCTGAATGAATACACTACACTTTTCTCGGACGGGACTCTACCCCACACTGTCTCAGTATAATTCTGCGCCCCATTGACAGGCATTCCACTCTCATAGAACTTCTTTCCGTCTTTGAGCACGTCTTCGCTCACATCACCCAAATTGATATAGAAGTCACCCCCATATTTAGAGTCCTCCTTTGTATAAATAAACGGGTCGAGCATCCAGAACTCAATGTACTGCACATTTGAAGTCTCAAAATCACTGGTGTCAAGTTTTCTCATCATACCACCCCACCGTTTCTGCGGAGTATTCAAACGACCGTCGTAATTTATGTCCGGATCAAGATTATAAGGACCACGCTCACTGGGATAATAGGCAAGGTTGAGCACAGGCAAAGTGTTGCTTTCTCCTGTTCCTGTATCCTTATTTGGATATACCTCACGCACATAAACCTCACGCACATAATGATTTGACAGTTGTTCCAAATCACTCTTTATATGGCTTGGAGTCAAAGACGAGCTGCGTCTCGTAAACAGCGGGTCAATGTTATACCACGCAAGTAAGGCTCGATTATATCCATACTTGACATCATTGGAAAGTGTTCCATACTCCAAATTGGCAGGAGTAGAGGCAAGCATCCATGAAGTAGGCGAACTGACATCTATACCATTCTCCGTACTCTCAAAGTCATCAATATATGAAGCGTTTCCCTGCACTCCACTGGCATTACCGGCTATGAGTTGCGCAAACTCGGCTGACAACGAGATATTGGAAGGCTGGCTGGCATTAATCAGAGGAATCTTGTCAAGCATATTAGTCAGCCACTGGCTGTTCTGCTTCCAGTTCACATTAAGCCCCCACAAAGTATTATTCAATGGTTCCTCCCCCATTGCCACCTTCGAAGTGAGAGGTTTTTCCGTAAGCCTCATGAGCGTACCGCCAATTTGAAAATTCTTGGAAAAGTCATAACTCCAGTTCACACCAAGCATTGTTTTCCTGACTGTAGAAAATTCCGACTGACTTTCAAGACTCACGCTGACGTTTGTACCAGCATCAATTATACTCTGGTTTATAATGGTCACACGTCCCATTGAATAATCCACAGTATAATCAGAACCTTCTGTCAGAGTGACTCCTCCCGCAGTAACCACAACAGAACCTTGCGGTATATTCATGCTTCCGAGCTCAATCTCACTGCCGGAAGAAGCCTTATACTCTCCTATCAATGAGAACTTATTTTTTTCTGCAATTTGCTTTGCCACAGTTTTTGTGGAATCGTAAAGCTCATCATAGCAATATTTGTCAGCAATGACATCATTGCCTATTTTCTGTCTCAGCCAATCACCAAAAGGCTCCACTACCGGAAATATAACCCGCCCGGTCTGTGAAGAGACCGTATACCCCTCAATAAAGTCGAACTTACCATTTGGATTGGTCTTCATGTTATCATCCAGACGGTCAAGGTTCATCATCTTCAAAAGTGTAGTCTGCTTGAACAGCTCTTCCGGCAGATATGTCAGCTGCACCCCTGTCGTATCAGACAAATATTTCACATCAAGCTTGAATTTTTCCTTCTGCACCGAATAAGCATTCAGAGAATACACATTCTTCATCATCAAGTCCCAGTTGCCTATACGTGGAGAATTACTTGTATTCTTCAACAACTTCACATACAAAGCCTTGTCATTATCCTTGATATCCTCCGAGAACTCACCAACCTGATAAGTCATGCCTCCATACGTATATTCAAAAGCAATGGCAAGCACCTGATTGGTCTGCAAAGTTGATTTCAAGGACACATAACCTAAATATTTATTGAGCGTATAATCAGACGAAGAAAGCAAACGCGCATTCTCTATTTTCTCATAATCCACACCTCCGGCAAGAAAAGCATCAAGCACATTACTTGTCCGGTCTATATTACGCGCCTCGCTATAGACGGTAGCCATTGTATTATAAAGGTCATTGGCAGCATTTTGAGGTATGCTCTGTCCAGTCCCCGTCCACAAAGGATTGCTTATTTTCTCACGCTCTCCCAAATCGACAAATCCGACAATATCACGCGTGTTTTCCGTGGCGCCCGATGTATTCGTCACCCATATCTCAACACGGTTTATCGTCACTCCTGAAGTGATATTCGGCAATGTCGAGCAAGCCTTGTCATAAGTGTCACGAAAATATTGCGCCAAAAAGAAATGGCGGTTCTCATCATAATTATATGCCTGAATATCAAACACAGAAAGCTGAGACCCTCCCTGAGAAGAGACTGTCTTCGACTGCGACTGCTTCTGGCTGACAACCGCCTGCAAATTCAATCGTCCGAACTGCAAGTCTGTACGTATACCGAAAAGAGCCGTAGAACCTCTAATAAGAGAAGAGTTGGTAGGCATCGACACATTACCAGCCTCAATAAGTTTCACAATCTCGTCTTCCTTGCCCTCATATTGCAGTTTCAGATTTTTCGAGTCAAAATCAAACGTGGCATCCGTGTTGTAATTGATATTGAAAGACATCTTGTCGCCCACTTTGGCATTGACACTCAGATTTATCTTCTCGTCAAAATCAAAGCTGGTAGTCTTTCGGTTGCGCTCGGAAAGAGAAGGATTGTCCGTAAACTTATAATTATAGCCGAACTTCAGCTCCGCGCTTCCTTGTGTCTTGATTTGCACACCTCCCGGACCAAATATTTTCTCTGCCGGACCCAAATCGAACTTCATATCCGAGAAATCAAACTTATCCTTTCCCTTACTGACAAACAGCGAGTCATTGCGTTGGCGGAAATAAGCGTCCATAGACTTGCGCTCTGTCCATTTAAGATACTCTTCCGGTGTCATCAACCACGGAGCACTGAGAAAGTTGTCCCCCAATTTGGAGCCGACCTTATACATGCCGCTTTTCTCATCATAATCACCTGCCTCCGGTTGCAAATTCTCAGGGTCTTCAAGGTCAAAGGCATAATCCTCCGGTCTCTCCCCCGTAGGATAGTCCGTATTCTTCACTTTACGCACAGACAAAGTATCCTCAACGGCCACATCGGGTATTGAGGCTTCGGCTGTAACAGACTCCTGCATATAAGGCATCCACATACTATCCCCGACTCCGGCAATAGCACTGATACTGCACATTATCAGCAGAACATATAATATTTTACGTAGTTGTCGTCTCAAAATTCTCAGTTTTTCGTCTTCCGCAGATTGCAGTGTATGACAGGCATACACGCGTACTTAATATATAACGACCAATACTTATTTTTATTGTATTGTACAAAAAAACGTGCCGCAACTTCCACGCCTATTTTCCAGGGACTGACGCATCATTACCCCAATAGGCACAACGCATCGCCTCCACAATACTGTCCGCACCATTTATAAACGCTCCGGAACCGTGATCGATAAAGCCTGAGCACTCCGCCCCCTTGCCATAGCTCCCGTTGTCCCATAAGAATAAAGACAAGCCGTAACTCCGGGCAGCCTTGCATACATATTCAAGATAATATTTTCTATATATCTCATACCGGCTGTCCTGCCTGCGTGTACAGCCAAACTCTCCAATATAAAGCGGAATGCCCTTATCCACAAAAGCCGACTTCAGTTTTCTGAATACAGAATCAACGAGACACTCATCGCGGTAAGAACCTTTGTTCCGAGGCGAAAGGCTTCCCCATTCATCATATTCATTGTTCAGAGTAAATTTATAAGGGTCATAAAAATGTACCGCCACAAGCAATCTTCCGGCACACACGTCCTTCGGCAGGCGAAAATGACTGATTGTCAGATCTGTATTCGTACAGTAGCCGGGAACACCCAAAAAACGAGTCGCGTTGTTTCCACCTGTCGCACGTACAGCATCCACGAATGTCTGATTCCACTCATTCACCACCGCATACTGCCTGCCGCCATCCGTCAAATTCTCTCCCCATCCCCATTTGCCGTCATGTATCTCATTCATCGACTCAAACATAAGGAAATGTCCTTTATCCTTGAAATGCCGCGCAATCTGAGTCCATAAAGCAAAAAGCTGCGCTTTAATCCGCTTGTTCACGCCCTCGTCTTTTGCAGCACTCCCTATATCCAGCCAATGGCTGCTGTCCGCTCCGTCATGGTGAATATTCACAATCACTTTCAGGCCTGCGTCTTCCGCATACTCCACCACCTCATCCACTCTGCCAAACCATTTCTCATCAATCACAAAATCGGGAGCCGGGCCGAAATGTCCGAGCCATGTCACGGGAATACGCACAGCCGTAAAACCGGCTTTTGCCACATTGACAAATGTCTGTCTGGTAACGGACGGATTCCCCCAGCAATTCTCGTCAGCCACTCCATTGTCGAAAGCATCCAGTTGGTTTCCCAGATTCCATCCTAACCCCGGACAGAAATATTCAGAACCGTCATCATCCGGCAATGCCGCAGTATAAGACACACCGCACAACATGCACAACAGCAAAAGCATAGTCCTCATTTTCATACAGATATTTTCATTCTGAGACATTCATTCTGTCAAAACAAAACCACTCTTGTCAAATTTCATCCACACTGACTATACCGTGCATCACCGCATAGACAGTCAATGCAGAGACGGATTTCAGATGCAACTTTTCCGTGATATTCTTACGATGAGTGACCACCGTTGTAAGACTGATATTCAATTTGTCCGCAATTTCCTTGTTTATCAACCCTTTCACCACTAACGAAAGCACCTCAGCCTCCCGTTGAGAAATATCAGCCACTGGAGCATCACCGGCAATTGCCTGAGAGACATGAGCGTGTCCGCCCTTCCCCCCGTGCCCCATCTGATAAAGGCGCAATACCGATTTCACAAGCAAATGTTCCGGCTGACAGATATTCAATGTCTTGAAACGCGCAAACAGCTGTCCCGGCACTTGCTGGGAGACAAGCACAATTGTCCGTTGCTGCCATTTCAGGAAAAATTCGGAAGAAGCCAACAACACTTTTGATGACACAAAATAGTGTGAGAACATTTCCCCTTCATCACACCGCATGTCCGCACAAGAAGCAAAAACAACGACTTCCGCCACAGGAATAATCTCGGTCAATACCGATTTCAGTCCCATCGCCTGAAGTGTGTTGTCATCGACTATAGCTATACGTGGAAACATCACATTCTCAAAAATACAAATTCAACATATAAAAAGTGAGACACAGAGGTTAGACAATCACTATACAGTTGAATGCCCGTCTCTGTGTCTCAGCATTTATTCCGGCTCCCACACAAGCATCAATCAATCAGTCCCTCGTTTTCCTCAATCAAGTCGAGTTCCCTGCCTGTGAGCTTCGCCATAATCTGCTGTTCAATCTCGTCAGCAAGCTCCGGATTGTCATCCATCAGCTTCTTTGTGGCATCACGTCCTTGAGCCAGTTTGCTGTCGTTGTAGCTGAACCAGCTGCCGCTTTTCTTCACAATGCCAAGCTGCACACCCAAATCTACAATCTCGCCACTCTTCGAGATACCAGAGCCGAACATTATGTCAAACTCAGCCTTGCGGAATGGAGGAGCGACCTTGTTCTTCACCACCTTCACGCGCACCTGATTTCCCTTCACCTCATCGCCGTCCTTGATAGACGTCACACGACGAATGTCCAGACGCACCGAAGAATAGAACTTCAGGGCATTACCACCCGTTGTTGTCTCCGGATTTCCGAACATGACACCAATCTTCTCACGAAGCTGGTTGATGAAGATACATGTCGTATTGGTCTTGTTGATAGTAGAAGTCAGCTTGCGGAGCGCCTGGCTCATCAGCCTTGCCTGCAAACCAACTTTGTTGTCGCCCATATCGCCCTCAATCTCAGCTTTCGGAGTCAGAGCAGCCACAGAGTCCACCACAATGATGTCGATAGCCGAAGAGCGAATCAGCTGATCGGC
This sequence comes from Roseburia sp., assembly GCA_023665185.1. Taxonomy (GTDB): domain Bacteria; phylum Bacteroidota; class Bacteroidia; order Bacteroidales; family Bacteroidaceae; genus RGIG8745. Next base: position 13,420 of record JAMPEL010000009.1, read on the forward strand.
AATCTCCAGTGCCTGCTCTCCGCTGTCGGGCTGCGAAATCCACAGGTTGTTAATATCCACACCAAGTTTCTCCGCATAGAAACGGTCGAAAGCGTGCTCGGCATCAATGAAGGCTGCTATACCTCCCTGTTTCTGCGCCTCGGCTATGGCATGTATAGCCAAAGTGGTCTTACCGGAAGATTCCGGACCATATATCTCGATGATACGTCCCTTTGGATAACCGCCGACACCCAGTGCCGCATTCAATCCTATAGAACCGGAAGGTATCACCTCCACTGCCTCAACATTATCATCGCCAAGCTTCATGATAGTTCCCCTACCGAAACTTTTCTCTATCTTGTCCATTGCAGCCTGAAGAGCTTTCAGCTTTTCGTTGTTAGGCTGAACGGTTTGATTCTGTGCCATTTGATTACTGTTTATATGAATTAATCTGTTAATCTCCCACTACAATCACGCTTACAGCTCAAGGTCGCCGTCAAACACCTCATGCCACGGGAGTCCCTGCTTGTTGAGCTGCTCCATGAACGGATCCGGATCGAACTCTTCCACGTTCCACACTCCCGGACGCTTCCACAATCCTTTAAGGAACATCATCGCTCCAATCATGGCAGGAACACCCGTAGTGTAGCTCACACCCTGCATCCCTGTTTCCTGATATGCAGCCTGATGAGAACAGTTGTTATATACATAATATGTGCGTTCCTTACCGTCTTTCTTTCCACGGATGCGGCAACCGATGCTTGTCTCGCCCTCATAGTTCTCGCCCAAATCCTGAGGATTAGGAAGAACAGCCTTCAAGAACTGCAAAGGCACAATCTTCATTCCCTGATATTCCACTTCGTCAATACGCGCCATACCGATGTTCTGTATGACACGGAGATGGGTAAGATACTCCTCGCCGAAAGTCATCCAGAAGCGCGCGCGCTTTATTGTCGGGAAATTCTTCGTAAGCGACTCAAGCTCCTCATGATACATCAGGTACGACTCTCTCGGACCGATATTCGGATAAGTCAGAGCCTTGTGTATCTCCAGCGCGCCTGTCTGCACCCACTGTCCGTCCTGCCAGTAGCGTCCCTTCTGGGTAATCTCGCGGATATTGATTTCCGGATTGAAGTTGGTGGCAAAAGCCTTGTGGTGATTGCCCGCATTGCAGTCTACAATGTCAAGATACTCAATCTCATCGAAATGATGCTTTGCCGCGTATGCCGTGTATATGCCGCTCACTCCCGGGTCGAACCCGCAACCGAGAATAGCAGTCAGACCTGCCTCCTCAAAGCGTTTCTTGTATGCCCACTGCCAGCTGTACTCAAAGTGAGCCTCATCGCGCGGCTCATAGTTGGCCGTATCAAGGTAGTTCACACCGCTCTTCAGACATGCCTCCATGATGGTAAGGTCCTGATAAGGAAGGGCAAGGTTCATGACAATGTCCGGTCTGAACTCATTGAAGAGAGCCACAAGCTCGTCCACATTGTCCGCATCGACCTGAGCTGTCTTTATATTCGGATTGCCTATCGCCTCAACCAATGCGTCGCACTTCGACTTCGTGCGGCTTGCAATCATTATATCAGTGAATACATCGCTGTTCTGAGCCACTTTGTGTGCTGCAACGGAGGCAACTCCGCCGGCACCGATAATAATTACTTTTCCCATTTCTGTTTTTCTGTTTATTCTTTTCGTGGACAAATATAACACAACTTGATAGAATATCAAAATTTTGAGCTGTGTTCGGCAGAGATTGTTGAAAAGTTCTCAGCTTTTCTCACGGAGTATTGTCAATCATTTCCGTTCTCTGCATAAATAAATAAGGTTCATCCGAAATTTCGAGTGATTTATCTTGTTTTTTATAGAGTTGAGTCTTGATGTTGGTGATATTTTGCGGATGGATTCGACTGGTTTCTTATTTTTATAAATATCTCTTACAGAGTTTTTGATATATCCAGACAGAATTATAGACTTCTGCAAGTGTGTTTTTGGTGTATTCAGACAGACTAATTGACTTTTTGCAAGTATACTTTTTGATCTATTCGGGCAGACTCCTCCGTAACTTCGTGACACCTCCCCGAACTTAGTGGAGGAGCTATACACCTTGTCAATCAACACGTTAGCCCCTCTACCAACATGGTAACCAGGTTCCTCCCCTAAGTTAGGGGAGGTGTCACGAAGTGACGGAGGAGTCTGTCCGAAAAGTCAATAAAATTTAGAATATCCTTACAATTTGATATGTTAAACTCCAACTCTGTAGAATCGCCTCAAAATGAACCGGACTCTGCCGAGGTTGCAAAAACGCGATTCTACGGAGGTTTTTGAATCTCGAAAATCAAGGAGACAAATAGGACAATCCTGCCGACTTAAAGATATACAATTTCAAGCCCAAACACACCCTTTCTCCCCAAAAGTGCCCAAAAAGTCAAAATTACAAGGTGCTGAAAATTTATTTCCAAGGCACACTGATTTTTTTCGCAAGGTGAACGAAATTTATTTTCAAGGCGCACAAAATTTTCAAAGCCCGTTTTTCGGCCCAAAATCGGGCATTTTTCCGAATCACGTCCTCAAAAAGACGGCAACCGCCTTTTCAATGCCCCGAAAAACAAAAATGGATTTTGAACCCGAAAAAAGATGATTTTAAGGCAAAATTTTCATAACTAACTGATTATCAATACATCCTATTTTGTATCCCGCCCTTAGTTTTTGATCTAAAACTGCATGGTTTCCGCTAAAAACACATCTAATTGATTATCAGCAATTTACCAACAAAACATTCAAAAACCCAGCATTGAGCCAAAGTCGGCAGCCGCCCCAAATGTTAAAATTCGCCTTACATCCAAAGTGACATAATGTCAAAACACACCTTGCCCGCATACTGTTTGTCCGACAATATGTGCAGCAGAATAGTTCGGATTTGAGACTTCCGTTTATAAAGCACCTGCAAGCAATGCAATGGACGCATGGAGATGCTGCAATATATTCGACAAGGGCTATGCCCACAGTGTATCGCGTGTCACTCAAAATGCCAGATGAGCCTTTTTACCAACACAACACCAAACACCCGGCCGAATGCCATACATCCCCAAAGAAGATTGAAAACTTATGCCACAAACTCGCACAGATACGCGATTAATCCTTACCTTTGCAACAGATATTGAAACATCGCGCCCAAACCGGGCGACTGATGCGCAGCTATTACAATACAGAAACTGGAACACACACGTTTATCGCATTGATTCTATGTCAATATGGAGCAGACTCATAGGAATGAAGAAAACCGAGAACGGGCGCACCGCTTTCGGCGACAAAACTGCGCCTGCATCGCTCAACCCAGACCACTATGCTTTTGTGGACATTGAGGTGGGTTTGAAAGACAACAAGATACACGACATAGGCGCATTGCGCTACGATGGCGTCACTTTTCATGAGGCCTCGAAAGAAAAGTTGTTTGATTTTCTACATGAAGCCGATTATCTTTGCGGCCACAACATTATCCACCATGATGCAAAGTATTTGTTTTCCGACCGAACCTGCCGCCAGATGCTGGTGGACACGCTCTATATGTCACCGCTGCTGTTTCCGGATCATCCTTATCACAAGCTCGTGAAGGACGACAAGCTGCTGAGCGAACAGATGAACAATCCGGTGAACGACTGCCGGAAAGCCGAGAATCTGCTGTTGGACGAGATTGCGCGCTGGCATTCGCTGCCGGACGAGAAGCGCAGGATATTCGCATCGCTTCTGAAAGACAAGGAGGAATTCTGCGGATTTCTCTGCATGGTGGGCGCGGAATATGCTGACGAAGGGGTTACGGAACTGATACGCAATTTGTATGACGGAGTGATATGCCGACATGCCGAACTTGACACTCTCATCGCGCAATATCCGTGCGGACTGGCATACGCGCTGGCTCTCATCGACACTACGGACTACCGTTCCATCACTCCCGGATGGGTGCTTTACAACTATCCGGAAGTGGAGTACATTATAAAGCTCTTGCGGCATACCCCATGCCGGGTGGGCTGCGACTACTGCCTCACACAGCTGAATGTACACCATAACTTGAGGGAAATCTTCGGATATGACCAATTCCGCATGTACGAGGGAGAGCCTCTGCAAGAAAAGGCTGTGCGCGCGGCGGTAGAGGGGCAATCATTGCTTGCCATATTTCCAACCGGCGGCGGAAAATCGCTGACCTTCCAGTTGCCCGCACTCATGGCAGGACGCTCCGTACACGGACTGACAGTGGTCATCTCGCCGTTGCAGTCGCTCATGAAGGATCAGGTAGACAATCTGGCAGACCGAGGTATCACCGAGGCTGTGACCATCAACGGAATACTCGACCCCATCACACGGGCGATGTCCATACAGAGAGTACAGGACGGAGCAGCTTCTATCCTTTATATCTCGCCCGAAATGCTCCGCTCGAAAACCATTGAGAAAATATTAATGGCGCGCCATGTGGTGCGATTCGTGATAGACGAAGCCCACTGTTTCTCCTCATGGGGACAGGATTTCAGAGTAGACTATCTGTATATCGGCAAGTTTATCCGTGAATATCAAGAGAAAAAGAAATACAGAAATACTATACCCGTGTCTTGTTTCACAGCCACAGCCAAACAGAAAGTGGTGCAGGACATTTGCGACTATTTCAAACGGGAGCTGGATGTGGATTTGGATTTGTTTGCATCCACGGCGGCAAGAACCAACTTGCGCTATTCTGTCATACACGTTGAAAGCGAGGACGACAAATACACAAAACTGAGAAGTCTCATCTCCGAATCCGACTGCCCTACCATAGTCTACGTGTCACGCACCAAACGGACAAAGGATTTGGCAAGCAGACTGACCCGCGACGGCTATCCGGCTTTACCTTTCAACGGAAAGATGGAAGCGGACGAGAAGATTGCCAATCAGGATGCGTTCATGAACGATCAGACACGCATTATCGTCGCCACATCGGCTTTCGGAATGGGTGTGGACAAGAAAGACGTGGGACTGGTGATTCATTACGACATATCCGACTCGCTGGAGAATTATGTGCAGGAGGCAGGAAGAGCAGGAAGAGACCCTTCGCTGAATGCCCGCTGCTATGTGCTGTACAACGACAACGACTTAGACAAGCATTTCATACTGCTGAACCAGACGAAACTGAGCATCAGCGAGATACAGCAGGTATGGATGGCTGTAAAAAAACTTACCAAACAGCGAATGAGCATCAGTTGCTCGGCTCTGGAAATTGCGCGCCAGGCCGGATGGGACGACTCTGTATCCGACATTGAAACTCGTGTACGGACGGCTTTGGCGGCATTGGAACAAAGCGGATATTTGGTGAGAGGAAGCAATGTGCCCCATGTGTATGCTACCGGCATCACAGTAAAAAATCTGGAGGAGGCACGAAACCGTATTGCAGCATCCCCACGCTTCAGCAATGACGAGATAGAAAATGCTGTCAGAATCATCAAATCGTTGATTTCACAGAAATATATAGCCAAAGCCCAAGACTCGGAAGCGGAGTCGCGGGTTGATTATCTGGCAGACATATTGGGACTGAGCAAAAGAGAGGTCATATCCGTTGTGGAAAGAATGCGGGAGGAAAGGATATTGGCTGACAGTAAAGACATTTCCGCCTATCTGCTGGACACGGGCGATTCGGAACGGAAATCGAAAACATTGCTTGAGAACTTTGCCCGACTCGAACAATACATTCTGACCCACATTCCGGACGAATCGTTGCACACATCGTGCAAACAGCTGAATGACAACGCTGTAAACAACGGAATAAATACATCGAAGGAAAAAGACATCAGGACGTTGCTCTATTTCCTGACAGTCAAAGGATATACCCGTAAGAAAGAGGATGCGGCGCGCAATATGGAACTGAGCCGTCTTGCCGATATGGAGGCAACTGTCAAGCGATTCGAGAAGCGTCTGGAGATAAGCCGTTTTGCGGTGGAATGGCTGTATGAAATTGTATTGGAAAGGGAGCAAGAGAAGGAACAGAACAAGGCTGTCCAGTTCTCGGTAATAGAGCTTCTGAACCAGATAAGGTCAAACACCCGGTCGCTGTTTGGAAAGAACAACGACATACAGTTAGAGGATGTGGAAGAAGCTCTGCTGTATTTGTCGAAAATAGGCGCGCTGAAACTTGAAGGCGGTTTCTTGGTGCTTTACAATGCCATGAGCATCCAAAGGATTAAGGACAACAGGCTGAAATACAAGCAGGACGACTACCGTATGCTGAATGATTTCTACAAACTGAAAATCCAGCAGGTACACATTGTGGGCGAATATGCCAACCTGATGGTCGAGGACTATAATGCGGCCTTGCAATATGTGCAGGACTATTTCCAGATGGACTACAAGAAGTTTGTCACAAAATATTTCAAAGGAGAGAGGGTGAGCGAGATACAGCGCAACCTGACTCCGCAGAAGTACAAGCAGTTGTTCAGCCTGTTGTCGGAACGGCAGATGGAAATAATCTCCGACAAGGAGTCGCGCTGCATAGTGGTGGCTGCCGGTCCGGGAAGCGGAAAGACGCGTGTGTTGGTGCATAAGCTGGCATCTCTCCTTATGCTTGAGGATGTAAAGCATGAGCAACTGCTGATGCTGACTTTCTCAAGAGCCGCCGCCACGGAATTCAAGCAACGACTCATGGAACTTATTGGGAATGCAGCTAATTTTGTGGAGATAAAGACATTCCATTCCTACAGTTTTGACCTTTTGGGACGAATAGGAAACCTGGAGGACGCACAGGACGTGGTTGCTCAAGCGGCGGACATGATTAGCCGGGGAGAAGTAGAGCCTAACAGAATTGGAAAGACCGTGCTTGTCATTGACGAGGCACAAGACATGAGTGCCAAAGAGCATGCGCTGGTGCAGGCACTTATGGATAGTAATGAGGATATGCGTGTGATAGCTGTAGGCGATGACGACCAGAACATTTATGACTTCCGAGGTTCAGACTCTATGTATATGTACCGACTGGCACAAAGGGACGGAAGCAAGCTGATTGAAATGACTGAAAATTATCGGAGCGCGCGGCATCCGGTAATGTTCGCCAATGAATTTCTGAAATATATAAACCCACGAATGAAAAGCACACCTATCTTGTCAAAGAAAGAGGAAGACGGATGGGTGGAAGTGACTCGCCACAGGTCGGACAACATGTACCAGCCTCTTGTGGAGAACTTGCTTTTTAATAAGAGAGAAGGTACATCGTGTGTACTCACACAAACGAATGAGGAGGCTGTGATTATGACGGCACTCTTGAAGAAGCACGGAATAAACAGCAAACTGATACAGTCGATGGGCAATCTGCGCTTTTGGAATATGGCGGAAATGAGGTTCTTCCTGAAATATCTTGACAAGCGCGCGAAAACGCCGCTGATTACGGACGAGTTATGGGACGAGGCAAAACATGCCACCTTTTCCGCATACGACAGAAGTACGAGTTTGCCGTATGTGAAGCGTTGCGTGGAGCAATTCGAGGAAACGAACAACGCAAAATACCTCAGCGACTTTAAGGAGTTCGTATTTGAATCATCGGTGGAAGATTTCTGCGATGTTTCCGGAACAGAGGTGGTGGTATCGACCATCCATAAAGCAAAAGGCAGGGAATTTGACAACGTATTTATGCTCATCTCCGACACTTATCAAAAGGATGTCCACCTGATGCGGCGGTATTATGTGGGAATCACCCGTGCAAAAAGCAGGTTGTTTATCCACACAAACAGCAGTTGTTTCAACAGTTTAAGCACAGACCGTTATTCTGTGGATTCCAAACAATATGACATGCCCGAAGAGGTTGTGCTGCAACTGTCTCACAAAGACGTCTATTTAGGATTCTTCAAGAATCGCAAGTCTGAGATTCTGTCCCTGAGAAGCGGCGACTCCTTGACTTACCGCGATTTCTTTTTACATAACTCATCGACCGGCAAACCGCTGGCACAGCTTTCACAAAAGATGCAGAAAGAAGTATCGGAATGGGAAAGAAGAGGGTATAAAGTAACCTCAGCCTCCGTGCGCTTCATTGTGGCATGGAAAGCAAAAGACGCGCCGAAGAATGAACCGGAAACAGCTGTGATATTGGCGGATTTGACACTGTCGAAGTGAATAAAAGAGCTGGATTACAAGATGAAACTGACTTATGGAACGAATTAGACGATTTTATCAGAAAGCTCTATTTTTGAAATGGAAATCCAAGATAAATGACTATCTTTGTATGTAAGATATTGCATAGAACCATCAAAAAAAGCACTTGTATATGATATTACCAAGCAAAACGACAGAAAAAAGCTATGTATGCACAACCATTGTCACGGTGTCAGCAGTGGCACTTGTGGTCGCAAGTTTGGTAATGCCGATGATAACAGCAGCTACTAATAAAGCGTATGCAGCTACACCGACGGATAATATCCGCTATAAAATAACGGAAAAAACAAATGATAATATCTCAGGCACATGGAATGGGAGCTTAAAAATCACTCCACAAGTGGAACTGAAAATAGTATTCAACTTCAAAAGTGAAGACGATGGAAAACAATCCGTCACGCTTGATTCCCCGAATCAAGGAGTATATGGAATAACAGGAGAAGTGAATATTCTTTCAAATGATTCCGTAAATGTAACTATCAAAAGCATCGGATTATCCTTTGCTGGAAGAAAACAAGAAGGAAAACTTATTGGCATATATAGTCAAGGAGCCATGAAAACCGCTCTTGAATTATATCCGGGAACAGTAGAATTAAAACGACCGCAGACTCCACGTTCACCATTCCCATACACCACGAAAGAAATCAAGTTGAATAATTCATCTGACAATATTACTCTTTCCGGCACTCTTACCTTGCCGAAAGACTACACGACTTCAACCCCTTCTGTGGTAATGGTAACGGGCAGCGGACTTCAAAACCGAGATGAAGAACTCTACAGGCACAAACCTTTTGCAGTAATTGCCGATTATCTTGCCAGAAACAGTATTGCATCCCTGCGGTATGATGACAGAGGGTATGGAGAATCAACCGGTGACGGTACTATCGCCACAACAGAAGACTTTGCGCGAGATGCAAGAACGGCCTTGGAATATATGCGAATAGTGGAAAACTTCAATAATGTGGGATTATTAGGACATAGTGAAGGCGCAACTATCGCCTTCATGTTGGGAGCTGAACATAATACAAACGTACATGACAGCATATACATAACAGATTCGTTCAAGCCAGATTTTATTGTAGCAATTGGGGCACAAGCGGTGCGTGGCGATACCATTCTAACAGACCAAAGTGCTATATTACTCAAACAACAAAATATGTCAGAAGATATGATATCGGATTATGTGGAGGCCCTGTATAAAATGTATGATTTGAAAATTACAAAAGGCAATAATACAGCAACTGACAGCATTGACGCGATATGTAAAAAATGGAACAACACTCATGCCCACACCTCCTTGAAAACAAACCTGAAAAGTATTTCCTCTGATACTAATCCGTGGCTTAATTTCTATATCAGATTCTCTCCCGCCAAAAGTATTTCAGCCACCCACTGCCCTGTATTTGTACTTTATGGAGAGAAAGATATACAAGTCAGACCAGAACTAAATATGCCGCAAATGAAAAATCTCGCGCCCAAAGCCCAAATTAAACTCTATCCAGAACTAAATCATCTTTTCCAACATGCCCAAACCGGGGCAATACAGGAATACGGCATAATTGAAGAAACAATATCACCAGAAGTGTTACAAGATATTGCCGACTTCATCTTATCTACAAATCAATAAGGTTATGATTGGGCAAAACAACTCATACAGGAGAACACTACACAAAGAAACGGATGATTATAAATGAAGACTACAAGAAAATCGTAGACTGAAAATAATCGACATACAACCATTTGTATTGACGAATATGGACAAACTAACCAAAGAACAACGCTATCGCTGCATGTCTGCGATAAGAAGCAAGAATACAAAACCCGAAATACTGGTACGGAAGTTCCTTTTTAGCCGTGGCTTTCGCTACCGGCTTAATCATCCACAACTTCCAGGACATCCAGATATAGTACTTCTCAAATACCGCACATGTATCTTTGTAAATGGTTGCTTTTGGCATGGTCATGAAAACTGCAAATACTTCCGTCTGCCTCAAACCAACATTGACTTTTGGAAAAAGAAAATAGAGCGGAACAAAAAACGTGACAAAAAAGAGCAATGCCAGCTTGCAACGATGGGATGGCACTGCATCACGATTTGGGAATGTCAGTTAAAGCCCAAAGTCCGCAAGCAAACACTCGAGTCATTAGCCCATACATTAAATCACATTTTTCTTGAAGACCGAAAAGTCCACACATATCAAATGGAAGAAAGTGAAGACAAACTTATGGCTGCGGAATCGGAAGTATTATACGGGAAAAACGACAAACAATAAACACAGGCATATCATCAACCTCTCATTCCACACTCTCAAATTGCCTGTTTCTCTATCATAAAACAAGGAGAATTCCGCCCATAACATTCATATCCGATATCGGTGATAGTAAAAAGAAAGGCTATATCTTTGTCTTTGAAACCGGCTTGTGGATGCGGTTATCGACCGCCTTGACATCAGAGATATCCTTTCGACCTACCGAGGCGGAGGCAACAGTGCCTTCCACCCAAAGATGATGCTCAAGGTGCTTGTGTTCGCTTATCTGAGCAATGTATATTCCTCGCGGCGCATCGAGGAGATCCTCAAACGCGACATCTATTTCATGTGGCTGTCCGGTATGAGGTACCCTGACTTCCGCACAATCAATTATTATAGAGGCAAGCGGTTAAGAGAAGGACTTGACTCGGTGTTCACACAGGTCGTACAGTTGCTTCACGATGAGGGTTTTATATCGTTGAAGGTGCAATATATAGACAGCACAAAGATTGAGTCAGTCGCCAACAAATACACATTCGTATGGAGAGGTTCCGTAGAGAAACACGATGCAAGGCTTAAAGCCAAGACGGAAACTTTGCCCAATCAGATAGAACAGAACCACGCTATTGAGAATGATGAGAATCCCGTCAGCGGCGAGCTGACTACAGATGAGGTCACAGAAAGGGTTGAGCGCATCAAAGCCAAGGTTGACACGGAAAATCTCAGCAAAGATGAACGCAAGGCAATCAGGGAGACTGAAAAGGATGCAGTGCCGAGGATGAAGCGTTACAAGGAGCAACTCGCCACTATGGGCACACGAAACTCCTGTTCCAAGACCGACCCGGACGCCACGTTCATGCGCATGAAGGAGGACGCCATGCCCAACGGTCAGCTCAAGCCGGGGTATAACGTTCAGATGTCCACAGAGAATCAGTTCATAAGCAACTTCGGCATCTATCAGCACCCCACCGACACCCTCACGATGATCAGCTGTCTGGAATTGTTCTGATCGCGCTATGGAGTACAAAGTCAGGAGATTGTCGCCGACAGCGGTTACGGTTCGGAGGAAAACTATGAATACATGTTCAGCAACGGGATGGTGCCTTATGTGAAATACAACATGTTCCATGTCGAGCAACGACGCAAGTACCGCAATGACCCTTTCCGTGTCTCCAGTCTGTTCTATAACCCGCAGGAAGACTTCTATGTGTGCCCGATGGGACAGCGTATGAGATTTATACGTCAGGAAAAGTGCTATACCGCAAGCGGTTATCAGCAGACAGTCAGCATCTACAGAGCCACGCTATGCGAAGGATGCCCGTTAAGGGGACAATGCCATAAATCAAAAAGGAACAGACAGATAGAGGTCAACCATGCCCTTGATGATTACAAGGCGAGAGCATGGGAGCTGCTCACCAGTGAACAAGGGTTGAGACACAGGAACAACCGGCCGGTTGAACCTGAGGCCGTGTTCGGACAAATAAAAGAGTGCGGCAAGTTCAGAAGACTAAGGCTGAAAGGTCTGACCGGGGCGAAAATCGAGTTCGGTCTTAAAGCTCTTGCCCATAATCTGAGGAAACTTGCCCTGGCATGGGCAAAACCCTCTTTTTCACGACTGTTTTTATCGAAAAGACGCCTCTACAGGAGCAATGCAAACCCTTTAGCCAGCGGGGTTATTCCATATCGCGATTTTTGCAAGAATGCCGCCTGATTCTCTCTATTTTTAATATAAAGAAGAGACTGCCTAACTTTGATTGTTAGACAGCCTCTACTTTTCTATCTTTAGTTATCATTGTTTATCGATACTTACTTCACTTCCTCAAAATCAACAGGATATGTCTATCAGCGACTTGCATGCACGTGTTGCAAATATAGCGCAAACCCGAAAATAAGCATCCATAAGCAACAGCGACTCTTCACTTGCAAATGTACGGTTTTTATTCATAAATAACGGGATGTAAACGCATAAAAATCAAAAGAAAGCAATGATTTTAACAGATTCTCCCGTTTTATCATTACCTTTGTATATTATAAGGGATATTATACCCAAGCAACGATAAGGAAACGATGAAGATACACAACAATACATTGATAGCGGAGTGCTCGATCTACGATTTCAAGGAGATGGTGGAACGTAGGAAAGTAAAGTCATGGCTCAAATCCGTGTCGGCTTTTGCCAATACGGATGGTGGCAGCCTGTTCTATGGAGTGAACGATGACGGAGTGATTGTGGGTCTGGAAAATCCACAAGCCGATGCCGACTTTATCAGCGAAACCATCAAGGCAAGACTTGACCCTGTACCGGATATACAGCTTATCCCGATGAAACATGAAGGACACTCTTTGCTTGAAGTGAAAGTAAAGGCAGGAACGTTGACACCTTATTACTATTACCAAGACGGGACACGCACTGCTTATATGAGAGTGGGTAATGAAAGCGTGGAATGTAACTCCCAACAACTTCTTTCGCTGGTATTAAAGGGCACACACATGACATGGGATTCACTGCCTACCCAAGTGGATGCCGGAAAGCATTCTTTCATCATCCTTGCCAACACCTTCCGTGAGCAAACCCGTCAGGAATGGAATGACAAATACTTGGAATCGTTCGGGCTGGTAACTCCTGATGGTAAACTGACCAATGCCGGATTGCTGTTTGTGGATAACTGCACCGTATTCCAATCACGTATCTTCTGCACACGTTGGACAGGACTTTATAAGGACGATGCCATCAGTTCAGTAGAGCATCGGGCGAACCTCGTATTGCTATTGAAATACGGCATGGATTTCATCAAGAACTATACCATGAGCGGCTGGGTGAAAATGCCTAACAATCGTCTGAACCTCCCCGACTATTCCGACCGTGCTATCTTCGAAGGGTTGGTAAACCACCTTATCCATCGGGATTACACCGTGATGGGCGGTGAGGTGCATATTGACATCTATGACGACCGTGTGGAACTGGTGTCACCCGGTGCGATGCTTGACGGCACACAGATTCAAGACCGTGACATATACAAAGTGCCATCCATGCGCCGCAACCCTGTCATTGCAGATGTATTCACACAGCTTGACTATATGGAGAAACGCGGTTCCGGCTTACGCAAAATGCGTGAACTTACAGAGAAGTTACCCAATTTCTTGCAAGGGAAAGAACCACAATATCAGACGGAAGCGACCTCTTTCTACACCACTTTCTATAATCTGAACTGGGAAGAAAACGGAAGGATACCTGTTGAAGAGGTGGCTGACAGGGTAAATGGTTCGGTCGAAAAGTACCCTGTAAACGAAAATAGTACCCTCAAAAAGTACCCTGTAAATGAAGAAGGTTCGAAGAAAAAGTTCGGTGTAAACAGCAAAAGTTCGGTCGAAATCTTCGGTGATACGCAAAAAAGTTCGGAGAAAGGTTCGGAGATAATGCAAAAAGGTTCGGAGAAAAAGTTCGGAGATTCGAGAAACAAATCTAAAAACATCGGGAAAACCGCACAAAAGATTATTGATTTCGTTATTTCTGACCCTTCAATATCAGCCGAAGCAATGGCCTATAAAATAGGAATAAGTTCCCGAGCCGTAGAAAAACATATTTCCAAGTTACGCTCCATGGGTATTTTGTCTCGTGAAGGAGCAGATCATGGTGGCTATTGGCGCATTATCGTTAATCCTCAAACAGAGCAATAAGCCTATGGGAACATCTTTCATACCACTCAGCGCAATAATTGCCGTTTTGATTATCGCCTTTTTGTTTGCCTCCCTGCCGCAGGTAAACCATAAAACACGATACAGAGTTCTTTATGCAATAGCCATCATTATGCTATTAGCCGTTATTCCCATCAGTGAATATATGGCTGAAAGCATCCCAAACGCAAGCAGCAATTATCTGTTTGTCTTGATATTCGATATTGCGGTAGGATATTTCTGTATGTACATTGCCGCTTTGCTGAAGTTCAACGTTCTTAAACGAAAGAATCAAGCATTAGAAAGTGCCTTGACAGAAAAGCAACAAGAAAATGTAGCAATCCTGTTGGAGCAGCAGAATGAGAAGCAACAAGCCCTTCAACAAAAAGAACTTGAATGGTTGGCTGGGAAAATAAAGATGTTCACCGAAGAAGAACAGAAAGCCATTCTTGCAAATGCGCTATCATTTGCCGAACATGACTTGATTGTTGCTCCATCAATGAGCATACAACCCAAAGATGAGTGCAGCCAGCAAGAGCTTATGTATTTTGTGTGTTCTACATTTTTCAATATGGGCAAGAAGCGCAGTGACATTGTAGGTTTCTTATATAAGATGTTTCCTCTCTATTTCCCTGCCGGAGAAAGTGTATTGGCTAAGAAGATGCCGGGAGTTGAAAAGGTTAGAGAAAGAAGAGAGAAAAACAATAATTAACAATAATACGACAATGAGACTATTAGATTTCATATTCGGCATAAAGAAAGAAGCAAAAACTTCTGTGGCACAGTTAAAACCGGTAGCGAAGCCACAACCGATGGTTCCAAGACCTACGACAACGATAAGTTCTACTCCAAAAGCTGCAGAGCTGAGTATTACTCCGTTTGTATTCGAGTCAAACCAACACCAGCGTTACGAGAATGGTAATCCTGTACAAGGCTTGCAAGAATGCTCTCGTACAATTAAGGTTGAAAAGAATGTCAATGGTTGCAGTGGTTATCAATTGAAGAACGGTGATGGCTATATCGTTCGTTTGATTAATGGAGATACTGGTCAACCTCAGATGTCAACTAAGCCTATGCGCGTAATCAAATCAACTGTTACTGATGTCATTCTTAGAGGGTATGTGGTAAGTGCACAGACTCCTTTGGGCTTTCAGAATTTTGATATGTCTGACTATGGACTTACAGTTTCTCTTAAAGACGGTAAGGTCGTAAAGTGTGTTCTTCATATGTATGACCGAAAAGTGGATATTGAATACCGAAAAGTATTAACAAAATCTTTTTATCAATCATCAAACAAAGCTTCTGCAAAAGAGGAGTTAACTGAAGTTGAATTATATGTTGTTCAAGCATTAGCACAATTGGGTGCTGGAAATGATGGTGACGCAGTATATCATCCATTGTATAAAGCGTGGCGATCATTCCAAAATAATCCCGGTCAACTTAAGAATATTATTAATGCTGGCTCATTTGGTAAGGGTATGATGATATTCTTGTCGTATGGTACTGTTACAGACATTGACGACAAACAGCAGTTAGCAAGTATTGCTTATTTATTTTTAAGTCTTGCCATTCAAAACAATCAAAACGATGTAAATCTGATATTAATCCGTTTGCTAGTTATGCTAAATAACCGTGAGGCTTTCGAATATACAGTCTCATCTGTAGTAAATAAGGAAGAAAATATAATGTTTATGAACATGAATCCTTTTAAAGCAAGAGATGCAATGTTTAAGATGGAATATGCAGATTTGTCGAAAGATTCTCGCTTGTTATCTGTTGACATTTTTATGCAAACATATCAAGACCTAAGAAGTAAAATACAATCAGGTTTCTTCGGTCAAAATAAATCGGAGATTTCCATTATAACAGAGGGAAGAAATCTTCATAAAGAAGTTACAGAATATCTTGTAAACAAGATCCTAGAAGAAAACGATATAGATTTTTAATTCATAAGCGCATGGCTTGGAAGAAGGCAACTATTCAACTCGATAACGGAACTTTGGTTGATGCTCAAGTTCCAGAAATCGTTTCGGTAAGTAGAAGTACGGATATTCCTGCTTTCTATGCAGACTGGTTCTTTCATAGATTGGAGAAAGGATATTCCGCGTGGACGAATCCGTTTAATGGCAAGAAAAGTTATGTATCGTATCAGAATACACGTTTTATTGTATTTTGGTCTAAGAATCCAGAGAGGTTGATTCCTCACTTAGATAAGTTAGAACAGCATACGCCGAAGATAAAGTGTTACATCCAGTACACCCTTAACGATTATGTCGTTGAAGGTTTAGAGAAAGGCGTGCCTTCTGTCGAGAAACGTATAGATACATTCAAACAGCTTGTTGATAAGCTTGGAAAAGGTCATGTTGTTTGGCGTTTCGACCCATTGATTCTCATAGACAAAATCTCAATGGACGATTTGTTACAGAAGATTGAATATATTGGCGATCAGCTCTATGGTTATACTGAAAAATTAGTGTTTAGCTTTGCAGATATTGAATCATACAAGAAGGTTAAGAACAACCTTATCCGCAACAATGTACATTATCAGGAGTGGACTCAAGAACAGATGATTGAGTTTGCCAAATGTCTTTCTACGCTCAATAAAACCAAAGGTTGGAACTATGAGTTAGCCACTTGTGGTGAGAAACCAGAGTATAAAGAATATGGCATTCAGCCTAATCACTGCGTGGATGACAATTTGATGATTCGTTTTGCATGGCGCGACGAAGTCCTAATGAAATTCCTCGGAGTGGAAATTCAATCCAAAGATGCTACGTTAAGCCTATTTGATGTTCCGGAAGTAATTCCAGAGAATGCCATCATGCTTGACGATAATATTCATTATGCTATCAAAAAGAAATCTAATAAAGACAAGGGGCAACGAACGCTGTGCGGATGTATGGTAAGCAAAGATGTTGGGCAATACGACACATGCCCACACCAATGCGAATATTGCTATGCAAACACAAGCAAAGAACTTGCATTGGCGAACTATAAAGTAGCCAAAGAATCAAGCTTCCAATGTGAAACAATAACAGGAAGATAAGATGTCGAATTATAAAGATAAGATAAAGAAATTGCCTCGTGTCACCTTAGATGAAATATCAAAGGTCTGTCGTGATATGCTTCCTGAAGCATATAAGGAACGCCCTTGGCTTTTGCCGTATGGTGATAAAAATTATGCAAAGATTTTTGACAAAGAAGACGAACTGAATGGCTATGCTGCCGCATACACCAATTGGCATAAGGGAAAGTTGCGCATCGCTTTTGACCATACTCCATCTGATACATTTGTGGGCGAAATTGCAGTGATAGACTGGGCTTGTGGACAAGGTTTGGCAACAATATTCCTTCATGAGTATCTTGAAGAAATACATTATAATTGCCGAATAAAGGAAGTAATACTCGTTGAACCTTCCGAAAAAGCCCTTAATCGTGCTAAATTTAATATTGAGGCAATTGATAACAAAATCAAAGTTTCTACAGTAAATAAAAAATTGGATGAAGTAATTGATTTTGATATTAAACTTTTTGAAAAGCGGAAGGTTATACACCTATTCTCTAACATTTTCGACATTCAAGGAATAAGTCTCAAGCATATCAGCGAAAATCTTTTGGTAAATCTTTCTAAGGACAACTATGTGCTGTGTGTAAGTCCCTACTACCAACAAGTGGAAAGTCGTTACAATACATTGCTCCAATATTTTCAACGTCCACTAGTATGGCAGTTCCGCGATTCACAATCACAAAAAAACGTTCTAGGATATACCTATAATATTCTATCGTTAAAGTTCCTCGCTGATAAGGCTGAACAGATTATTAAATATGATTATTTCCCTGCATCACAATTCCGTGCGTGTTTCGCATTGGAATGTGTGAAACCTGTGGTAGATGATTTTGGTACTCACACATACCTTGATGTATATGCTCCATACGAACTTGGTGCAAACATCAGTGATGATGTAGAGCCAATCTTTGCTGTACTCAATAATATTGTGAGTCGAGGACTTCCTACTAAGCCTTCTTTAAAAGTTGAGAAAACTCTTAGCGAGAAATTATCTTGCTCAGAAGTTTCTACACTTTATGGAGGTTTTCGTTTCAACTCTTTGTTGAATCATGCCGACGAATTAAAGTTGAAAGAGTATGCCAAGACGGAGTGCTTAGGTGAAGATTTGCGCATCAATCAATTGCTCTATACGCCTATTGCAATAGCAAGAGTGCATAAGGTCTTTGTGGAAGCTTTAATTAGCTATCGTTTAAATTTGCAGAAAGACGAGTGGAATATACTCATTGAAGAATGTGACGTTCCGTTCGCTAAGTTAGCTGTTGAAGATTTCAAGGAAATGTTCAATCATCTTGCTGCTTTGTCTCAAGATTTCGACAACATGCGTATTCCACACATAAACCTGCATGTCATATCTAGCAAAGTTTACAAAGATTCACCGCTTCTTGAAGAAGATGCTATCTTTGATCCGACGGAAGAAATACGTAATACGACCTTTGATCTGGTAATTAGGTACTCTTCTACTCCAAAGACGAAAGACTGCAACTTTACAGAATATCAAGTTAATAATGATAGTTTCTATTGCATATTTCCGGCAACAGAACGATATGCAGAGCGTTACATATACACTACAGATAGATTGGACTATTACCCACTTATACAAGAGGAAAACAAACCAGTTGATGAATCTGTAAAACATTTGAGATATTTCTTACAACTTCTTTTTAGAAAGGTGGATTTTCGACCAGGTCAGCTTCCGATTCTCTCAAGAGTCCTACAAAACAAATCGGTTATCGGTCTTTTGCCAACAGGTGGAGGCAAATCGCTCACTTATCAGTTGGCTGCGTTCCTACAACCTGGCATCAGCCTTGTTATTGACCCTCTAGTCTCACTTATGAAGGATCAATATGATGGACTTATCAATGCTGGTATAGACTGCTGCACCTACATCAATTCACAAGTTTACGACACACGTGCAGAGCGTGAGTACGACATGGAGCATTCGAAGTGTCTATTCGTTTTTATGTCGCCCGAACGTTTGTGTATTCACGGTTTCCGTCAGAGGCTTCGTAATATGCAAGACCTAAATGTGTATTTTGCATATGGTGTCATTGATGAGGTACATTGTGTTTCCGAATGGGGACATGATTTCAGATTTTCATATTTACATTTAGGGAGAAATCTCTATCAGTATGTTTTGCCAAAGCAAACTTCGGGACATGAACATATCTCGCTTTTGGGTTTGACGGCAACAGCTTCATTTGACGTTTTGGCAGATGTAGAACGAGAACTTTCTGGAGAAGGTGCATTTCCGTTAGATAATGATGCTGTCGTTAGATATGAAAATACCAATAGACTGGAACTGCAATATCGAGTAGTTCAAGTTGACGCCTCTGGTTGCAATGATAAATGGGATGTCTATGAGCGAAAGAACGATATGGCAGCTCAAGTCTTATGTGATTCATTAGGTTGTCTTAAAGAACTTGAGAAACCAGAAAACATCAAGCGTATCAAAAACAGATTTCTCCAACGAGAGAATATTATGGATGATGATGTAATTGATGAAATCAACGAGCGAAACATTGCGGTTACTGTGGATAAAGAATGGGCTACGAGCGAAAATGGTAATGCCTCAGCCATTGTGTTTTGCCCCCACAGGGTTGGTTCTCTCGGTGTAAATGACTCTGCCAAGAAACGTGGCGTAAAAAGTGCCATAGCAGCAAGCCTTGGTACGCAACGTGTGAGTAACTATGTAGGTGGTGATGAACTTACCGAACAAGATAGGTTTCTTCATGGAGATACTAATATCATGGTAGCAACCAAAGCTTTTGGTATGGGCATTGACAAACCAAACGTACGCTTTACACTGAACATCAATCACTCAGGTTCCTTGGAAGGTTATGTACAGGAAGCTGGCCGTGCGGGACGAGATCGAAAAATGGCTTTATCCACAATCATGTATTGTCCTCAAGAGTTCAGTGAGCAAAACGAACGCACTCGTATATATGAAACTGTACCTGTAGATTACGGAGTACATCAATTTTTCTACGAGAACAACTTCATTGGGGCTGATTTTGAGAAATGGATTATGTATTTCTTAATGTCTAAGAATACAAATACCATCCTTGAAGTTGGTGAAGAGCAGAAGAATGTTGAAAGTGTTTCGGGCTTCTTAGATAAGTTGATGTCAGCTCAACTGGAAGAAGAATTAATCTACTACATCTCTTATACTTACACGACAGAAGATGTGCGTTGGATAAATGAAATGCTCACAAAAAACAATCTTCCTCGATTTAAAACCGATTATGATCTTCGTCTGGAAGAGGAGGGTAAACGAAAATACGGCTTTGTACGCCCAGCGTATAATTATGGTTATGCTGACTATACAGAAGCCCTTCAAAAGGCTATCTATCGCATGTGCTGCGTTGGCGTTATTGACGATTTCACTCAAGACTACTACAATCAACGTTTCCGTATTGTAACTAAGAGAAAAGCTGATGGACATTATTTCATGGCTCTAAAGCAATTCTTGAAACGATATTATACCGATGAACGAGCAGATATTGAAATAGCTAAAGCTCATGAAGTGAGAGGCTACAATGAGATTCAACAATGCCTTTCATTTATTACAGAGTTTGTCTATTGCAAGATTGCAATGAAGCGCAAACGTGCAATGCAAGATATGGAGGACTTCTGTAATAGAGCCGTTCATAGCACTAAGAATTGGTTGGAAATAAATGAAGACCTTAAAGACGACATTTATTACTATTTCAATTCTAAATATGCACGAGATGACTATGAAACGGAGCTTGGAGAATCTTTCTCATTGGCTAAAGATACAGATCATGGTAAGTATTCATCATTCGACATACTCTTTAAGTATTTACGTGTTGTTGATGATGACGTGATGGGATCAAGTGATTCACAAATTGGTAACATCAAGCACCTGCATGGTGCTGTCAGATTAATTCGTCGTTCTTTGACGGATACTAATCCTACTCTTGATATGCTTAATGCTTATTGTCTTTTATTCCTTGGAGTTGGCGACAATAAAAACCTCGCAAATGAAATGAGAGATAGCTATATTAACGCATACAAAGAGTTCAGAGAAAGAAATATTAATAACATCAAGGACTTCTATACCTATATGAAGCATTTCAAAGAAGAAATCCAAAAGAAAGGACGCAATGTCGTTGACGAGAAGGAAATGATGCTCATCAATGGATGGGAAGCAGAAGCAGAGCTTATCATTCACTCATCTTGGATAAAGATGTTTAGAGCTAAATTTGTAGGATCCACAAAAGATAATGTTCAATCAAGCAAAAAGTAAAAAAACAATAAAGATATGGAAGATAAATCTATTCTCGAGATCCTTACTCAATTAGAGTGTGACTTGAAAGATATCAGAGCTGCCAAAGAGCAAATTAATGACGTGTTAGAAACAGATAGTGAAATCAACGAGAACCTCGCAGATTATGCGCAACAATTGGCCTCCATTGTCACTCAACTTGGCTCTTTGAAAGATCTTATCAAATCAGAGGTGAAAGATATCGTTTCAGATGTAGATGCTGATGTAACTGAGCGTCTAACCTCTGTTGCCAAACTCGTTTCCAATATAGGAATGTTGTCATCAGAGATTGAAGGTAACGCTAAGAAGGTCGTCTCTAATACAACTGCGGCAATGAATGACTCATGCACCAAAGTCATCAGAAATTTTGAAGCTAGTATCAAGAGCACCAGTGAGGTTTTCTCGAAACAGACTACTGCTAGTGTTAATAAACTAGCTCAAGTTGCTACGGATTTGAAAGGTTCCGCTACAGACTTTTCTGGTTCAAAGAAGGAGATTTTCCAAAAGATTGATACTCTATCAAGGGATTTGTCCGCTCTTAAGACCGTAGTCGACAGCCTCGATAAGATTATATCGGAACTCGTGAGTAAAAATATCCAACAATCAAAAGACTTGCAAACGGTCAATGAAAATATCAATAGGGTTCTAACAACCTTCAAAAGCCATGAGGTTTCTCTTCAAAGTGCAGTAACAACTATTGAAAAGAAAAATGACAAGGTCAAGGATGAACTTAAAAGTGCAATTGATACCAACAAAAAAATTTTATTTTGTATTGTAGCTTTGGTGATTATTGATATAATTCTGCGATTTATCTAACATTTGACACCACTCTCAATAAAAGAAAAACGTAGTAGTAATACTGCTAGTTACTTTCTCTGATATACGTGATCTGAATGCACAGTCTATCATAAAAAAACTTGAAACATTTTCTCTGTATCTTAGTAATAAAAATACAGAGAAAGCTGAGTGCGTATAGTAAAATACTATCTCAGACACACTTTCTGGTACAGTATTGACATGTGTGGATAATAAATATACTAATCATCTTTTTTAACAACCTTTACTTTTTCAATAAAAGACTGATGTTGCTCTTTCACCGCCCGATACATTGAATAATGCGCAAAGGATTCTTCCTTATACTTCAAGCTGCTAACTGAAGCTACAACAGCCCACATGAGAAGAACGACAATAAAAGCCACGACATACCGAAGTTTAATATGATAACCACGTATAAACATCCCATTGATATTGGGTGGAATAATGGTGATAGGATATTTCAGCTCATGAACTTTTGCCAATATCTCATCCTGACGTTTTAAGATATTGGAGGTATTTGCTTCGATAGTCATACGATTGAGATTGTAATCGCAAACGTGTGTGTAGAGATATTCAAGCAACTTTGATTTCTGCTTAAACAGTTCAACAAGTTTCGGGAACCATAAGGAAAACGGCAATGTATCCGGCTGCTGTTTCCAGACATGTTTCTTCACCACTGACAACGCATCGTTCCAACAAGTACAGAAACTTTTGGCTACTCCATTATAAATGGTCTTCTCATCAAGGTTCACTTTGACAGATTGCTCCGATGCAGGGACAGATGCATTCTGCTTTTCAATACATTCTTTTAGTTCGTTGATACTTTGACGCAAATTCGCGAGATTTGCTGCAACTACATCTTCTTTCATTATCTTCTACGTTTTGAGGGTTTATAAAAAGGTTCGTTTCTTTGATTATCCTTGTCTTTATCATCTCGCCATCCCTGTTCATTACTTGTTCCTCCGCCTCCACCGGAAGCTATGGCTTGGTGAGGTTGGATAATCAGTTCTGCTGCCACATCGCCCAATGTAGCACACAGGCTGTTAAAACTCAAATCATGGTCAAGTTTAGAACCTGCAATGCTGTAATCATCCATGCAAAAGGATATTCCACGAATCTTATCAGAGTTCTCTGTATGATTGAAACGAAAATCAATCCCTTGACTTTTGAGAATACGAAGGAAGTCGTGCCATGAACGAGATACAGCCCGTGCATCAAGAACTGAGGAGCGTAAATTATACTTCTGCAGCTGATGAGGGCGCAAGCGACTTTTGTCTCTCGCTTTACTGTTCTTAGGGGCAAAGTAAAGTTCGTATTCTTTGGTCAATGAGCGGCAAACTTTCGCATTACGTATTCTTTCGTTACTATCGGAGATGAGATTCCCATCATTGTCTATCCGATTAAATACCAAATGGCAATGAGGATGTTTCGTGTCGTGATGTCGGGCTATGATATATTGAGTATTGCGAATCCCCATCTGTTCCATCCATTTCTTCGCAATTTCCACCATAAGTGCATCCCCTTCTTCGTTATCGGGGAAACGGTCAATGTCTTGTGAAGAAAAAGCAAGCGATACGTGTTTCACCGGACTTTTCACTTTCGGACGCATGGACGCTTGTATCTGAAAAGAATCGGTGACGGTTTTATTGCTTACGGCACAGACTCCTTCGTAAGCCAAAAGTGTGGCACTCTTTTTCTTGTTCTTCTGGTCGTTGGCATAGTTCACAATACCTCCGAAATCCACTCTTGTTTTAATCTTCGCTATCATGACAGGTGTTTTTTACTTGGTTGATAATCCTGCTGATTTCTGCTATAACATGAAAGCATTGTTGCTTGACAGCTTCCAATCCATAGGTGTGCATTTGCCGAGCTACCTGATTGACGTTATTGGCAATGCCGGAAAGGTCACGGATTGCCGATACCATCTCCTGACTGATGCGCTGACATATCTGACAATCCATTGCTGCCTGATGGCAAAATTCATTGACAGACAAGCCAGCCTGTTCCGCTTTGGATTGGATATAAATGTAGTCGTTCTCGGTAAACATAACTCGAAAACATTTGGTACGTTTCTGATAGCCTGCCAACTTGGGGCGACCACCTGATTTCTTTTCTTTCATATTCATATTGATTTCAATATTGATGATTTGATTTTTTGAGTGGCAGTTTTTTCCCGCTTGCCGCATAGGTTTTAGTGACACTAAAACACAAACTTGCCACTCAAAAAATCTTCCTATATTTCCCCTGCTCTATCCGGCATAACTTACCGTCCTTGATAAAGGTCTCAATCCACTTGTTTGCCGTACTTCCATTTTCCCCCAAAGCCAAAACCGCAGCATCGTAATCCTTCTTCGTGAAGGTTTCAGGCAACATATTATAAAGGGTATTTCTTCGTGCGGAAACACCTGTCCCCTGTGAAGCGGGATTAACTCGCCTATACAGATTTCCTGACAAATTCCGATAAATGAATACAGCATGATAAAGCAAGGTTTCGCAAATACCCATAGCTATGGAATAGTCAAACTCATGGCAAACCAATTGTTCAGTATTATCCGGTGAGGATGAATCACGATGTACATTTCCCAAATACCGGATAGCGGTCAATACCATCATGATACGATAAGCAATCAGCCCCATCCGTCTGACTACTCCTTGCATCTTGTTATCCACTTCGTCACAGCATTCTTCATTCACCCGACTGAGATATTCAACAAAGCGTTCCTGCAAATCCGAAGGAAGGGAAAAGGTATAATTACCCTGCCGTACAAAATCCTCATGCAGATGAAAGAACTTCTCTCCGAGGAGTTTGAATATCGCATTTTTGGACTGAGAAATGTCGCTTGTGGCAAACACATTTCTTATACCACGCTTGAAACGGATGATATAGAAGCAAAAGCGACTCATCAATCCGTTTTCCGCATCAGGAATCAATCTTCTTACCTGTTCAGGAGTTCCTGCCAAAGCCACAGACACCCTAGGATTGCCGACCTCGCAATATTCTCTGTCTTTACGTCTGCTTAAACTGACCAACTCATGATGGAAAGCCTTACGTAGCACATCGGAATAATTGCCATAGTCCGACTTTAATGTCTGACTCAACGTGTCGCCTTCCGATTCAAACAACAATCCGATACCGTCATTGTCCCCCAATATTTTCAGGAAGGAACTAGCACTGCTGTTGGCTGGGATGATAAGCATACGCATAGGCGGTTCTGTCGGCATGGTCATTCCATCGGCTTTCTTACCTTTGATGTACGCATTCATCGCTTCCTTATACTCCTGTTCCAATCGTTGGGACAGTTCGTGCTGATTGCGGTTGATGGGAACAACCAACTCTCTGCATAATGTCAACGCTCCTTTTCCCATTCCAGCATCCGCCACTACGAACAGATAAAGATTGGGATAAACAATGCGCTCATCGTACACTCCGCAAACATTGTTGAAACATACCGACAGGCAGACAATACTCCCAATCAGGATTGTGTCACGGTCTTCCGCCGAGATAGAATGGTTGATGACTTCGCTTAGGAAAGGAGGTAAATTCTCAAACACACATTCAGGAAACGCAGGAAGTTCTTCCTCAGACTTTATCCATTTAACCGTTTTACCATTTTGGATATTTGGTAAAATGGATAAATTCTCTTTGCAGCACGAAGACAACGGGACTCCTGCCTGACTGGCTAAATGAAAGAAAGAACGGATAGTAATGCCTTGTCCTTTGGATTGCAAACAATGTGTATATTGTTTGTCTGCCTCTTCCCTTTTATAGGCAGAGTAAAACCTGCTGATGCGGTGATAATACTCACGACCTCTTTCTCCCAATCCGTCCACAAGCGCGAAACCCAACTCCACCCAATCTTTATAATCGGGTGCTACATCAATGGCACATTTTTCAATCTCCAGAACAACACATTCCACATCTTTCTCTACCTTATTATATATAGGAGCGGCACATGAAGTATGCGTATGCTGAGATTCAGAAGGGACACTCTCCCATTCTTGGGCGGAAAATATTTTCTTCGACATTATCTTTGTATTTAGGGTTAATGTATGCTTGCGGGTCGTATGGCAGGAAACATGAACGGGCCACATCACTTCCGGACATATCCACTGGTGGCAAACCTGTCGCTTTGATGCAGTTGGTAACAGCCTTGAAGTATCGGGAATGTCCCCAGTCTTTCAATTCAACAGGTATCACCCACTTCAAGCCATTACCGGACGGGCTGACAAACAGCAGTTCCGTATCGAAATACTCATGATGCAGCAACTGCCGCTTCACCCCGTCAATATCCTCTACACAGTCAAAATCCAGACACATCAGCCCGGAGTGCATAATCAAATCCTTTTCATTCCGTTTACGGAACAGTCCGGAAAAGGTGCAATAGTCAAAGTGGGCAGCCTTATACCTTTTTGCATCGGAAGATGATTGCATTGACCGCAAATTGTCTGTTTGTTGTTTCGCATAATGACCGATGATATATCGGTACGCATCCACTATCCCAATCGCCCTTGATGGTTCCACGTTCTGAATTGGTTTGCGGAAGAACGAGAAGCAAGCAGCATTTTCTATTTCCATGTTCATCTGATAATCTTTTTGGATTCGACAAATCGCTGTGCCTCCAGCATAAGGTCGTCTTGCGTCTTATGCACTTTGTTTTTCAACCAATCGTCAATCTCCGACTGTAAAAAAGCCAAAGCCTTGTTTATCTTATGAACAGGAATCTGTTTGGCTGATACCCATCCATAAACAGTTTGCTTGGCCGGATGCGATGGCAGATAAGCACAAAGTTCGTCAATATCCATCCACTTAGGTGAATTACCTGCCTGCTTATGTTGCAAGGCATTTACTTTAGATTGCAGTGCCTCTACGGACTCAATCAGGTAGGACAACGCATTCGGCATCTCCTCCAATGAATTTACTTTATAAGCCATATTCTTCGTATTAAAGTTCATGCCGCAAAAGTATAGGGATGTCTGTGAGTGCCAAATAGGTGCTGACGAGCCACTTGTATTGCCCTTGTTTGCCACCGGTTGATTTAAGCTTCATTAAGACGGAAATTTATGGCAGACACGATAAAAGGGGAATAAACTGTTATTTGAACCAGTACATTCTTTGCCGGAATATTCTATGCAACAAAATATCCCTCAAAAAGCCGATGCTTCATGAGGGGTAAGCGGGTGGTAAAGATGTGACAAATATGCATAAGTCACTGGTGCTCAATGGTGGACATATCCACGGCTATTTATAAGTCCAGATTTTCTATGTGCAGCGTGTTGGCTGCTTTCTCTTTTTGCTCGTTTACGATGTGCGTATAAATCTGTGTGGTTCTGACGTTCGTATGTCCCATCAAAGACTTGATAGTGTATATGTCAACCCCGTTTTCCAACAACAACGAGGCAAAGGAATGTCTTCCGCAATGAAAAGTTATATGCTTCTTTATTCCTGAAGCCTCAATCCATGTCTTCAACGGGCGCGAAATCCACGAGGCATCAGTCAATCCTTCAAAGACTAACTGTTCTTCATTATCCGGACGTTCACCACATAATTGTAATGCCTGATTTATGATAGGCTTATAATTGGGAACTTTTGTCTTTTGCTGAACAACAACAGCCTGCCATGTACCTTTACTCGTCTGCTGAATCTGCCGCCACCTCAACGCCTGAATATCACTATGCCTTAATCCGGTGAGAATCGAGAATAAGAATGCCCGTTTCAAAACATCATCCTTACACGGTGTTTCAACCAACATCTGCACCTCATTCATGGTTAGCGCAACACGTGGCTTTTCTATGTTTGTTATCCCCTTCACTTTCGCACTTATATCAACGGTAAGATATTCATCTATGAATGCCTGTTTCAATCCGGCTTTGAGTATGGAAAAATAGGTTGATGCCGTATTCTGTGAAATCGTACCTTTCTTATTGCCTCCCATCGGTGCACGGAGCAGAAACATCTTGATATCCTCAAGCAGTTTCACGGAAATTGTTTTGAACGGAATTGGCTGTCCTTGCGAATACTGTTTCAACAACTTTCCGACACGCCTCCAATTGACAATAATCGAATCGGAGCTGTTGGGATGACGCTTACTGATAATGCTGTTGAAATACTTGATAAAGTCCTGTTCGCTTCGCTCATTCTGTGCGGCTATCTCGTTTTCCTTATCCGTGTAAAGAATAGCACTGTCATATTCACGCTGGCGCAGTTTACGCACATTATCCGCATAAATACAAGCCTCTTGGTCTATCGTTGAACGGCATTGGATAATTCCATTCAAATCACGCTTGGGCTTGTAGTTGAATGTCCCATCCGGCAAGATGCGTGCAATGGAAGACTTATCCCAAACAGGTGTGGATATAGTCCGGTTAATGGACTCCACCACACGGCTTGCTCGGGTTGAACCTCGTTTGTACACTGGGTATGATTCTATAATCAGATACCACTCTTCTTTGTAATTCGACCGTCTAAGTTTAACGGTCACTTTGGTATTAGGCAATGCTTTCTTCATTCCACCTCAGATTTATACAGATTATCAATTTCTTCTTTGGGTACATACACATAGTTTCCTATTTGTCTGGAAGGTATAGAGTATTTTCTCACGTGTGCCCATACGGAACTGTCATTAATATGATACTTCTCACAAATCTCCGTGATTGTATAACAGTCTTCCGGTTCCAAACTGTATGTTTTAGGAACAGGCTTTTCTTTCTCTATAACACTTGCGGGTCTGCTTAGAAAAAACTGTTCCATCTCTGAACGTTTTATACGGGTTAGCCTCATTCCTATATTTATAGTCGGAATACGCCCCAACTTTATTAAACGATATAGTGTACTGCGTTCCACTCCGAACATGGCAACCGCCTCCTTGACTGAGATATATTCCCTGACATCCGGTACTTGTCGGGCAATTGTTTCTAACTTCGCATTTCTATCTCTTGCGTCTTTTTTACGCTTCCAAGCTACTTTACTGCATTTAGGAGAGCAATAATAGCTGTCGAGTGTCTTTGCGACAAATACCTTGCCGCATACCTTGCACTTCCTTTTGATTTCAAATCCAATCGCTGGCATATTATCTACTTTTAAGTATGTATTAGTGCGGATAAGTAGAATTTAGTTCCACATTATCTACTTTTTTGTCTTGTCGCAAATATGTCGCAAATAAGAGATAAAAAAGCCCATAGAAAACGCATAGCAACCATGAGCCCATAAACGTAAAAAGCGTGCAACTCATTGAGCTGCACGCTTTTGCTTATTATTTATTATCCGTTTACTTATCGGAATCATTTCACTTCCTCAAAATCGGCATCCTGCACATCATCTGCACTATTAGACTGCTGGCCTGCCTGCTGACCGCCCTGAAATCCGGCATCAGCACCCGGCTGTGCTCCGGCACCCTGATACATCTGGGCAGAAGCTGCCTGCATAGCATTGTTAAGCTCGGCAATGGCAGCATCGATTGACGCAATGTCACCGTTCTTATGAGCATCCTTCAACTTCTGAAGAGCACCCTCAACAGCAGGCTTCTTGTCGGCAGGAAGCTTGTCACCATTCTCCTTCAAGAAATTCTCTGTCTGGAATATCATGGAGTCAGCCTGATTCATCTTGTCAATGCGCTCACGCTCCTTCTTGTCAGCATCGGCATTAGCCTCAGCCTCAGCCTTCATGCGCTCGATTTCATCCTTGCTCAAACCAGAAGAAGCCTCGATGCGGATTGCCTGCTCCTTGCCTGTAGCCTTGTCCTTAGCTGAAACTTTGAGAATACCGTTTGCATCAATGTCGAACGAAACCTCAATCTGAGGAACACCACGACGTGCCGGAGCAATGCCTGTCAGGTTGAAGTGACCGATAGACTTGTTCTGTGATGCCATAGGACGCTCACCCTGAAGCACATGAATTGTCACCTCTGTCTGATTGTCAGCTGCAGTAGAGAATGTCTCTGTCTTCTTGCATGGGATTGTAGTGTTAGCCTCAATCATCTTGGTCATCACACCACCGAGAGTCTCGATACCCATTGACAATGGTGTCACATCCAACAACACAATATCGCCCACACCGTCTTCCTTGTTAAGGATAGCTCCCTGAATTGCTGCTCCAACGGCTACCACCTCATCTGGATTCACACCCTTTGAAGGCACCTTGCCGAAATAGTCCTGAACAAGCTGCTGTACAGCAGGGATACGGCTTGAACCGCCGACAAGGATTACCTCGTCTATATCAGAAGTAGAGATACCCGCATCAAGCACGGCATTCTTACATGGCTCAAGACATGCCTGAATCAGTCCGTGCGCAAGACTCTCAAACTTAGCCTTTGTCAATGTCTTCACAAGGTGCTTAGGCACACCGCCTGCGGCTGTGATATAAGGCAAGTTGATTTCAGTTGAAGTTGATGATGAAAGCTCAATCTTTGCTTTCTCGGCAGCTTCCTTCAAACGCTGCATAGCCATCGGGTCGCCTGTCAAATCAGCACCTTCGTCATTTTTAAATTCCTGAACAAGCCAATCTATAATCACCTGATCAAAATCGTCACCTCCCAGGTGAGTGTTTCCGTTAGTAGAGAGCACCTCAAACACACCGCCTCCAAATTCGAGGATTGAAATATCAAATGTACCGCCACCGAGGTCGAATACGGCAATCTTCATGTCCTTGTTTGCCTTGTCTATACCGTAAGCAAGAGCTGCTGCTGTCGGCTCGTTTACGATACGCTTTACCTCAAGACCTGCAATCTGTCCGGCTTCTTTTGTAGCCTGACGCTGAGAATCTGAGAAATATGCAGGAACTGTAATCACAGCCTCTGTCACCTCTTGTCCGAGATAGTCCTCAGCTGTCTTCTTCATTTTCTGAAGAATCATCGCGCTGATTTCCTGCGGTGTGTAAAGACGGCTGTCAATATCCACACGCGGAGTGTTATTGTCGCCACGAACCACAGAATAAGGCACACGGTTTACTTCCTGCTGCACCTGATCGTAAGTCTCTCCCATGAAGCGTTTGATTGAAAATATTGTACGCTTAGGGTTAGTGATAGCCTGACGCTTTGCAGGGTCGCCCACTTTGCGCTCGCCGCCATCCACAAAACCAACAACAGAAGGTGTTGTACGCTTTCCTTCGCTATTTGTAATTACAACAGGTTCGTTGCCTTCAAAAACTGAGACACATGAGTTTGTTGTTCCCAAGTCAATTCCAATAATCTTTCCCATAATTTTATTTTTTCTTTTCTTATTTCATTATTATATAATACATGTTGACGTCATAATGTTCACATGAGCATGAGTTTTTACATCATGGAATGTTTCTATTTCACGTCACACCCTCTGTTAATGCAAAGAACATGCCACAGGATTATCAGGAGCATACCGCATGACAGTATAGACATTTTGTCAGTATTACCGTTTGTTTTCATGTCATGTCACTGCCAAAAGAACAGACTCACACATTGTTATCGCATAGACAGACTATCCTCGAATTGCCCGTCACCGCTTTTCACGAATGGGCACTTCCGTTATTTATAGATTTTCAAAAGATACACGACAGATTGTCAATCTCATCAAATTAAGTATAAGCCTCAAATTAAATTGACATGATTACCATACACAACACTTAGTCTCAGCAGGAAGTGGTACACACCGCTAATCCCATCATATTTTTGTATGCACCAAATATTTCAAAATGACAGAATACTGCCGTTTTGTCAGATACATTCAAGATTACAACACCCCAACACTTCCCTTTAGAATATATGCCAACTTATCATTCGACATGTCGAATGATAAGTTGGCATACTAAAAAAGAAAATACACTATTGATATTATGTAAGTCGGGAAGAAAACCCGAACTATCAATACGCTATGGTAAAACGCTCCTTATGATGATTCTCCTGTTCCAGCTCGTCTATCATTGCATACGCATAGTCCTCTACTGAGATAAAGCTTTCTCCCTTCTCGTCGAACAGCATATCGTCCTTGCCAAGACGGAACTTTCCTGTACGCTCACCCGGTCCGTTCTGTCCCATATTGCCAAGATTGCCGGCAGGAGAGAAGAAAACCCAGTCTACATCATTTTCTTTCATCAGATAGTCGAGATAGAACTCTCCCATAGACTTTACACCCGGCAGCCACTCAGCTGGCAGGTTTCCTGTGTCAACAAGACGCAATCCTGGTTTGACGAAAAGCGTTCCGGCACCACCGACAATAAGCAAACGGCATACACCGGCCAACTTTGTTCCTTCCACAATCTTCGGATAGTTTTCCAATGTGTCCTCATACTGGCGAGGATTAGCCCATCCCGGATTATACGCGCTGATTACCGCATCCATTCCCTTTGCCACTTGTGCCAGCACTTCCGGGTTAGTAGCATCACCCTTCACCACTGTAAGGTTATCGTTCTTCACTGCTATTTTCTCTGGATGAGGAGCAATTACAGTCACTTTATGACCACGATACAATGCCTCATTCAAAATAGCGGAGCCTACAAACCCGCTTGCTCCAATCAAAACAACATTCTTCATAACTTTCAATTTTTATATAACACATTCTATTTCTATGGTACAAAGTTACAACATAAAATATTACAAAACAAGAAGTTACAAAAACGAAGCCCAGTTACTTTCATGTTACTATCACTCAGTATCAGCCATTTTCAAGAATGGGAAAACAGTATTTTCTCTAAAAAAAATTCTCACATACCGAAAACACCATCACGAAATATAAGACCGAAAGTAAAACTGTTGCGCATGAGCAACAACCCTCATGTGCGAATATGAGCAAACGGGACAGAATCATCATAGGACTCCTGAAGGTGTTATGGAAAAAATTCCGCACGGAACACTACATAGACTTTTATGCCAACAGACTCAGCTTATTCTCCAAATATCTCTCACGGGGCAGTAAATAGACGCAGGACAAACAGCTTATGAGATAATTCGCCAAGAACTGATGCAGGGACTTTGTCCACACTAAAAAAAACGGAAACATCCACACCGGACATTTCCATGACACTTCACCTTTCCGAACAAACTGCCTTCTGCAAGTTCTTCAAGAAACAAATGAGCATCTCGCCAAGCGAATACAGAAAACAAGCGAGGAGATGAGACTACATCTTTCCCGAATTGCGTTTTCTGTCAGAAAGAATATCATCCATATTCGCTTTTGCCCACTCAATGACACTGTTGATGTGCGAAAGCAGAGAGTATGCCCTTTCAGTCAATGAATACTCCACTCTCGGCGGAACCTCCGCATACACTTTTCTCGACACAAAACCATCTTCTTCTAATGTCCGGAGTGTCAATGCCAGCATTTTCTGAGATATATCCGGAATTTCTTTCCGCAAGGCATTGAACCGCATGACAGGCGACTTTTCCAATGTGTACAACACCAACAAAGACCATTTGTCCCCTATGCGTGCCAGCACATTCCGGATGGGACAATCAGGATGAAGCTCATTCAGTATTTTCAAACTCTCCATTCTTTATTATAATAAAATATGGGGCTTGCCTATTCCGGCAAGCCCCGCATTTTATCTATACTATATAGTCATTACCATATTGTCACACGCTTTTCCTTCGGAATATACAGCGGGCTGTCCTCTGTAATGCCGAACGCCTCATACCACGCATCAATATGAGGCAGCGCACCGTTCACGCGCCACTCGCCCAAAGCGTGAGGATCGCTCTTTGTGCGGTTTCTTATCTCCTCTTCCGTAATGTTCTGTCCCCATACGCTTGCATAAGCAATGAAGAAACGCTGGTCAGGAGTAAGTCCGCCGATAGTAGGAAGCGGATTGTCCTTTGTGGCATTCTTGAATGCCGTGTATGCCACCATCAAACCTCCGTGGTCGGCAAGGTTCTCGCCCAATGTCAGCTTTCCGTTTCCGTGAAGTCCCGGCAACACTTCGATATTGTCGAAGAAGTCGGACATGACTTTCGCGCGTGCATTGAACTTGTCACCGTCGCCCTCAGCCCACCAGTCGTTGAAGTTACCGTCCTTGTCAAACTGACGTCCCTGGTCATCGAATCCGTGTGTCATCTCATGACCGATAACCACACCTATAGCTCCATAGTTGAAAGCATCGTCCGCACTCATATCGAAGAACGGATATTGCAAGATGCCGGCAGGGAAACAAATCTCATTTGTCGTAGGGTTATAGTAAGCATTCACAGTCTGAGGAGTCATGAACCATTCCTCCATGTCCACAGGCTTGTTGTACTTGCGCTCCACTTCCTGTTTGTTAGCCCATACACTCACATTCTGCATTGTCTCGTAAAGAGTCTTCGACGGGTCAATGTCGAGCGTGCTGTAATCGCGCCACTTGTTAGGATAGCCAATCTTCACATAGAATGCGGAAAGTTTTTCCTTCGCACGTATCTTAGTGCTGTCGCTCATCCATTCCTGAGCATCAATACGCTCCGAGAGGGCAGTCTGCAAGTTCTTGACAAGCTGCTCCATGCGTGCCTTGTTCTCTGCCGGGAAGTATTTCTCCACATACATTTCTCCGACAGCCTCACCAAGCACTCCGTTCACAGCACCTACAGAACGCTTCCAGCGTGCCTGTGGCTCCTGCTGTCCGGACATCGTGCGGCTATAGAAGTCGAAATTCTGAAGATATATGTCATCGCCAAGCACACCTGCGCTTGAATCGAGCAGATTCCACTGCAACCAGTCCTTCAACTGCTCCATAGGAGTGTCATTGAGAATGGCAACTGCTTCCTTGAGTGCCTCCGGCTGAGCCACACAAAGCTCTTCCAGATTCTCAATGAAATTCAGACTCCAATACTTGTCCCAGTCAAAACCCTGATACTCGTTCTTGAAGTCAGCGTATGACATCTTGTGGTAGTTCGATGCCGGATCGCGAAGCTCCACACGGCTTTTTGAAGCCTTTGCCATACGTGTCTCTATGTCCATGACCGACTGCATCTTGCGTGTTGCCACCTCTTCGCTGTCGCCTACAAGCATGAACATCTTCACGATGTGCTTCTTAAACGCCTCTCTAATTTTCACGGTAGCCTCGTCGTCATTAAGATAATAATCTTTCTGACCGAGTGAAAGCCCGCTCTGGCACACTTCCAGAAGATTCTTCTTGCTGTCCATCATATCGGCACCTATATAAGCACCGAAAATCTGTCCGCATCCTTTCAGACCGAACTCAGCCATCACCGGCATAATGTCCTCGCGCGCCTCAATGCTTGCAATGCGCTCCAAGTCGGCAACGACAGGCTTGTAGCCGTCCTCATTCTGACGGACAGAATCCATCATCATTGAATACACATCGCCAATCTTCTGAGCCACACTTCCGCGCTCATGCTCAGTGCTTGCCAACTCGTCGATAAGAGCCTTAATCTGGTCGCGGTTGTTCTCGCTGACCACATCAAAACTGCCGTAGCGCGAATACTCCGGCTTCAAAGGGTTGTTCTTCATCCAACCACCACAAGCATACTGATAGAAATCTGTGCCCGGAGCCACACTCTGATCCATGTTCTCCGGCTTAATGCCCATACCGCTTTCAGGCGAGCAGGCCGCTCCTGTAATTGCCATAGCAAAAATCGGGAATAAATGTTTTAGTTTCATTTGAAATTTATTAGTTTACACGGCTGTCATTGCCGATATAGTTTGCAGCGCAAAGTTAATCATTTATTCCTTAATTTACATAAGGTTGGGATAAGTTTTTGGGAGCATCCGGCATTTCGGGCGAGAATGGCAATCACACAGTGTGTAGCCCCTGTCCGAAGACTGTGCAGCATCTCCGTATCCATTGCGGCTCTTGTCCACACTCTCTATATATATGGTAGTCATGCAGACTCGTATCATCCTGCCGCACACATTGCCGGACAGCCGTATGCGGACAAGTATTGGTGACATTATGTCACTTGAAAAAGAAGGCTAATTTTAACATTTCAGGCGGCTACCGACTTTGAATCGGTGCTTGATTTTTCGGAGTTTTACAGATAAACAGTTGATAATCAATCGAATACATTTTTAGCAAAAAGTATGCAGTTTTAGACGTAAAACGCATGGTTAGAGTCAAAATAGGATATATTGATAATCAGCGAGTTATGAAAAATTTGTCTTAAAATTGTCTTTTTTCGGGTTCAAAATCCATTTTTGTTTTTCAGGACATGGAAAAGGCGACTCTCGTCTTTTTGAGGAAGAGAATCGGAAAAATGCCCGATTTTGACCCCAAAAACGGGCTTTGAAAATTTTGTGCGCCTTGAAAATAAAATTTGTTCACCTTGAAAAAAAAACCGGTGCGCCTTGCAAATAAATTTTCAGCACCTTGTAATTTTGGGTTTTACTGGGCTTTTGGGTGGAAAAGG
The DNA here is from genome assembly GCA_023665185.1 of Roseburia sp. Lineage (GTDB taxonomy): Bacteria > Bacteroidota > Bacteroidia > Bacteroidales > Bacteroidaceae > RGIG8745. The sequence continues at coordinate 49,951 of JAMPEL010000009.1, forward strand.
CATGTTTCAGAGGAATTTTATATATCTTTTAGTCGCACAAATTGTTCTGTTTGTCCACTTGTTTTTTTATACTTAAAAAGCCTCCGTAGAATCGCTCAAATGCAACCTCGGCAAGGTTCGGTTCATTTTGAGCCGATTCTACGGAGGCCGGCTTTAACATTTCAGATTGTCAGAATATCCAACACTACGACGACATATTGGCATATTATATATATAAGTAGATGTTGAAAATTAGTTTATATCAAATTTTCTGTGTATCTTTGTGTA
>JAMPEL010000009.1:50317-73379 GCA_023665185.1 Roseburia sp.
TTGCGGAAAAAATCAGTGTGCCTTGGAAATAAATTTTCAGCACCTTGTAATTTTGGTCTTTTGGGCACTTTTGGGAATAAAAGGTGTGTTTGGGGTTGAATTTCTATATCTTTTAGTCGGTCGGATTGTTCTATTTGTCTTCTTTATTTTTGAGGTTTGAAACCCTCCGTAGAATCGCGTTTTTGCAACCGAGGTAAGGTTCGGTTCATTTCGAGGCGATTCTACGGAGGCGGGATTTAACATATCAAAATGTCTGTATATTCTAATTTTATTGAGTTTTGTGACAGACTCCTCCGTCACTTCGTGACACCTCCCCTAACTTAGGGGAGGAGCCAGGTTACCATGCTTGCAGAGAAACTAAAGTATTGATTGACAAGGTATATAGTTCCTCTCCTAAGTTAGGGGAGGTGTCGCTTTGCGACGGAGGAGTCTGTCTAAACACACAAAAAGCATACTTACAAAAAGTCAAATATTCTGTCTAAACACATTAAAAACACATTTACAAAAAATCAAGGAGTCTGTCGGATTCATCGGCAAAACATCGCCTGTATCAGAACTCGACTCTATAAAGAAAGGTAAATCACTCGAAATGTCGGATAAACCAAACTTATGTCAGACATACTCATGCAACGGATTCAATTTTGGACAACCCTCAATCCAAGCCCACACAAGAATTGCACTGCCGATTTTGTAAAGCGCAGTACGGTTTTGAGAATATAGTATGGAGGATTAGGCTTTCGGCAGCCACATTATCATCTTAGCGGAACCGCGTGACTGTTTCTTAACCTTGCCGCTCAAAATGTGATATGAACTGAAATAAATTGGGCAAATCTGTCTGAAATAAGATAAATTTTATGTAGGTTTGCATGACAAACAGTTGTACAAGCTCTGTTTTCAGCCGTTTGGCATATCGCAGCCACCCACCGATGGAGCGGAGACATGGAATACATGCGGAGAATGTGCGGGTGCTATCTGTACGGCATATTCCCAAAAAGGCGGAGGCAGGCTTGCGCAGACAGTCAGAATAACCATTTAATACCAAGCAAAAGCTATGGCAACAGTAAAACCATTTAGAGGCATACGACCTCCGAAAGAGTTTGTAGAAGAAGTGGAGAGCCGTCCATATGATGTGCTCGATTCAGAGGAAGCACGCACAGAGGCAGGCGACAATGAAAAGAGTCTCTATCATATCATCAAACCAGAAATTGATTTTCCTGCCGGTACGAGTGAGTATGACCCTCGTGTGTATGAGCGCGCTGCCGAAAACTTCAAGAAGTTTATGGACAAGGGATGGCTTGTGCAGGACGACAAGGAGCAGTATTATGTGTATGCCCAGACAATGAACGGGAAGACGCAGTACGGACTTGTGGTCGGGGCATACGTCAATGACTATATGACCGGTGCCATAAAGAAGCATGAGCTTACTCGGAGCGACAAGGAAGAAGACCGCATGAAGCATGTGCGTGTCAATGACGCAAATATCGAGCCAGTGTTTTTCGCCTATCCCGATGACGCTGTTATTGACGCGCTGGTAGCGCGTTATGCCGCTTCCACACCGGAATATGATTTTATAGCTCCTGTCGACGGATTCCGCCATCAGTTGTGGGTCGTTGGCAATGACGCTGACATACAGACCATAACGGAGCAGTTTGCCAAGATGCCTCATTTGTATATTGCCGACGGACACCACCGTTCCGCTGCCGCCGCGCTTGTCGGTGCCGAGAAGGCAGCGCAGAATCCAGATCACCGTGGCGACGAGGAATACAATTACTTCATGGCTGTATGCTTTCCGGCAAGCCAGCTGACAGTTCTCGATTACAATCGTGTCGTAAAGGACTTGAACGGCATGTCTGCCGCAGAGTTTGTAAAAGCTCTCGAAAAGAATTTTGTTGTTGTACACAAGGGACAGGACGACTATCGTCCGGCAGAGCTTCATGAGTTCTCGCTCTATCTTGAGGGAGAGTGGTATTCGTTGAAAGCAAAAGAAGGGACATATGACGACAACGACCCGATAGGGATTCTTGATGTCTCCATCTCTTCCCACCTTATTCTTGACGAGCTTCTTGGCATAAAGGATTTGCGCCGCGACAAGCGCATTGACTTTGTGGGCGGTTTGCGCGGACTCGGAGAGTTGAAACGCCGTGTCGACAGTGGTGAGATGAAGATGGCGCTTGCCCTTTATCCTGTCAGCATGAAACAGATAATGGACATAGCGGACAGTGGAAACATAATGCCTCCTAAGGCCACATGGTTTGAGCCGAAGCTGCGCAGCGGACTTGTGATACATAAACTCAGTTGATGGACAGTTATTTGACGATAGACGGACTTTCGGAAGGAATCTATACAGAAAAGCGGAGCAAATTTCTTGCTTTCGCTTTTCATGTTGAGAGCATAGAAGAGGTAAAGGAGTATGTGGCAGAGTATCAGAAGAAATATTATGATGCCCGCCATGTATGTTATGCCTATATGCTTGGTGCCGATCGTCTGGATTTCCGTGCCAATGATAACGGAGAACCTTCGGGCACAGCCGGGAAGCCGATTCTCGGACAGATAAACTCAAACAACCTTACGAATATTCTGGTCATTGTAGTCCGCTATTTTGGCGGTATAAAGCTTGGTACAAGCGGGCTGATTGTGGCATACCGCATTGCCGCCGCTGAGGCGATAGCTGCCGCCACAGTGGTGGAGAAGACGGTGGACGAGGATGTCACTTTCTTTTTTGAATATCCTTTCATGAATGACGTCATGCGCATAGTAAAGGAAGAAAATCCAAAGATAGTGGAGCAAGGGTATGACACAGACTGCTCTATGACTTTGCGCATACGTCGTGGAAATATGCCCCGACTTCGGGAACGGCTTGAAAAAGTGGACACACTCCGGTTTTTATAAGGCGACAGGAGGCTTTTCATCACAAAAAGTAAGTACAGAATCTGACTCAATATTGCGAGAGCGTACTGCATTATGAGTATTTTGCAGCAGTACTTTTCATGTTTTCAAATCTTTCAACACCTTTGTCGCCATTAAACACAACATGCAGTGTCGCGTCACGTAAATCCAGTTGTTTTTTGTGACGCGACACTACATTTATATATATAGAGGATAATGAAAATATGAGATTGTTATGACTAAGAAAGTATTCTTGTTTATGTGTTTCTTGCAATTTACCGCTTTGTCAGGTACCACCGCTGCCCTTGACCGGTTATTATTTGTGGATAAAGAAGATGAAAAACAATCCATCCCTTATTTTTCGCAAAAAGATTAGCCATACCACTTATTTTTTGTAATTTTGCACGGATATTACATTTTGAGTAAAGGAAAGATTAAAAAATATAATCATGCTTACACTAAAAGTTATTACTGAAGAGACCGAAAGAGTTATCAAAGGTCTTGAAAAGAAGCACTTCGGTGGTGCGCGAGAGGCTGTCGAGAAAGCCATTGCTATTGACAAGAAACGTAGAGAAGCACAGACAAAGCTTGATGCGGCTTTGGCAGAGAGCAAAAAATATGCGGCTCAAATCGGTGGTCTGATGAAACAAGGAAAGAAGGACGAGGCTGAGGCTGCAAAATCAGAGGTTGCCAAATTGAAAGAGACAATCGCCACTTTGCAAATTGAACAGAAGAATGCAGAACAGGAACTGGATGCCCATCTCTGCACAATACCTAATATACCGAATGACGATGTGCCGGAAGGTGCAGGAGCAGAAGACAATGTGGTGGTAAAAGAAGGCGGTATTATTCCTGATTTGGGCGAGGAACCACTTCCGCATTGGGAACTCGCAAAGAAATACAACCTCATTGATTTTGATTTGGGTGTAAAAGTGACCGGTGCCGGTTTCCCTTTTTATATCGGCAAGATGGCACGTTTCCAACGCGCCCTCGAAGCATTTTTCCTCGAAGAGGCACGCAAGAGCGGTTATCTGGAAGTGCAGCCGCCATTGGTTGTGAATCAGGCTTCCGGCTACGGTACAGGACAGCTTCCAGACAAAGAAGGGCAGATGTATCACTGCCAGCTTGACGACCTCTATCTCATCCCTACAGCAGAAGTGCCTGTAACGAATATTTTCCGTGATGTCATTCTCGATGAGAAGGATTTGCCAATCAAGCGTTGCGCTTATTCAGCATGCTTCCGTCGCGAAGCAGGAAGCTACGGCAAGGACGTCCGAGGCTTGAACCGTCTGCATGAGTTCGACAAGGTAGAGATTGTCCGCATCGACACTCCGGAACATTCATATGAGTCTTTAAAGGAGATGTTGGCTCATGTGGAGGGCTTGCTCGTTAAGCTTGAACTGCCATACAGAATATTGCGCCTCTGTGGCGGAGACATGTCATTCACAAGCGCGATATGCTATGACTTTGAAGTATGGTCGGCAGCCCAGAAGCGTTGGCTGGAAGTCAGCTCAACCTCAAACTTTGAGAGCTATCAGGCAAACCGTCTGAAATGCCGCTACCGCCGCTCTGAGGACAAGAAGACAACATTGTGCCATACGCTCAACGGCTCGGCACTTGCTTTACCACGTATTGTTGCCGCTATTATGGAGAACAATCAGACTCCTCAAGGAATACGCATACCAAAGGCTCTTGTTCCTTATTGCGGCTTTGAATATCTTGACGATCAGAATTTCTGATTTATTTTATACGGTTATGTGTGTCAGAACGAGAAACCGGCTTGTCAAAAGCAGATTTCCCGTTTTGACATATCAATAAGAAAAAAGTGATATAAATAAGGTATTGAGGGTTAGCAAGAAACTATGTCTCCACCACATGAAGAATGCGTGACTTGTGCAATCTTCAATTCCGATTTTCCAAAACGACTATTCAGCACACGAGTGTTTTCAACTCAAAGCGGCAAGCCGCAATATAGTGCCGCAGCCTGATATGAAAGAAATGTTCTGTGACAAAACAAACATGTTGTATCTTCTGTGGAAACGATGTTGAAAGAGGCTATTGACAGAATAGTAAAAAACAGTTGTAAGATGAATAAAATCATAAGAAAGGAACAGTTTTCAGAGAAAGTGTTCAAGTTTGAGGTAGAAGCGCCATTAATCGCCAAATCCCGTAAAGCAGGACATTTCGTAATGATTCGTGTAGGCAACAAGGGTGAACGTATGCCATTGACCATCGCTGACTCGGATACAGAAAAAGGCACTATAACACTTGTCGTACAGAAAGTCGGATTGTCATCAACAAAACTGTGTATGCTGAACGAGGGAGACTACATCACAGATGTGGTCGGTCCACTTGGCCAAGCGACACATATAGAAAACTTCGGAACTGTGGTATGCGCCGGAGGTGGTGTGGGTGTAGCTCCAATGCTCCCTATCATTACAGCTCTAAAAAAAGCAGGCAACAGAGTAGTATCTGTACTCGCGGGACGCACAAAAGACCTTATTATACTTGAAGATGAGGTGCGCAAGTATAGTGATGAGGTTATTATCATGACAGACGATGGAAGTTATGGACAGAAAGGTGTAGTCACAATAGGTATCGAACAGGTCATACAACGCGAGAAGGTAGACAAATGCTTTGCCATCGGACCCGCCATCATGATGAAATTCTGCTGTTTACTCACGAAAAAATATAATGTTCCGACAGATGTGTCACTTAACACCATCATGGTTGACGGAACAGGCATGTGTGGTGCCTGCCGCATTACAGTGGGCGGGAAAACACGCTTCGTCTGTGTGGACGGTCCGGAATTTGACGGTCACGAAGTGGATTTTGACGAGATGTTCAAGCGAATGGGAGCTTTCAAACCAGCCGAAATGGAAGAGATGGAGCACTTTGAAGAACATCTGCAAAGCCATGCCACAGAATGCAAATTAAGCCAGGATGCGGACAAGGCTGCTAAAGCGGAACAAATGACGACAGACACTCCATTGAGTGAGCTTACCGACAGGAAAGCTCCATGGCGCATGGAGCTTCAGAAAAGTATGAAGCCGAAAGAAAGAACACAGATTGAACGGTGTGTCATGGGCGAACTCAACCCTGTTTATCGTGCAACCACACGAACAGAGGAGGTGAATACAGGACTTACACAAGAGCAGGCGGTGACAGAAGCAAAACGTTGCCTTGACTGTGCAAACCCGTCTTGTATGGAAGGCTGTCCTGTCAGCATCAATATTCCTTCATTTATCAAGAACATAGAAAGAGGACAGTTCCTTGAAGCTGCGAAAGTCCTTAAAGCCACTTCTGCGCTTCCTGCTGTATGCGGTCGTGTATGTCCACAGGAAAAACAGTGCGAGAGCAAATGTATCCACCTGAAGATGGGAGGAAAAGCCGTGGCAATCGGTAATCTGGAACGCTTTGCCGCTGATTTTGAACGAGAAAGTGGTAAGATGGCATTACCTGAATGTGCGCCAAGCAATGGAATAAAAGTAGCTGTCGTGGGTTCAGGACCTGCCGGATTAAGTTTTGCCGGCGACATGGCAAAATCAGGATATGAGGTAACTGTATTTGAAGCGCTGCATGAAATTGGCGGTGTATTGAAATACGGCATACCGGAATTCCGTCTGCCAAATGCCATTGTAGACGTAGAAATAGAGAATTTGGGCAACATAGGTGTCCGCTTTGTGAAAGACTGTATCATTGGCAAGACTGTCAGCATTGCCGAACTTGAGGCACAAGGATACAAGGGTGTGTTCATCGCATCAGGCGCAGGTCTGCCTAATTTCATGAACATTCCGGGAGAGAACTGTATCAATGTCATGTCTTCCAATGAATACCTGACCAGAGTAAATCTTATGGACGCATCCAATCCTGAATCGGATACACCAATCAACAAAGCAAAGAACGTAATGGTTGTCGGCGGAGGCAATACAGCAATGGACTCTTGCCGCACTGCCAAACGTCTTGGTGCGGAACGTGTATTTATAGCATACAGAAGAAGCGAGGCAGAGATGCCGGCACGTCTGGAAGAAGTGAAACACGCAAAAGAAGAAGGCATTGAGTTCCTGACCCTCCACAATCCTATTGAATATATTGCGGACGAGAAAGGTGCGGTAAGGCAAGTCCGTTTGCAGAAAATGGAACTTGGCGAACCGGACGCAAGCGGCAGACGCTCTCCTGTCGCCATAGAAGGAGCGATAGAAACAATTGACATCGACATGGCAATTGTGGCAGTAGGTGTATCTCCGAACCCGCTTGTTCCTAAATCTGTTGAAGGACTTGAGCTTGGACGCAAGAATACAATTGCCGTCAATGACAAGATGCAGTCAAACATCCCGACCATCTTCGCAGGAGGAGATATTGTACGTGGCGGTGCCACAGTCATTCTTGCAATGGGTGACGGTCGCAAAGCAGCGAAAAACATGAATGAGATGCTCCAAAACGGAGAATCCAACAAATAAATAAAATTAGTAGACAGACAAGTTGCTGAAAATCCTTACAAGCCAACGAACCGGCTTGCAAGCTCAGCAACTTGTCTGTTTGATTACCAATAAAACAAAACGATGGAAAAAGAATTGAAATCTCCTGTATATAGTCACGACGTATTGGAGTTTGTCACTGTCGCAGTACAATTTTGCGTATATCTTGAATCATCGGAAAACAAGACCCGGAAGGAGTTTGTAGACACAATGCTTAAACTGCTTCCGCTGCTATATCTGAAAGGCTCCCTTTTGCCGAGATTCGTGGCAAACGAGGATGAGGAACCGGAAACATTTGTCACGGAAGACAATTACGAGATGATACGTATGGGCATAAGCCGCATAATGGGCGAGCACGATGATTACCTTGATGTATTTGTAGAAGACATGAAATATAGTGACACTCCTATATTAATGACCATAAGCGAGAATCTGGCAGACATCTATCAAGACCTCAAAAACTTCGCATTCACATATAAATTAGGAGTTGAAGAACGAATGATGGATGCTTTGGCATTCTGCAAAGACAATTTCGAGACATACTGGGGGCAAAGAGTCGTCAATGTGATGCGTGCGCTTCACGATGTCATGTATAACCATAAAAGGGAAGATTTAGAGGACGGAGAGAACGGTTATGACTATAATCAGAGAGAAATTTGACAAGAAAAAACTAAATGAGTTACCACGCGCAATATTTCAAGGGCGCATTGTGACAATCTTTACAGAAGCTGAGGCAGAAAAAGCGGTAGAGTTTCTGATAGGGCAGCCTATATTGGGAATTGACACGGAAACACGTCCGTCTTTTCGGAGAGGACACACATATCAAGTGGCCTTACTGCAAGTAGCCACACCAGACATTTGCTTCCTGTTCAGACTGAACAGAATAGGAATGACAGATGCCGTAAAGCAGTTGCTCGAAGACTGTTCCACATTGAAAGTCGGACTGTCATTGAACGATGATATGCGTGCATTGAACGCACGCGGTCAGTTTACCCCCGGATTATTTGCAGACATCCAACAGGAAGTGAAAGAAATTGGCATTGCGGACATGAGCCTTCAAAAAATCTATGCCAATCTTTTCAAACAGAAAATAGCAAAGACACAGCAGCTGTCAAACTGGGAAGCAGACATCCTTTCCGATGCGCAAAAACTTTATGCCGCCACAGACGCGTGGGCTTGTATCATGATACATCAGGAGCTGAAAAGGCTCAAGAAAACAGGCGACTATACACTGGTGAGAGAAGAAAGCCATGCAGAAGACTTGCCAACAACAATATCAATGCGTGACAATGCCAACCCATAAACAGAGATAAAGACTGGACGGAGCAGCCATTTCCATTCGACCGTGCAGTGGCAGCATTCCGCATATCGGCAGACATTAAATACACGCATCACACATTATTAGAAAACAATATAATAAGGATATATGAGAAAAGTATATTTGAAACGTGGAAAAGACGAATCGCTGAGACGTTTCCATCCGTGGATATTCTCAGGTGCGATACACCATTTCGACAACCAGCCGGAAGAAGGCGAGACAGTGGAAGTGTACGCGCTCAGAAACAAGACGGAACATACAGGCACAGACCAAGATTATGAGCGTATTGCCACAGGGCATTACCAGATTGGCAGCATCATGGTCAGAGTACTTACTTTTGATGAGGAGCAGATTGACCAAGCGTTCTATGAGCGTAGAATCGCTTCCGCATATAATGTGCGCAAATCTATCGGAGTGGCAGAACGGCCTGACAATAACACTTACCGACTCGTACACGGAGAAGGCGACAACCTTTCCGGACTTATCATCGACGTATATGGCAAGACGGCTGTCATGCAGGCACACTCTGTCGGAATGCACACCGACAGATACACTATAGCGCAAGCTTTGAAGAGTGTGATGGACGACAAAATAGAGAATATCTTCTACAAGTCGGAAACCACATTGCCATATAAAGCAGAGCTCGGTCAGGAAAACGGTTTTCTGCTTGGCGGAAGTGCTGACGACATTGCCATAGAGAACGGACTGAAATTCCATGTAGACTGGCTGAAAGGGCAGAAAACAGGTTTCTTCGTAGACCAAAGAAACAACCGCAGCCTGCTTGAGCATTATGCAAAAGGACGCAGTGTACTAAATATGTTCTGCTATACCGGCGGATTTTCCTTTTATGCAATGAGAGGCGGCGCAAAGGTTGTACACTCCGTCGATTCCTCACAGAAGGCAATAGACCTGACCAACGCGAATGTACAGCTTAATTTCCCGGATGATGACAGACATCAGGCTTTTGCAGAGGATGCCTTCAAGTATCTCGACCGGATGGACGACATGTACGACCTCATAATCCTTGACCCTCCGGCATTTGCCAAGCATAAAGATGCTTTGCGGAATGCCCTCAAAGGATATTCAAGACTGAACCAGAAAGCTTTGGAGAAAATACACAGCGGCGGAATATTGTTCACATTCAGTTGCTCACAGATTGTCACAAAAGACAATTTCCGCACAGCGGTATTCACAGCAGCAGCACAGGCAAGACGCAAGGTGCGCATCTTACACCAATTGCATCAGCCTGCCGACCATCCTATCAACATCTACCATCCGGAAGGAGAATACTTGAAAGGTCTGGTTTTATACGTGGAATAAAGTTTATTCCAACACAGACATCAAAATCCCGGCATGTAGCACAGATGCTACATGCCGGGATTTTCATTATATATCATAAGCCTGTCCGGAACAATAAAGCTGAAAGTTCCAAGCGGAGACCAACCACTCCATTCACATTCCCCAAGCTCAAACCCGCATAAATTCTTTCAGACTCTAAATCAGTCGATGACAAGGGGAAACCGTTTCCCATACGGCAATTAGAATCTCACATACAACTGCATGTCAAAAGTGTTGTACCGTCCGTCAGCCACTGTCACCTTGTCACGTGTATAGCTGTAGTTAGCTTGCAGTTTCAGGTTCTTGCAGAAATAATAGTTGGCAGACAGCGCATAAATACTCTTCTGAGACGACCATGCCTTCGTGTCACGATAGACATCCCACTTGGCATAAAGTTTCAATTTGTCCGTCACCGGAGCACCCACACCAATATACCACGCATCAGCCTTGTCGCTTCCCGAAACCACGGTATTACCTTGCTCATCGACAGAATAGTCGGACACTTTGTGTCCCTCGCTCACGGCATACTCGGCTCTGACGCTCCACTTGCCCTCATATTTCAGTCCGCAGGCCATACGGTTGCGGTCTACAGTAATTCCGTTCTTAGTGTAATCGCCGCTCCAGCCGAACACCCCAATTTCCAGATTTTTCAGAGGCAGCACGCTAATGCCGCCTATAATGTCTTTTGAGTTATTGGCATCGGAATGGTTTATTCCTTGTCCATTATACACACCCACCTGATAATGAAGCAGATTATGTCCGTCGCCTTTTGCCGGCAGGAAATCACCTTGCACCTGCACACCCAAGTCTCTTCCGTTGCAGGCATGTTCCCCTACCCTGTCATTCATTCCCGCAAGTTTGTCTATCAACTGGCTATAAGCGCCGAAACCAATGTCCCACGGATTCATGGGGTTCTCAAAAGTGAAAGCACGCTTGAACTGTCCGAATTTCACTTTCGCAAATCGATAACGCTGCCATTCTGCCCACGCGTCGACAATGCGAGGACCTTTTTCTGTGGCAGAGCTGCCTACTCCATTCACTTCCATCTGAAGCTTGTACTGAAAATCCATCACCTTTCCATCGACATAAAGACGGACAAGGCGCAAGTCAAAATTAGTGTGGCTTGTGGTCGAAGCACTGAGGTCTTGGTCCGATGCAGAAGCCTTTCCTATTATATAGCCTCCAAATGTCGTATTCTGAACAAGGTCATTCTTTATTTTCGTCATGACCTGCTCCGCTCCATTCTCCTTATTTCCTCCCGAAACAGCACCGCTCTGCTGGGCACTCACTTGCGACAGACAAAGCGCAAAGCATGTTGTCGCTACACCTCTTAATAGATTCATCTTACTACAAATATTTTATTCGCACATTTATATCATACACAAAAAACTACAGTCACCAGACATCCAAATTCCAATCAGAAGAAACGCTCGATGAACAGCAGGGTCATAAATCCGACAAGCAGCGCGTATGTCGCCGCCTTTTGGTATCCATGAGCATGGGTTTCCGGAATCATCTCATCGCTGACCACATACAGCATGGCACCACCGGCAAAGGCAAGCATTGCAGGAAGGAACACGGCTGACACTCCGCCGGCAGCATATCCAATCCACACTCCTGCCACTTCAAGCAAACTGATAAGCAGCGAGATGACCAGTGTACGCATCTTGCTCACTCCGGCAAGCAGCAAGGGTGATATGATGACCATCCCTTCCGGAACATTCTGAATGGCAATGCCCAATGTGACAGTCCACGCACCATCGAGGTTATCCGCATTAAAGCCGACTCCGGTGGCTATGCCCTCCGGCAATTTATGCAGGGCTACAGCCATCACGAAAAGAAGAATCTTATTCAACCGGGAATTGTTGACATGCTCTTCCGGGTCCAGTCCCGCCAAACGGTGAAGGTGCGGTATGAACATATCAAGTACGTTGAGAAACATTGCTCCTCCTATCACACCGACAGCCACAACCCACCACAATCCATCACCTGCCAGTTCCGATGCAGGAAGTATCAGGCCCAGAACCGATGCGGCAAGCATCAATCCCGCACAAAATCCCAGAACCGTATCATTCCACTTATGGGAAAGGTCCTTTATCATGAACCCAATAAAGGTTCCCAATAAAGTTGCCACACACAAACCAGCGGCACTAATCCATACCATCGTCATATCTGCCTTTGTCTTAATACGGAACAAAGGTAGATATTTTTCAATACATAACATCGTAATCCCACTTCATTATTTCAAGCAGAATTGACATTTTGTCAGTTTTGGAAGAGATACAATTTTAACACAATCGGTGTCCATCACCCCCAGGGGAAGTGGTCGAAATCGAGTCGCTGCACACTAATTACTTGATAATCAAATAGATATATTTTCACTAAAAAGGGTGCAATTTTAGTTCAAAAACCAAGAGTCGGACACAAAATAGAGAACATTGATAATCAGCGCGTTATGCGATTTTCAATTCAAAACAGTCATTTTTTACCGGCAAAATTCATTTTTGTTTTTCGGGACATCAGAAAACTGTATGTAAACAGAAATTAAGGATTGTACGAAACGACACTCGATTTCAGCCCTTAAAACGGACGTTTTGAAACTCGTGCGCCTTGAAAATAAATTTCGTTCACCTTGCGCAAAAATTTAGAGTGCCTTGTAAATAAATTTACTTCACCTTGAAAATTCCGTTTTTACGGCACTTTTCCCCAAGAAAAGCACGTTCAAGCGCAAATAATTTAATCTTTCAAAATACAAATTACTTTATTTTTACATTTGAATTTCATGATTCAAAACCCTCCGTAGAATCGCATAAATGCAACTGCGGCAAGGTCTGGTTGATTTCAAGCGATTCTACGGACATCGGTTTTAACATATCAATTTGTCATAAATACAAGCATAATACATCATAATGGCGGCATAATATAAAATTTAGCAACAAAAGCATTAATAAAACCCAATACAGATAATCAAACATCCGATGAAAGCAATCATTCTAAAAAAACCAAATCCAAATACCTTGTCAATAAGACATTAATGTAGCAATCCCATAAATCTACTACTCCCCCATTCCCATAAACAGACCATTCTGCTCCAATAAACCAACATTTCACCTCACAAAGACGTTGATATAGGACATTCCCTATAAGAAAATAGGGAATATCCGACAAAAAATCGGATAACAAAATATATCTTTGCACTGATAAATATTGTACTAACTAAAAAATCAAGCTATATGAAGAAATTTATGTTGTTCGCCATCTCATTTGCAATGATGCCGATTCTGAGTATGGCACAGGATGATGACCTTTACTTCACTCCTGTAAAGAAAGACAAGAAAAGCGAGAAGAAGGAAGAAGTTGTGGTGAAGAAAACACCGCGCACTACATTTGTCATTGAGGCAGAGAACCCGACTGTGGAAGTATACACCCAAAACAGCCGTAATGAGGACGAATACAACCGCAGATTCAATAACGGAGACTCATATCAGAATGTAACGGAAAATGAGACTGAGGAAACGGATGACCGGAATTATGACAACAACGAGGAGGACTACTATTATTCGCGCCGCATATTGCGATTCCGCAGCCCGCGTGTGGGAATAGCAATAAGCAGTCCGCTATATTGGGATTTGGTATATAACTACGGAGCATACGATTATCTTTACGACGACTATTATGTCTACGACCCGTTCTTCTGGGGATACGGATGGGGATATGGATGGTCGTGGGGACCGTGGAGCTGCTGGTATGACCCAATATGGGGATGGCACAGCCCTCATCACTGGAACTACTGGGGATGCGGACCAATGTGGGGAGGAGGTATCCACCACGGCCCGGCAACAGGATTCACACGCTACAACAGAGGGACATTCTCAAACCGCTATGGCAACAGCAACCGGATACGCACAAGTGCGCTGGCAAACAACGGAAGCCGCTCGTTCTCGACAAGAAACATGTCGGGCAACAGGACATCGGCACTCGGACGAGGCTCTTTCACTATCGGCGACAGAAACTCTTCGCGCGGCACGTTCTCATCACGAGGAACCGGTATTCAGAGCGGGAATACAGGACAGACACAGGGCACCCGCTCGCGGGGCACTACCTCATCGTACAGCCGCTCAAACAGCAGTTCGGGAAAATCATCTACCTATAACCGCGTAAGCAGCTCACGCTCAACAAGCAACAACACGGTGCAGAGCACGGAACGTACAAGCTCACGCAGCACCTCTACCCCAAGCCGCAGCAACAGCTCTTCATTCCAATCATCTGGCAACAGAAGCGGATTCGGCGGTGGCGGAAGTTTTGGAGGAGGAAGCCGTGGAGGCGGTGGCGGAAGCAGCAGAGGCGGACGCCGATAGAGAGATAAAAGAGATTAAAACAAGAACATGCAATAATATAAGTGATTATGAATTTTCAGAAAATGACCATGCTGTTATCCGCTTCCATCATAGGCGGAGCAGTGTACGCACAAGATACTTATGATGCCGCGCGTTTTGCGGGCAGCGACCTCAACGGAACGGCACGCTACGTGGGTATGGGAGGAGCTTTAGGCGCATTAGGCGGCGACATTTCAGTGATGGGAAGCAACCCGGCAGGTACTGCTATGTTCCGCCGCAGCGACATAGCCCTTACCCTGAGCGGAGTGTTTACAGATGAAGGGGCACTCGGACATGACAAGGCGCGTATGTCGATAGACAATGCCGGTGTGATTATAGCCACCAACCAGGGCAACAGAAGCAGCTCGGGCTTGCAGTATGTGAACTTCGGAGTGAATATCCTGAAAAGGAACAACTTCTTGGGTAATCACAATATCGGAGTAGAGCACCTCAACGGCATATTCTCGCAGACTTATCAGATTGCCGACATGGCAAACAATGCCTACGACACCAACAACTGGGGTATGCTGGCCGACATGGCTGCTCCTGAATACGACAAGGATGGTAATCTTGTTCACGATGGAATCATCGGGGAAATGTTCGACCAAAACCAGAATTTCACCGGATACACGGGAATAGGAGCCAATGAGGCTAATTTCAGGCGCGCCGTGTATGGCAGCAATTTGCAGACAGACCTGAACTTGTCGTTCAACTTCTCAGACCGCTATTTCGCAGGAATCTCTTTGGGCATATACAGCATAGACTACAACAGGGAGAGCTATTACGAGGAATTGGGAAACGACGGACATTATTATGACCTGAGCAACTGGTATGAAACAAACGGAGACGGTTTCGACATCAAGTTAGGCTTCATCTGCCGCCCGTTTGAGAACTCACCGTTCCGTATAGGTTTCCATATACACACACCTACATGGTATAAAATGGACGACACAAACGGCTCGATGCTCTATATGGACGATAAGTTTGTAGCGCAGCAGGCAAGTGAGCCATACGACTACTCTTACCGCACTCCGTGGAAACTGGGCATCAGTCTTGGACACACGGTGGGCAAACAATTTGCCATCGGTGCCGAATATGAGTACATGGACTACAGCACTTGCAAATATTACACTAACGACTGGAACGAGGATTCCTATTTCAGAAACATCAATAGTTTTACAAAGAATATGTTGAAGGCCCAGCACACATTGAAACTAGGTATGGAATATAAGCCAGTAGACGAGTTTAGTGTCCGCTTCGGATACAACTACATATCCTCGCCATACAAAAGTGACGCTTACAGAACGATTGCATACGACAGTCCGTTCACAGAGACAGACTTCACGAACTGGAAAGACACACACCGCATCACAATCGGTATGGGATACCGATACAAAGGCGGATACATCGATTTGGCTTATCAGTATTCGGCACAGAAAGGTGATTTCTACGCTTTCGACGACATTGACTTGAAACCGACGGAAATCAACAACGACCGCAGCCAGCTGATGTGTACATTCGGATTCAAATTCTAAAGAAAATGGTGGAACGGACAAACAAGACCGTTCCACCATTTTTTCTTTAGTCAAACAATTTATTGAAAAACTAACCATCGGGCAAGTACCAGACTGATAGATTTCTAATATGTCCGACAATTTATTTAAGATTGTTCTCTACGACAGCACTTGTCCCTGATTTCAGAAATTTCTGTTTTGCATATCCGTTGAGACAGATTTTGCCCGTTCCCTGAATAGAGGCACTCAACTGATTACACTGAACATCGAAGTTGCCGTTTCCTTCCGAGAACGACAGTATCTCCACATTGTCGGAACGGAATTTACAATCCATATTGCCTACACTCCCAATCATTGCGTATGCCCTATCGGCAGCATCAACCTCAGCCTGTATCATACCGCCTCCATACGAAGAAAACTTTGCGCTGTTACAAGTTATATGCTTGAATGCGGCATTGCTTTCTGTACGAAGCTCGTAATCGAAAGTCTCACACTCCACAGAGTCAAGCTCGATATCACCTAAGCCCAGACTTCCAATTTGCATATCGGTTGAATGAATGGTTCCTACCGACTTGAAACTGCCGGAGCCGCAGACCGCTATATATTTTATTTTCGGACACGATACATAAAGTGTCACATCAGACTTGTCTGACAGCCAGTTCACATCACCCTTTTCCTCCCTCCTCATATAAACCGTAAGCGTTCCAGAATCAAAAACTGTAGATACATAGGGCAAGAGGGAAGAATCGCACTCCACATCTATCTTGTAATCGCCTTCGGTATATACAATATCCACGCTCCCGATATTGGTGATTTGGTAAAAGTCGCCAGCCACTTTAAGGTGTGTCACCACCTTTTTGGACTCACTTGCACCATCCGTCTCCGGTACATTGTTGTCATTGCCTTTCTTACAGGACACCACGAACACACACAACACGGCGGTCATCAAAAAAAACACATTTCTTTTCATATAATAAGAAAATATACTTTACATAAAACTCTGAAAAATATTTGCCTGATTCTCTGTCACCTCTCCGCAGTCAGAATCTCACTACAAAAGAACACTTTCACTTGAAAGCGACCACAGAATAAGCCACTATCAAATAACGCAGAAACTTTCCGGCAAGAGTAGACATGAACACTCCCAATACATTGGCGCGCAACATGCCAAGCGCAATGGATATTGCCGTTCCCAATATGGGAAGAAAAGCAAAGAAGCCCATCCATGAGCCGTGCTTTTCCACGTATGTCTGTGCCTGACGCAACCTTCGCTCCTTCACCTTGAACCATTTGGAAACACGGCTCACATCGCCCAACGAGCCTACGTAATAATTTACCATAGACCCTGCCACATTACCGGCTGTGCCGCTCAAAACTGTAAGCATGGGGTCCATAGAGCTTGTGGCAAGCAAAGCACCCATTACCGCCTCACTGCTGAAAGGAATGAATGTGCCGGCAAGGAAAGAGGCTATAGCCATTCCCCAATAACCGTATTGGATAAAAAAATCATTCAACGACTCCATGAATCACAAACACTTACTCATTCCAACACAGGCCAACCTTCAGCATCAAAATTCATCTTACGTATAAAAAGCTTGGAAGCACCGTTGTGCGCTTTGGAATAAGCATGTGCCACAATATACCATTGACCGCCAAACTCATAGACCGAGCAATGTCCGATGCCCGCATAGCTGTCGTTTGCCTCAAGCAACACAGTTCCGCCGCCCTGCCCCATCTTCTTACCGTCTTTGTCCACATAAGGGCCTGTAATTTTCTTAGAGCGTCCGACAGCCGTTTTGTATGTGCTTTTGAGTCCCTGACAACAATAATCAAAGGATACAAACAAATAATAGTAATCACCGTTACGCACAATAAACGGTGCCTCTACAGCATTATTATTCGCTTTGCCAAACTGTTCTTTCCTTTCTTTTGCACTACTGTACTTTCGGCGGGAAATGGTCATGAACTTTGCTTTCTTTGCCGGCGACTGCATATTGCTGTCGAGCTTTATCATCTGTATGCCGTCCCAAAACGAGCCGAAACACAACCACGGAGTCCCTTTCTTGTCCACAATAAGATTTGGGTCGATGGCATTCCAGTTATCCTTTCCCGGCACAGACTGCACAACCATACCCTTATCCTCCCACAAATAGTCAGGCGACTCAGGATTAAGTGTCTTGTTCACTGCCACACCTATGGCAGACGTATTTTTTCCAAAGGCAGAACAAGAGTAATAAAGATACCACAGTCCGTTTGAATAATAAATATCCGGTGCCCATGTATGTCCCCTATATCCGGGAACAGCGTCCACAGCCCATTGCGGTGCCTTACTGAACACAGATTTCTCTTCCTTCCATGTTTTCATGTCAGACGAAGACATTGTACTTATGCCGTTTCCAGTGGCAAAAATATAGTATTTCCCGTCTTCGTATGCCATGACAGGGTCATGTACATCCGGATTCTGCGCATCAAAATGATGACGCGGACGACGTTTTACCTCATTACTTTCCTGAGAGGAAATACTGACATGCGACAACGTGAATGCCGCAAGCAAAAGCGTGATACCCAATTTCATAACTTAGATATTAGATTATAGTGATACATATAGAAAATCAAAGATAAAGAAAGAAGCCTATCTGACCTTGCAAAACTTCAACACGCACCAATCATTGCTTGTCGCAGTATCGGAAAGAGCAAAGCCAAGAGTCTCTGCGGCAGAGACAATGTCCGCCATGTCCGCAGTATAGAAACCGCTCATATACAGATGCCCTCCGCAATTCATCGCATCAGCATAACAAGGAAGGTCGCGGATAAGAATATTGCGATGGATGTTTGCCACAATAGTGTCAAAACGAATGTCAGCAGGTATGGCAGAAGCATCTCCGTGAATTACACGGACATTCTCCACACCATTGATGCGGCAATTGTCCAAAGCATTCTCCACACTGGCATTGTCAATGTCTATCGCCACTACCGCATCGGCGTTCCGCATAGACATGGCTATGCCCAGAATACAGGTGCCGCATCCCATATCGAGTACAGTCTGCCCCGAGAAATCCGATTGAAGCAAGAAACGGACAAGCATCTGTGTTGTGTCGTGCGTACCAGAGCCGAATGCCATTCTTGGATTAATGACAATATCATAAGGGAGTTCCGGAATATTCTCATGTGCCGTACCATGAATAACGCATAGTCCGTCTACCACAATCGGTTTGAAACTATTATTTTCCCATTCTTCATTCCAATTGCGGTTGTCTGCCTGCTCAACCTCATAATCGACAGAAATTCCCGGCATAAAGAAATTGCCGGCTATATCATCTGTGGATTCTTTACAGAAAACATCCTTCTGGACAAAAGCGTCAATACCGGAATCTGTCGGTTCAAAAGTCTCAAAACCGACATTACAGAGCAGCGCGGCCAGCACGTCGCGCGCATCATCGACCACAGGATTAATATTGAAATGAGCTACCAAATAGTCCATAAATGTTCCTTTTTATGATATAAATGCTTTGCAAGCCAAGTGGAACAACCAGAAAACCACCTATATGTTTCTGACTCATATCCTTCCCGCCATCCGAATTGCACAGACAAAGATTATTTTATCCCGCTGCTATCAGAAATTATACCGACAAGGAGTATTTTCCATGCTACAGACTCACAAAGCCAGATTCTTGTTTGTCTTTTTATTGTTCTCTGCAAATATAATCAATTCATGTCAGAAAGCATTGACAACAAAGTCCGAATAAATAATCATTCAAGTTTTTTATAACACTAAATAGAAAATACATGAAATCTACAAATCAGGCTCTATGGTCATATCCATCAAATCCTCATAAGTACCGTTGAAGATATTGACATCAACATAATGCCGGATACCGTCCACATGCCCCACATCAGTATGCTGCCAGAATTTCCATTCGCCCTCATATTGCAGCGAATTGACATAATAATGGGCTATCCAATATGGGTAAGAATCAAAGTCAGGAGTATTGAGATACAGAGTCTTGAATTTATATGATGTATAAAGAATGGGCTTCACAGAGTAGCGTTTCTCCACAATCCTCATCCAGTCCAGCACCTCCGTGCGCAACCGTACAGGAGTAAGCCCGCCTATGACTTCCACGTCAAGAACAGGCGGCAAATCGCCTTCATCCAGCTGCACCATCTTGCAAAAGAAATCAGCCTGTTCCTTGCCAGAGCTTTTTGTACTGAAAAAATGGTATGCTCCGCGCAAGATGCCATTCTTGTGCGCATTGAAAAAGTTCTGATTGAAATTCTCATCAAGCATATCCTTTCCCTCTGTTGCCTTTATAAACACAAAACTGACTGGCGAGCCTTGTATATCCGCGTTTCTAAGTTTCTCCCAGTCTATATCCCCCTGATAATGGGATATATCAATGCCTCTAATCTTTCCGTCAGGATAGGTGACATCCCCATACAAGGCTTTCCACCTGAAAGAATAAGGACCTACAAAAGTACGATAGAAAAAGAATATGTAAACCACCACAATGACAGAAAGCAATGTCCAAAGCAAGTAGGAAGGAATACGGCGAAACGGATTATGCGACACAGTCTTCTTTTTACCGTGCTTGCTGCTTCCATGCTTGCCAGTCTTGGCATTTCGTTTTCTGCTTGTCTGCATATATTCTTTAAGTTTTGAGGTATTTAATGCAAGAACAGGGTCATATTGCTACCCATATTCTCCGTCTTCCGACATGAAAAAGCAGAAAAATTAGGAACCGGCATCCGGAAACTATGCCACACTTGCCCAGAACATCCAGTGTCTTAAAGGCAAGCAAACAGTTTCCGACTGCCAATTCCTAATTTTCTCTGTATCTCAACAGTTATATTTATGCCTGCTCAAGTTTGAGAGTGGCAGTAGCCTGATCGCAAACTTCTGTCGGACCAAAATACTGAATCGGGCCTGGGTAAACATAGCTTGTATAACGTGCCCAAACATCGCGCTTAGAAACGAAATACTTGTATGGAGCGCCGTCAAGCTCAACAAGAGCCTTACGGATAACTGGCTTCATCTTACCGTTACGCTTCTCAAGGTTCATCATCATTGTGATAGGCACACCACCGGCAATCCATTCAGCAGCAGGAGCTGTAGTGTTCTTGATGATTGACATATAGCCAGTCTTGCCGTTTGCAATAAGGCGAGAAGCATTGAATCCGAGGCTGTAGCAGTAGTCTGCGTCATAGTTAGACGGAGCGGCACAACGTCCCTCATAACCGAAGAAATGGTGCTGTGCGGCAAATTTGCCCTCATACTTTCCTGCCTTCTTCATCTTCTCAAGCTTGTTTGCAACCATGTGAGAAAGAAGTTTTTCTGTCTCGATAAGAGAAACCTGTACGTTTCCATGCGGGTCACGGTCGAGTGCAAGCTGTGAAGCCACATCAGTAGGGAGCGAGTTGAACACCTTGAGGTTCTCGTCAGAGATATGCTCCTTCACAAAGTCTATCTGCTTGTTGCGAGCCACATCCTTAGCCTCAGGAGTTGCAAGCACATCGTTAAGCTCTGCAATAAGTCGCTTGATAGCTGGGATAAACTCGATAAGTCCCTCCGGAATAAGCACTGTACCGAAGTTGTTGCCGTCAGCAGCACGTGCAGCCACCACATTGGCGATATACGTAACCACATCGTCAAGCGACATGCCCTTAGCCTCAACCTCCTCACTGATGAGACAGATGTTAGGCTGGCACTGAAGAGCGCACTCAAGCGCGATATGGCTTGCCGAACGTCCCATGAGCTTGATGAAATGCCAGTACTTACGTGCTGAGTTACAGTCGCGCTGAATATTTCCGATAAGCTCTGAATAAGTCTTACATGCAGTGTCAAATCCGAAAGAAGTCTCAATCTGCGCGTTCTTCAAGTCGCCGTCAATAGTCTTAGGACATCCAATTACCTGAACACCATATTCCTTAGCTGCATAATATTCAGCAAGCACACAAGCATTTGTGTTAGAGTCGTCGCCACCGATAATGACGAGAGCCTTGATGCCAAGCTCGCGAATGATGGAAATACCCTTCTCAAACTGCCATACTTCCTCAAGCTTTGTACGTCCTGAACCAATGATGTCGAAACCACCTGTATTGCGGTACTCATCAATAAGGTCAGCTGTAAGCTCCATGTATTTGTGGTCAACAAGACCGCCAGGACCAAGAATGAATCCATAAAGCTTGCTTGCAGGATTCAAGCTCTTTATACCGTCAAATATACCGGAAATCACATTGTGTCCGCCCGGAGCCTGTCCGCCCGAAAGAATGACACCTACATTATAAGGAGGAAGTTCCTGTGCCTCACCGCTTTCAAATTCGATTACAGGCATTCCGTAAGTGTTAGGGAACAATTTCTTTATTTCTTCCTGATCACCGACAGACTGTGTCGGTTCACCTTCCTTAGCCTTTACCGGACCCTGAAGTGCCTTAGGCAACTTTGGCTGATAAGCGGCTCTTGCAATCTGCAATGGACTCTTTTCCATAAAAATTACTGTTTTAATAATATTATTGTTATCTGTTCAATCCTATTTACACCTTATTTATAGGATGTTTTCTCTTGCCACAGAACATATACCGGCAGGCATACATTGGGCAACTGGCCTAAACCCGTTACAAAGTTAGAGTTTCCCGAAAGAAAAACAAAATTATGCCGTAACAAATATCATTTTAATTCTGATGAATGATGAATGATGTCGATATGCTCCTCGGGGTCATGACAAGGCCAAAAAAGAAACTCTGATGCCAAAAGAGTATTCAGAAAAATACGAATATGATTGAGAGATACCGGAAGAATGGACTTACGATTATGCAGTCAAAATTCTAATTTTACGTGGGTTCGAGTTCAGGGCAGCCCAAAATCTGCCGCTTGAACATATCCTATATAAGTTTCTAAACGGACAGCCAGAAACAAGCAATTGACATTTTATCAGTTGGCCGGAAAACTTGATTAAACATTTTGAGCATTCATTTTTGATTCATCCGACATTTCGAGTGATTGGTCTTTTTTATAGAGTTGAGTCTTGATGCAGGCGATGTCTTGCTGGTAATTTTGACAGATTTCTTGACTTTTTGTAAGCGTGTTTTAGATAAAATCAGACAGACTCCTCCGTCACTTCGTGACACCTCCCCTAACTTAGGGGAGGAGCTATA